>JAQYWF010000069.1 GCA_030145105.1 Desulfosarcina sp.
GCCGCTGCTGGGTCTCATCTTCGGCGTCTCCTAGGCCGCCGATCGTTAGTTATTTCAGGGCGTGGGGGCAAAGTTGTAGACATGATTTCAAGGGGCGGGAACACCTGGGAGCCAAGAAATGCATTCCTTGCAAGATGATGGCACCCATCCTTGAAAAGATCGAGAAGAAATACGAGGGTAGGGCGGCCATCGTTTTTATCGATGTCTGGGAGAATAGGGAGCAAGCCGGTCGATTCGGCATCCGGGCAATTCCCACACAGATTTTCTACGATGCCAACGGCAAAGAGGTGTCCCGTCATGTGGGATTCATGTCTGAAGACGATATCGTAAATACCTTGAGCCAGTTGGGCGTCAAGCCATAACCTAAACCCCACAAGTGGGATGAACTGGATGCTTGATTCTCTGTTTCTCACTGTAAACGTATGGATGAGCAGCGGTTCGACAATTGCCTTTATCGGTTGTTTCGCCTGGGGCATGGTGAGCGTGATGTTCAGCCCGTGCCACTTGGCGTCCATCCCGTTGATCGTCGCCTATGTCGCCGGGCAGGAGGCTGCTGTGGATCCAAAACGGGCGGGACTTTATGCGGGTGCATTCACATCGGGGCTGTTTGTCACCATTGCTTTGGTTGGACTCACCTGTGCTGGGTTGGGACGTATGCTCGGTGATGTGGGCCCCTGGTGGCAATTACCGGTGGGTGCCGTTTTAATCTGGGTCGCGTTGGGCATGCTGGGGGTGCAGGCCTGCACAGTGTCCGGGTCGCTGCTTTATCGCTTGAACCTGCGCGGGATTCATGGTGCTTTTGGATTGGGACTGGCCTACGGCATTCTTTCCGGTTCATGCACCTTCGGCTTTATCGCCCCCATTCTGGCTGTGGTGACCGTCCAACAGAAATGGGCTACCGGGTCGCTGATGATGATTCTGTTTGCCCTGGGGCACTGTCTGCCCATTGTTGTCGCCGGCAGCTCCACGGCCATGGTGAGGAAACTGACCGAAAATCATGCCTGGCAGGATGCCGGTAACTGGTTTCGGAAGGGTGCCGGTGTGGTCGTCGGTTTAATGGGGTTGTATTTTATGGCACGCCCTTTCATTGACGGTCGTGTTGTGTGACTGCTGTCGCAACATGGAGGTGAAAATGCTGCTCGAATCCTATCGCCTGGAAATCTTCAACAACAAGTGCATGCCCGGTGCCATGACCGTGCAGTGTTTCGCACACCTGGACCAGGATGTTTCTGCGGTCCTGCCTTTCCTGAACGCCGAACTGGGCGGTTTCAGTTACATCGAGGATCCACCCTCGGTAACTTTTAAAATGCACGGCAAGCTGCTTACTGTGCACGGCAATAAAATTGCCGTCAATGCGCTAAAAGATGAAGTGGAAGCCCGCCAAATCGTCGGATGGATGAAACGGGAGATCAACAACGCCTGGGAGAAACAAAACACAATCACCCCCCGATTTGAAGGCATGCCCCGTCCACAGGTGATCCAAATATTAAAATGTCTTCCCAAGACGAATTGCCACGAGTGCGGTGAGCCCACCTGTACGGTATTCGCCACCCGTGTGGCCGAGGGCGTCAAGGACAGCGACGCTTGTCCAGCACTTACGCCAACCGCTAAAACAAACCTGAATGACTATATGAAACCCTATGCCATGGATGTGGATGGCATACCGTGGTGAGTCGAGGCAATTCGTTGCCATTCGATGGGGCTGCACAGATTTCATATTCTACGAAAAAAGCCAACGGAAGTGATCCCCAATGAAAGACAGACTGAAAATTCTTTTCCTGTGCACCGGCAACTCCTGCCGCAGTCAGATGGCCGAGGGATGGGTGAACCACCTGAAGCATGATGCGATCGATGTCAGATCGGCCGGCATCGAGACCCACGGTCTCAACCTGCTGGCGGTCAAAGCCATGGCCGAGGCAGGGGTGGACATTTCTCATCACCGTTCCAAGCTTGCCCGTGATTTTATCGGCGAGTCATGGGACTTCGTAGTGACGGTATGTGGCCACGCCCATGAAACCTGCCCCTATTTTCCGGGTGGTGTAAAAATCGTTCACGTGGGATTCGACGACCCGCCGGCACTGGCAAGAAACGAACCTACCGAGGAAGCCGCCATGGCCCATTATCGCCGGGTACGCGACGAAATCCGCGCATTTGTCATATCCATGCCTGAGATATTGAAGAATTCATTGTAACCAGGAGCGAATCAGCCAATGAACGACATCGCAGCTGACCATAACGACCGCAAGATGACCAGCATATTCGAACGCTATCTCTCCCTGTGGGTGCTATTGTGTATCATTGCCGGCATTCTGCTGGGAAAAATCGCTCCCGGCGTGGCCCGGACCCTGGACGGAATGGCCATCACCGTGAACGGGGCCCCGGTGGTCTCCATCCCCATCGCCGTCTGCCTGTTTTTCATGATGTACCCCATTATGGTCAAAATCGACTTCGGCGAGGTGATCAAGGCGGGCAAAAGCGGCAAGCCGGTTTTCCTGACCCTTTTCATCAATTGGGCCGTCAAACCCTTCACCATGTATGCCATTGCACTGTTTTTTCTCGGCACGCTCTTTTACGGATTCATCGGGCCCGATGAGGTAGACTTGGTGAGAATGCCCTTCGGCCTGGACCTGCCTGCGGGCGCCATCCACGGTGCCGGCACGGTGGACTTGGTCGATGGCATAAAAATGCTGGAAGTGCCTCTGTGGCGAAGCTACTTGGCCGGGTGTATCCTGCTGGGCATCGCGCCGTGCACAGCCATGGTGCTGGTGTGGGGATTCCTTTCGCGGGGTAACGACGGCCTGACCCTGGTGATGGTGGCGATCAACTCGCTGACCATGCTGCTGCTCTACGGGGTGCTGGGGGGCTTTTTGCTTGGCGTGGGGCGGCTGCCCGTACCCTGGCAAGCCCTCTTGCTCTCCATCGGCATATACGTGGCCCTGCCGCTGGTGGCCGGTTACTTCTCCCGACGCTGGATCATCGCCGCCAAAGGTGTGACGTGGTTCAAGGAGAAATTCCTGCATGTGCTCACGCCCATCACCATCATTGCCTTACTGCTCACCCTGGTGCTGCTCTTCTCTTTCAAAGGGGAGGTTATTCTGGGCAACCCCCTGACCATCGTCTGGATCGCCGTGCCCCTGCTGGTCCAGACCGTGCTCATCTTCTGCCTGGGATACGGCCTGGCGCGGCTGTTGAAACTGAAATACGAGGATGCCGCGCCGGCGGCCATGATCGGGGCGTCCAACCATTTCGAGGTGGCTATCGCCACGTCGACCATGCTCTTCGGGCTCTCATCTGGTGCGGCCCTTGCCACGGGAGTGGGGGTGCTCATCGAGGTGCCGGTGATGCTCATGCTGGTCAAGGTCTGTCTTCATACCCAGTCATGGTTTGAACCTCAAGACAGCCTGCGTGGATCTTGATTCTGCCCCGTTCGTTCTCTGTTATGCGGTTCTCATCTCCCTGGTCGCCCTTGCAAAGGCTAAAGACAACGGGGCAAAAAGAGGGCTCAATTTGGATCTGCCAGGTTCAGCGGTTCATGTCTGAACTTGTGCAGGCAAACCAATCGCCCAATTTCCATGAGAGCCAACAAATAATAGGGAACGCCCTTCTTGTAATTTAGCAGGTCGGTATAATTCTAAGATACAGATTTTCCTGAACCGGGAAAGCGAGGTCAGGATGCAGCCTTACGGTTTCAGAAACGTTTGGCTCAGAGCCGTAGCGGCAAGGGAGCTTCCGCATGACTTTTTCTGCAATTCCATAGCCGACAGTGGCGCGTTGAAGCCCGTGCTAAAATATATTACGAAGTTCAAGTCATAGAGGGGGAAATTATGATAAAACGTATTTTCTTGATTGTAATTCTGTTAACGATCTGTTCCGTCACAGCCGGTTTGAAATCTCCAGCTTTTGCCTTTGATATGGATCTGGTGGGGCTCTTGACTAAAAATATTGGGGTGACCGATCAGCAGGCCGAAGGGGGTGCCGGTGCAATATTCAATTCTGCCGCCCAGCAAATGAGTGCTGAAGACTTCGCCAAGGTTTCCGATGCCATGCCTGAAGTGGGTTCATTCATCGCTGCTGCCCCTGCAGCCGACACGGGATCAGGGACCCTTGGCGGATTATCCTCCATGTTGAGTAAAAGCGGCGGGGGCATGTCATCCCTGGCTGATCTGGCCGGTTCGTTTTCAAAATTGGGATTGAGCAGTGATATGGTTGGAAAGTTTATCCCCATCGTTTGGAATACGCACAAGCCCAGGGAGGAGATGAGATTGCTGGCTTATTAAAAATGGCGCTTCAGTAGGCCCGGCGCCATCTATTGTCACGCAGTTTAACGACGGTGGATTCTTCTTCAGTCTATTTGCCGGTAGACCGGCAGGGAGATGGAGAAGGTCGTGCCTTCCCCCAGCTGGCTCTCCACCTTGATGTCCCCACCGTGGTCCTTGATGAAGCCGTAACAGACGGACAGCCCTAATCCGACGCCTTTGACACTGTCGGTTTTGGTGGTGAAGAAGGTTTCGAAGATCAGGTCCAGGTGCTCTTCCTTGATGCCTGCGCCATCGTCGGCAATGGTGATGTGAACGAAGTAGTCGTCCCCCTCGGTGGCCACGGTTAAGCGGCCACCTTCGGGCATGGCATCTCGAGCGTTGGAAATCAAGTTTAAAAAAACCTGGCGCAGCTGGTTCTTGGAGGCAAAAATGTCTCCGAGATTGTCGGCGAAGCTGTGTGCCAATTTGATGGAATGCTCCCAGAGCTGCTTTTCATATAAAAGGAGAATTTCGTCTAAAATCGTGTTGATGTCCACCGGGGCCCGCTCTTCCTGGTCAGGCTTGGAGAAGGATAGCATTTTGCGCAGCATGTCCGTCACCCGCACGGTTTCCGACAGAGACATCTCAAGCAGTTTACGTCGTTTGTTGCCTACCGGGATTTCGGTTTTCATCAGTTCCAGGGTGTTCATGATTCCGTAGAGCGGGTTGTTGAGCTCGTGGGCGATCTGGGAGGTGAGCCGGCCCATGGCGGCCAGTTTTTCCGATTGCAGAAGCTGCTCCTGGGTATTGTGGAGCTTGCGCTCCATCTTCAACTGCTCTTCCAGGTCCACGAATATACCCACCGAAGCAATTTCCCGGCCTGCCTCGTCATAGATGATGTTGGCCGACAGGTTGCCCTCCACCGGATTTCCGTCCTTGGCCTTGAAGGTCATGGGAGAGGATCGCAGTTTACCCTTGCCGCCATAGTCAGCGCTTCGCATCATGCGCATCACCTGGCGCGCCAGGTCCTCGGGATACAAATTCCCCACGTTCATGTCGCCGATTGTCTCCGATGCCTGATATCCCAATGTCTCTTCGGCGCCCTGGTTCCAGATGATGATGTTTCCTTTCATGTCCGTCCCAATGATTGCGTTGGGAGAACTCTGGATGATGTTGTTCAGAAAATCGTGTGCCTTTTTCAGTTCCTGTTCCATTTTCTTGCGCTGAGACTGGTCTACGCAGATGCCTTCGTAGCCCAGTACGTTGCCCTTGGGATCATAACGCACGTGGGCGGTGAGAAGAACGGTAATGGGAGTGCCGTCCTTTTTACGGAAATCCACCTCGTAATCGACCACACGGCCGTTTTTTTCGATCATCTGTTGGAAGCGGGTGCGGTCGTCGGCCTTGAGATAGATGTCCCGGGCCAGGTCCATGTCAAGGAACTCGCTTTTGTCTTCATACCCCATCATATCCAGCAAGGCCGGGTTGGCATCCAGAAATTTGCCCTCCTTGCTGCTGATGTATACACCGGCAGCCATGTGTTCGAAAAGGCTGCGGAAGCTCTCGCGGGAGTTCTTGAGCCGGTACTCCTGATCCTTGCGGTGGGTGATGTCGCGATAGAGGCTCAGCTTGGAGATGCTGCCGTCGGTATTGTGCAAAGGGATCTCTAACAGGTCGTAGGTCTTGTCCACCATGGGTACATAGACCTCTTCGTGGGTGTTGCGTTGGTTGTCGAACACCTCCTTGGCCCGACACCAGGGGCAGGGGGTAGCGGTGTGGTTGATCACCTCGTGGCATTTTTTGCCGACGCCGTCACCGAACACCCGGATCATGGCCTTGTTCATGAATTCGACCACATAGTCGTCGTTGACGATGTAGATGCCGTCGGCCATGGCATCCAAAACGCCGGTCAGTCCGTGGGCCTGGGTTACGTTCATGAAAAACCTCTTCAGCTTGATATAAGGTTAATCGGAAAAGGAAAGGCTTTTTAACGTCGAACGTCCAACATCGACGGACCCGTACAAAGTCGAATTGTCCTCTTTTTTTTCATCCCCGCTCAGGCGAGGATTCATAAGTTTCAATTAGTTATAGACTCCCGCCTTCGCGGGAGTGACACTGTTTAAGCCTTTTTACTGGACCATCAACATCGAACACTGAACGTCGAATACCGAGGTCGCTTCGCTCCGCCATTTTCAAATCGAAAGAATTCATTATTCACAATTCGAAGTTGGACGTTCGATGTTCGACGTTCAGCGGATTAAGCTTGCGAACCGTCCAGCGGCCCCAGTGATTTCACTGTTTCGGTCATCTCGCAGGCGATGTGTGCGAATTCAGGGGCCATGGCCGAAGAGAGGTTGAACATCTGCACCCGCGAACCGTCGATGCCGATCTCTTCCAGGGTTTTTCTCACAAAATCAACTTTTTTGCGTGTTCTTCGATTTCCTTCCAGGAAATGGCATTCTCCGTCCATTCAACCGGCCACATAGATGCCGTCGGCACCAGCCTCCAGGCCCTTGAGCAGATGGATCACATCCACCCGGCCCGTGCATGGCACTTGAACCACCTTGACGCTGGCCGGGTAGTCCAGACGCATGGAGCCGGCCAGGTCGGCGGCCGCATAGGAGCAGTATTTGCAGCAGAAGGCGATAATGTTGGGATCAGTAGTCGCAGTCATATTTTTCTCCTTGATAAGCTGTTTAACCGAAGACTGAGGTCAGAGGTCGGATGTCCGAGTTTTGTTCTCCGACGTCCGTCTTATGCTGCTATGAACAGGGCCTCGATCTTGGCGATCAGCTGGCCGTCGGTAAAGTGGGCCAGGGTGATGGCCTTGCCCGGGCATTCGGCCACGCATGTGCCGCAGCCATGGCATTCGGCCGGATCGATGACCGCATGGCTGTGTTCATCCACCTGGGGAATATCGTAAGGACAGGCCCGCACGCAGGTGAGACAGGCGGCACACTTGCCTGAATCCACCGTGGCCACCACACCGCCCACCATAATGGCATCACGGGAGAGCAGGGTCATGGCCCGGGAGGCGGCTGCCTTGGCCTGGGAAATGCACTCTTCCAAGGGTTTGGGGTAGTGGGCCAGCCCGGCCAGGTAGATGCCTTCGGAGGAGAACTCCACCGGCCGGAGCTTGGCATGGGCTTCCACCAGGAAACCGTCGGCATTCACCGGCACCTTGAACAATTCGAACAGTTCGCGATTGGCATTGGGCACCACGCCGGTGGCCAGCACCAGCAGGTCGGGCCTCAATCGTACCGGCATGCGCAGCACGTGGTCGGTCACGTCGAGAACCAGGTGGTTGTCGGCGTTGGTGGAGACCTTGGGCGGATTTTCCGGCTCGTAGCGGATGAACAGGATTCCCGCATCCCGAGCCTCCTTGTACAGATCCTCGCGGAAGCCGTATGAACGGATGTCGCGGTAGAGAATGCTCACATTTTTTTTGGGATTAATTTTCTTAACGGCCAGGGCGCTTTTCAGGCTGTGTGTGCAGCAGATTTTGCTGCAGTAAGGACGAATGTCGTCCCGGGAGCCCACGCACTGGATGAAGACCACGCTTTTGGCCAGCAGCAGGCGATTGTCGTTGCTGGCAACCGCTGTGTCCATGTCCAAGTGGGTGAGCACGTCGGGGTGGCTGCCGTACAGGTAGAGGTCCGGTTTGTATTCACCGCCGCCCGTGGCGATGATGGTGGCCCCGTGGGCAACCAGCGTTTCCGTTTGGTCACCGTTCATCGACGCCAGTGTAGTGGAAAAATTGCCGATACTGCCCGTGGTGCGTTTTACCCGCGTGTGTGTAAACAGCCGGATGCGCGGGTGGGTGTTTACCCGTTGTATGGTGTCGGCCAGGTAGGGGGCGATGGGTTGCCCCTGCCAGGTGGCGTTGAGCAGATTGGCCACCCCGCCCAGCTCAGTGGATTTTTCCACCAGCACCACTTCCGATCCCTGGTCGGCCACACCCAGTGCCGCCTCCATGCCGGCAACGCCACCACCCACCACCAGGGCGGTCTTTGTGATCGCCAGACTCACCTGGTGCAGGGGCTCGATGTGGGCGGCCTTGGCCACGGCCATGCGCACCAGATCCTTGGCCTTGGCGGTGGCACGTGCCGGTTCGCTCATATGCACCCAGGTGTTCTGGTCTCGGATGTTGGCCATCTCGAACAGGTACTTGTTCAGGCCTGCGTCGCGAATGGTATCCTGGAACAGGGGTTCGTGGGTGCGCGGGGAACAGGAGGCCACCACCACCCGGTTGATGCCTTTTTCGCGGATGATGGTTTTTATGTGATCCTGGGAATCCTGGCTGCAGGTGAACAGGTTGTCCTCCACGTGGACCACGTGGGGCAGGTCGGCGGCATAGTCGCGGACCGCCGGCACATCGGCGATGCCGCCGATGTTGATGCCGCAGTTGCATACGAAGACGCCGATGCGTGGTCCCTGGTCGGACACATCCAGCTCCGGGGGCAGTTCACGCTTGCGGGACTTTGTCCAGCGGGCATCGGAGAGCAGACTGCTGGCGGCGGCCGCCGAGGCCGAGGCTTCCATCACCGAATGGGGAATGTCCTTGGGCTCCTGGAAGGCCCCGCATACGAAGATTCCTTCCCGGTTGGTGCTCACCGGCCTCAGGCAATCGGTCTTGGCGTGGTTGTAATGGTTCAGGTCGACACCCAGCCTCCCGGCCAGGGATACGGCGTCGGGGTTGGGAGCCAGGCCCACGGAGAGGATCACCATGTCGAAGTGCTCTTCAATGTTGTTGCCCGACTCGGTGGCATAGATGATGCGCAGCCGGTCCTCCTCGTCAGGGAACACCGAATGAATGCGCGAGCGGATGTGCCGGACCCCGTGGTCCTCCCGAGCCCGGTTGGCGTACTTGTCAAAATCCTTGCCGAAGGTTCGCATGTCCATGAAGAAGATGGCTGTATCCAGCTCTTCGTCACTGTGCTCTTTGGCGATAACCGCCTGTTTGTTGGCATACATACAGCAAACCGACGAGCAGTACCCGTTGTCGCAAGCATTGAGATCCCGTGACCCCACGCACTGTAGCCAGGCGATCTTTTTTGGCGGCCGGTCGTCGGACGGCCGCACCAGGTGCCCCGCATAGGGGCCGGAGGCCGAGAGGATGCGCTCGAACTCCAGGCTGGTGACCACGTTGGGGTGGCCGGCATAGCTGTAGGTTTGGTACATGGAGGGATCGAAGGGGGCGAACCCCGGGGCCAGGATGACCGCCCCCACGTTGACTTCATGGATCTGCTCGGTCATGTCATGGCACACCGCTTCGGCCAGGCAGGCCGATACGCACTGGTAGCACTCCGAGCAGACACCGCAGGCCAGGCAGCGTTGGACTTCCTGTTGAACCGCCGCTTCGTCGAGGCCCAACTGGACCTCGTCGAAGGTGGTTTTGCGTCCGTCGGGATCGGTCATGGGCATGGCCTGGCGTGCGATTGGCACAGCCGTTGAGAGGTCCACGTCCTCCACCGGGAACAGCTCTGCGTTCCGGCCGGCGCTCAGGTTTTCGTTGCACAGGTAACGTCGGATGGATTCGGCGGCGGTCTTGCCCGCGGCAATGGCTTCGACCACGGTTTTGGGGCCGGTGACCGCATCGCCGCCGGCAAAAATGTCCGGATCGCCGGATTGCAGGGTCACCGGGTCCACGTTCATGGTTCCCCAGTCGTTCAGTGTGCAGGCGCATTCGTCGGTGAGGCAGGCCCAGTCCGATTCCTGGCCGATGGCCGGGACCACCGCGTCCACCTCGATGGTGAATTCAGAGCCGGGAATGGGCTCCGGTCGCCGCCGGCCGGAATCGTCGGGATCGCCCAACTGCATGCGGATGCATTCGATGGCCGTGACCCGGCCCTCATTTTCGACCACCCGCACCGGGTTGGTCAGGGTCATAATCTCGACACCCTCCTCCCGGCACTCTTCGATCTCGTCGGCGTTGGCTGGCATTTCGGCTTCGCTGCGGCGGTAGATGATGAACGGCTTTTTAGATCCATTGCGCAGGGCGGTTCTCACCGAATCCATGGCCACGTTGCCGCCGCCGATGACCGCCACCCGGTCGCCCAGGTCAATCCGCTCACCGAGATTGGTGCGCAGCAAATAGTCCATTCCCGGCCATACGCCTTCGTATTCTTCGCCCTCGATGCCCAGCAGTTTGCACTCCAGGGAGCCGATGGCCATGAAAAAGGCGCTGTATCCCTGCTCGCGCAACTCTCCGATGGTAGTGTCCGTTCCCAGGTCCACGCCGGTTTGAAATTCGACGCCCAACTCGCGCAGCACGGCGATCTCGTCGTCGATGATCTCCCGGGGCAGACGGTAGGCCGGGATACCCAGGGCCAGCATCCCGCCTAAAGTCCCGTGTTTTTCGAAGACCGTTACCGCATATCCCTCGATGGCCAGAAAATAGGCGCAGGCCAGGCCGGCCGGTCCGCTGCCCACCACGGCCACTTTTTCCGGTTTGGCCGCCTTTTTTTCCGGGATGAAAGCGATGTCGTTCTGCCTGGCCCAGTCTGCCAGAAATCGGTGCAGCGCCATGATGGAAACCGGTGCATCCACCTTGGTGCGAGTGCAGGCCGTTTCGCAGGGGTGGTGGCAGACTCGGCCGCAGATGCCGGGGAAGGGGTGCTCGCTGCGGAACAGCTCGAAGGCTTCCTTGTATTTGCCCTGGGCCATCAGGGCGATGCAGCCCTGGAAACTGGGATTGGCCGGGCAGGCGGCCTTGCATGGGGCCGTGCCTTTTTTCTCGATGGTATAGGCACTGGGCATGGCCTGGGGATATCGCTTGAAAGCGGCCTTTCGGTTGGCCAGACCCTGATCGAAATCGTTGGATACGTCGACGGGGCACACTTTGCTGCATTCGCCGCAGGCCGTGCAGCGTTCCATATCGATGAAGCGGGGACGCTGGCGCAGGGTCACGGCGAAGTTGCCCGCGTCGCCGGCGATCGACTGCACATCGGTCATGGTGTACAGGTCGATGTTGAGGTGGCGGCCTGCTTCGACCAGCTTGGGAGAAATGATGCACATGGCGCAGTCGTTGGTGGGGAAGGTCTTGTCCAGTTGGGACATGACGCCGCCGATGGCCGAGCTCTGCTCTGCCAGGACGACCCGGTAGCCGGAGTCGGCCAGATCAAGTGATGCCTGTATACCGGCAATGCCACCGCCGACGACTAGTACCGAACCCGTGGTTTGTTTTTCCATATCCTTATTCCTCCAATTCCTCAATTCGAAATTCTGAGGTCTGAGATCGGATGCCCGAATTTTGTTTTCCGACCCCCGTCTTTTGCCTACAACCCGAAATTCGCCAGATCAGGTCCCAGGTAGCTGCGTTCATTTTCGCCGAGGATCCCCATGGCCAGGCACATGATCGTCCAGAGGTGCAGCACATGGTATTCACCGCCGTAGTGGTGGCCCATGTCTTCGATCTGGGCGTGACAGTTGTGACAGGGGGCGACGACATACTTGGCCCCGGTGGCCATGACCTGGTCGAACTTGATCTTGCCATAGGCCCGCCGCTCTTCGGTAAAACCGCCCTGCAGGGCGCCGCCACCGCCGCCGCAGCAGTAGTTGTTAACGCCGCAGGGGACCATGTCCACGAAGTTCTCTTCACCTACTACGGTTTTGAGGACGAAGCGAAGCTCGTCGGCCATCTCTTCGCGCAAGGTTTTCCTGACGATGTTGCAGGGATCCTGAACCGTGAACTTGATCTTCAGGTCCTTGTTCCAGTCCGAATTGACCTTGAGTTTGCCCTCTCGGATCCATTGTCCGTAGAGTTGGATGATGCTGGTGAATTCAAACTTGTGGGGGATGTTGAACCTGCGCAATCCTTCCAGGATCGCAAAGTAGGAGTGCCCTCACTCGGTGTTGACCACCACCTTGCACCCCAGGGTGTTGTCGACGTGATCGACGAACTCTTCCATGATGTAGCGCCAGCCCTCTTCGTCGGCTAAAAACAGGCAGTAATTCTCACCGGCCCACATCACCGACGGGTAGGTCCAGTCCGCGCCCACCAGATGCAGAATTTTCCACAGCGGCCCCATTTCGTCGGGTTCGGTAACCGGTTCCCGCGAGTTCTGGTTGATGGCCATATAGGCTCCCACCCGATCCACGGACACCTGCATGTCCTTGAACTGGGGCTGGTCCTCACGGATCTCCTCGGCTACGTCCTCCACGGTCCAGATGAAATCGTCGGTGGGCACGCCCATGGCGTTGCCGGCCCGGATGTGCTGGTCGCAGGATCCGCGGATGCCTTTGGGGCGCTTGTCCCGAGGCCAGGCGCCGCGCATGTTGTAGATCAGTTTTGGGATGTTGATTTTCATGGGGCAGGCATTGACGCAGCGGGCGCACATGGTGCACACCCAGGCCCACTTGGATTTTTTGACCTCGTCGTCCATGCCCAGGTTTACCATGCGCAGGAGTTTGCGCGGGTCCATGTCCATCAGGCCCGATGCCGGGCAACCGCCCGTGCAGGTGCCGCAGGTCATGCACCGGTCCAGCAGGGCATCCGGTACCTTGTCCAACACCTCTTCCTTGAATTCACACTCCAGATCATCCAGTTCGATGGGTGACGTCATGATGATGGCCTCCTGATTTAGGTGGTTCGACTGAAGGGTTAAGGCTGAAGGTGCGGATACTAACGGTTATAAAAAGCAACCGGCAGCCTTGAGTCCAAATCCTTATTTTGCCTTATCTTCAGCCGGCTTTGCAGGCGCGGCATTGCGTGACGGGTTGCCATTGGCATGAATCAGCGAGTGAAAATGGATCGCATGGAGGTGTTGCCGGCCCGGGATATGTCTTATGTCTCGTTGCCATTTTTAGGCTGAGTAAGTTGATTGGCCAGTGACTGTTCACAGATGGTGGATGGCGGCTCAGATCAAGGCCGCAGGACGATTGGAACCGGAGGCGTAGCAGCGCTACGTCGAGGATTTCAATCGTGCGAGAACGCGGATATGGGTCGCCAGCTGCCATCTGTGAGTAGTCACTACCTGATTTTTGCCGCGTCTAAATACGGCTGGATCTTGTCGATGCCGCCCAGGGTGATGATGTGGACACCGTCGCAGATGTCGCGCAGCCCCTTGATGGTGTCGGCGAACAGTTCGATGCTGGCCTTCTGCTTGTTGGGCGCCTTGTCCAGTTTCTGGATGACCCAGTCCGGGATCAGGCCGGCCTTGAAGTGCCGGTTGATGAAGCGGGCCATGGCGGCATTTCTCAGCAGCATCACCTCGGCGATAACAGGAACATCGAAGGTCTTGACCTGGCGCAGGAAGCGTTGGAACTGATCCAGGTCGAAGATGGGCGTAGTCAGAAAATAGCCGGTGCCCAATTCGCGCATGGTCTCCATCTCCTGCATGCCCTGCTTGGGCACATTCTTGCCCCAGAGGGATTCAACGCCGGAGCCCATGATGAACTCGACCTTTTTTGCCAGTTCCTTGCCATCCACTGTCTGACCGTCCTTCAAGTGTTCCAGGACCGATGCCAGCTTGCCCGAATCCACATGGAAGAACATGGTTTCCTGCAGGCTCTCACCGGAGATGCGATAGTCCTCGGTGAACACGAGCAGGTTTTCGACACCAGACTCGTGGGCCTGGGTCAGATCTTTCTGGAGTTGGATGCGGTTCTTGTCCCGGGTGGTGGTCTGGTAGATGGCGTCGAAGCGGTTCTGGTTGAGCAGTTCACAGGTGCGGATACTGTCGCCCACGACACCCTCCAGTTCCACCTCGGCAATCGAGACGCCGTCCATGCGACCCCGGATCCGTTTCAGATTATCGACCAGCGCTTCGGGATCGTCATCGCCCATGGGGGCCTGGACTTCCGAGGTGACCACAAATTTCTTTTTTTCCAGCGCTTCCTTGAGTTTCATGCTACGCCTCCTTATTGATGGTCGAAACGCGATTCGGATGGCTATCGGCTGTAAAATAATTTATTTGGACTGCGTTATCGGTCGTTGCAGTACTACAATACGGCTTCCTCCCTCTATCCTTGCCAAATGAATTATCTTACAGCCTACTATTTGAGGTCCAGCAGCCGGGCAACCTCCTCCTTGAGTTGAGGCAGGGGAAGCGGCTTGGAAAAGCAGATGTCGGCACCGTGGCCTTTCATCTCCTTAAATTTCTCTTCATCCAGGTAGGCGGACAGGACGATGATCTTGGTCTCCTTAGTGGCATCGTTGGATTTGATCTTGCGGCACACTTCGTTGCCCTTGATGTCCGGCATCATGATGTCCAGGATCATCAGGTGCGGGTGGAAATGGTTGACCTGCAGCCCGGCCTCGAATCCATCCGACGCGCTGATCACCTCGTAGTTGAATTCATCTTCCTCCAATGCCTGAACGATGGTCTCCACGATGATGGGATCGTCATCCACCACGAGGATCCGCCTGCGTTCATCCTCGATCTCCGTATCCGGGATGGGGATGCCCTGGCCGCGCATGAAGGTCTCCATGTCGCTGCGTTTGATGCGGCGGTGGCCACCAACGGTTTTGTAGGCCTTGATGTGTCCGGCCTCGATCCAGTTGATGATCGTTTTCGAGGAAACATTGCAGAACTTACTGGCCTTGAAGACGGTTAGTGTGTCCTCCATTTTCCAATCCCTCCTTCAATCGAGTGTATGTTTCATAACTTGAACGACCGTGGAACGACATCTTTTACAGGCCTTATAATCATCTAAAACATAGGTGTGAGTCGTTGTCAACAAAAAATATAAAAAATATAATAACAGAAATTAATGAACACATATAGGCTATAAATAGTATGGTTATTATAGTTATTTTTTAAATTATGGTAAAATATATCTGGCTTTTAGTCCTGAAAAAATATGGCGGGCTCTTCGGGTGGGAAGCGCGGGTAACATCTCAGACGAGGTGGTTCGCCGAATGTCGCAGACCGGTGGGGGAAGCGCCGGTGGCAGGATCACGGCATGCATTCAAACATCTGTTCATTGACTTCGGTGCCCCACCCAGTTCCTTTTTGCTGGCAGGTCAGGTTGAATCCGACGCTTTCATACAGGTGTCTTGCAACGTCGAGCCCCTCGAAGGTCCAGAGAACGATTCTGCGGTATGCTTTTTCCACGCAAAAATCGATCGCGCGGTAGAGCAACTGCCGCCCCATACCCTTCCCGCGCAAGGTATCAGAGAGGATGAACCATCTCAAATGGGCAGCGCTTTCGGCGGCGTGGGTGCCGTCGATGGCGATGCCGCCTTCGACTCGACCATCGACGGTGGCCACCCACAGGGCATCCTGGTCCGCATCATACACCTTGAGAAAGGCCGACAGTTCCGTGGCTACCTTGGCTTCGAAAAAGAGATCGAATCCCCAATGGTTTGCATAGTAGGTGCCATGCAGTTCAGCGATTCGGCCGATGGCTCCCGGAAGGTAACCCCTTGTGACGGTGACGGTTGGATCAGGCGCCATGGCTGAAAAACTCCTTGTAGATTCGATAATGCCGGGTCTTTTTGTAAGCGGTGGGTGCGATGGCCGTTTGATTAAAATCATAGACCGATGCACCCGGGCAGGACATCAAAATGGGCGAATGGGTGGAGATGATGAACTGGGCGTGGCCGGCGGCACCCATCGCCGACAATACCTCCAGCAGGTGCAATTGGGTTTCAGGCGACAAGGCGGCTTCGGGCTCATCCAGAAAGTGCAGCCCCTTGACCTGGTAGATGGATTGGAAATAGGCCATGCAGGATTGCCCGTGGGATTGGGTGATTAACGATTGGCCTCCGAAATAGTCCAGCAGGCCCGGGTTGCCGGTCGCCCATTCATCCACGAGTTGGGAAAAATTCCGAAACAGCTCGGGAGAAAAAAAGGATCCCGGTACCGCTCCGTCGGCCCATTCGACGTCCAGGGAGAGGTGCAGCATGTTCTCATATCGGTTGGCCTTGTATCTTGTCCGGTGCATGCCTTCCCAGATGTGGATATTGCACCGTCGGCACAATGCCTCGAGCAGGGTCGATTTGCCGGTGCCGTTCTCACCGGTGAAAATGGTCACCGGCGTAGGAAACGCAATGGCGGCGGTATGCTGTATGATCGGCAGATCAAAGGGATACGCATCGGTTGTCGGGAATCGGTCATGGGCAATGCTTGCGCGTTTCAAGTGCATGCGTGGACTCCAGTGGTCTGGCAATGTCTGTTTGTGCAGGTTGTCGCTGCCGGGATGACGCGTGCGGATGAAAAAGGATCGACAACCCTTTCTATTTTACAGCCTTGTTAAAGCGGAACCCGCCATTCCTGTCAACATCAGACCTGCCGCCGATCGACGGTTTGGTGCCTGCTTGCCAGTTGATTTTGCAGTTAACATCCGTTTCTAAAGTGCGTATACTATCCAGCAGGCGTTTCAAGAAGATCCGAATGGCGGTTGGGGAAAGAAAGGCGGGTCGGTGAAAAAAACAATAAAACCCATTGAACTGAAAATCGGTAGTCATTCATTTAGACTACCGCTGCCGGATGAGGCGGATATCCTGATGAACCAGGAGCCGCCAAATACAGCCACCGAGCAAGGCTTTGCCGCAGATCTGGATGAGGCCCTGTCGTTCCGACGGCTGAATGGGAGGCCGGTGGCCGTGGTGGTGGCGGACAAGACTCGGCTGTGCGGGTATGATCGGTATCTGCCCATCCTCATCGATGTCCTTAGAGCAAGGGGCGCGTCAAAAGAGACGATTTCCATTTACATCGCCTACGGCACCCATCCGGCCCAAAGCGACGCCGAGTGCCGGGCGGCCTACGGCCATGTCTTCTCGCAATACCGGTTTGTCCACCATGACTGCGCCGATGAAACTGGCTTTGCCGATCTGGGCGCCACCCGGCACGGCACGCCGGTTCGCATTCGTAAGGATATTCTCGACGCCGATCCCGTGATCACCTTTGGCGCCATCTCCCACCACTACTTTGCCGGCTATGGCGGGGGACGCAAGTTGATATTCCCGGGGCTGGGGCAGCGGGAGGCCATCTTCCGCAACCACGGCCTTTTTCTGGACCCGCGTCGTCGGACCCTTTCCGCCGGGTGTCGGTCGGGTCGCCTGGTCGGCAACCCGCTGGCGGAGGATCTGGCCGAGATTGAAGCTCACCGGCCGGCCGACCTGGCCATTCACGGCATCCTGGACAGCCATGGCACGGTTTGCCGGCTGATGGTGGGAAGCGGTGTCGATCACTTCCTGCAGGCCTGCGAATACCATGGGAAAAACTGCGAGGTAGAGGCCGGTAAGGGTTACGATATGGTGGTGGCGTCGTGTGGCGGCTATCCCAAGGACATTAATTTTATCCAAGCCCACAAGGCTGTTCACCATGCCGCCGCATTTGTCAAGGATGGGGGTGCCCTAGTCGTTTTCGCCCAGTGCAGCGAGGGAATCGGGTCGACAACCTTTTTGCCATGGTTCGACATGGGGGGGTGGGATGCCGCTTTCGCTCATCTGTCACAAGCCTATCAGGGAAACGGCGGTACGGCCCTGTCCATGATGGAAAAAACACGGCGGATAAACATTTTAATGGTTTCTGACCTTTCTCTGGAAGATTGTCGAGCAATGGGCGTCACCCGAATTGACCCACCGTCGGCTGCGAGCAGGATCAGGCAACACAGCGGATCCATTGCCGCGATTCCCAATGCCAGCCTGCTGGTCAGGCGATGGACCCGGAGTTGGTAGGGACGTCACCCGGACCTTGCGCGAATCCCCAAAAAATAGTATGCAACTAGTAAACACCATCCAAATAATTCCTGCCGGAAAAAGCAACTCGATCCTACCCACGCGCTTTTTCTTGACAAGGCCCGTCCGAGCTTCTAAGAGGGGCACGATTTTGAGGCGGCCGTTGATAGGCCGTGCACGAGCGTAGCTAACACGTTAGGGGACGATTCATGGCAAAAGCAAAGCTGAAGGAACA
>JAQYWF010000299.1 GCA_030145105.1 Desulfosarcina sp.
ACCCAAACCGGTGCCGCTTCGCCCCATTTTCTTCTTGGTGTAAAATGGCTCGAAGATCCGTTCCAGATCCTGGGCTGAAATCCCGACGCCGGTGTCGGCCACCCGCATCAGCACATATTCGCCTTCCAAAACCGTTTCGAATCCGTGCATCGGCCGGTCCATATAGCAGTTCTGGGTGCTTAAAGTGATCTGCCCCCCGTCAGGCATCGCCTCGGCAGCGTTGGTGACGAGGTTCATAATGGTTTTTCCCAGATGTACCGCGGAGCCGACAATGTTGAACAGCGTTGGTGCCAGATCCGAATGAATCGTCACACGAGGATGGAAGGATTTGAGCCGTGCCAGCTCGGGACTGCCTAAATAGCCCTGAACCACCTGGTTCAATTCAACGACGTCGGTAACGGCCACCCCCCGCCGTGCCAGGGTCAGCATATCCTGAACAATGGCCGCTGCTTTTTCGCCGGATTGTTTGATCGTTTCAACTATAGTGCTTGTTTCGCTGCCCTCGGGAATGTCCATGAGGAGTAGTTCCGGATAGCCGACCAAGCCCGAAAGGATGTTGTTCAGATCATGGGCCACACCGCCGGCCAAGGTGCCGATGGCCTCCATTTTCTGCGCCCGCTGAAGTCGCGCCTCGATCACTTTCATCGCAGTGATATCCGTGGCCACCGTGAGCTGGACCAAACGGCCGTCCTCCCAAACGATCGCACGGGCAGAATTAATGTACCAGCGGCCGTTGACCAAATTTTTATCTTCCCAGGAAAAGCTCTCAGCGGGTCGGCTGTTTTCGTTCAGCAGAAGGTGTGTCTTGCACTGGTGGCAGGGTGTATCCAAATCGTGGGTCACTTTGTAGCAGACCTTACCGACAACGTCGTCGCCGTAAGTCTTTTTCATGTGGCGGTTGGCCAGTAAAATAATGTGCGTTTCCATATCCACCACATGGATATCCGCATCGATGCTGTCGAGGATCGATGCGAGTTGTTCGTGACTGGCCCGCACCCGTCCCTCGGCCTGTTTTCTCTCGAGGATCTCTTTATTCAAATCCCGGTTGATCCTCTGCAGCGCAGCTGTGCGTTCTTCCACCCGCTGTTCCAACGTCCGGTTGATATTGTCTGTTTTCTCCTTCTCTTGTTCCAACATGAAATTCAGGAAGAAATTTTTACGATGCTGGGTTTCGATGGAGTAGCAGATGAGCATTCCCAATAGATTGATCCCCATAAAATGGGCACCAAAAATCAACTGGATGACTCCGGAGGCGTCCATCAGCCACATCATCGCCATCTGGTAGCCGCCGATCACCATTAGGCCGGCAATTGAGGCGGTAATGAACCGGGCATGGATAAACGTGTATCCGAAGAAAACACAAAAGATGGTACCTACCCCATAAAAATAGGACTCGGGGGAAGGTGTGATCACCACCATGGCCACATAAGCAAACCCAGTGACCATAATGTAAAACCCATTGACGAACTGCCATAACCGACGGTAGGCATCGGTATAGGAGAAAATAAGACCCAGCAAAAACACGGGGCACACCAGCGCATACCGGATAAACCACAACTGGAATTTCTGTTCCGGAAATACATATGCATCAAGAATACCGAATGCGCTGAAAAATAGTATTGCATAGAGCTTGCAGCGTCGTACATGATCGATAGAGTCTGAATAGTATGCCTGTTTAAAAGGCTGTTCCAAGGATTGGTGACTGCCCGTAAAGACAAGGGTCAACGGGTGGAGGTTGACTCGACGCATGCTGTAGGGAATGGTGACGTCAACTTTTTCCAGGGTTAATTTCATGGATCACCATTGGTTTTCGTTGAACAAAAGCAGTGTCGCGGTGAAAGGAAAGGTGCAGATACAATGCATGGAATCGAGGCAGTACCACTTCTCAACTGGATTGCAGCCGAGGCAAGCAAAAAGTGAAAACACTTCCATTCCCAAGTGAACTTTCGACATCGATTTCGCCGCCATGGACATGGGCTATGGCCCTTGCCAAGCTCAACCCCAGACCGAAGCCGCCGGTTGCCCGACTCTGGTCACATCGAAAAAACCGGTTGAATATTTTCGGCAGGTCTTCAGTGTCGATGCCGATGCCACTGTCTGTTATGGAAACGTTAATCATTTCAACATCCTTATCACGAAACCCACGAATGTCAATATTACCCGATGACGGTGTATATTTGATCGCATTGTCCACTATGTTGGTCACTGCCCGCTGAAGCATTTTCAGATCACCTTTCACCATCAGCACATCAGGTATGTCGCCGGTCAGGGTAAGTCCCTTGTCTTCGGCCAGGGGGGCAAAAAGCGCTACCGCACCACGGACCACATCAGCCATGTTCACGGGTTCGAGGGTCACGTCTCCGGCACCGGCATCGGATTTGGAGATCATCAGCATGGTGTTGATCATATCCAGCAACCGGTCGCACTCCTCGATGGTGCTGCCGGCCAGGGTCAGGTCATCGCCACCGGAGGATGCGCCGGAAAGGCTGATTTCCGCCATGCCACGAATCCGCGCAACAGGACTTTTCAAATCATGGGCGATATTATCGCCCATCTCACGCATACCGATAACCAGCTTTTCGATGCGGTCCAGCATTTGGTTGAAGGTCACCGCCAGGCGGTCGATCTCTTCATGACGGGCCATGATCGGCACCCGGCGGCTGAGGTCAGATTCGGAAATCTGCCGTGCCGTACGGGTGACTGCATCAACGCCGGAAAGGGCCCGCCTGGCCATGAACCATCCCACCAGGACTGCGGTCAGTATCAGCGCCGACATGGTGATGAGAAAAATCTTCTTGAAAATGGCGATAAAGGCCGTGTCGTTCTCCATGGAATAGCCCAGCTGCGCGACGACCCCCTTGCCGATGATCCCGTAGGCAATGCGAACCCGATCCGGCCGACCGGCAATGGTCAACGTTTCATAAACACGCGAACGACCCTCTACCAGCTGGCTGACAGCATTCCGGTTGATCCCGATCTCCTGCCAGTAAGTCATGTTGGATGAAGAAAAAGCCACACCACTGGCGTACAGCAGGCGGAAAAATATCTTTTTCTCACCGGCCGCCTGGGATTCGATCAGTGCCGCGGATTTGACCTCCTCAAGCCCCTGAAGGTTGTATATGGCTTCGAATTCGGAAATTTTATCGGAAAGTCGGCTGTCCAGGCGTTGCCTCAGGTTGGTGGAGATCAAAATATAGAAAAAAAGAAAGGCCAAGCAAGAGGACAGTGAGAAAATGATCCCGTACCATAAGGTCAGTCTGAACGAGAGGGATCGGTTCAGTTTAATCGTTCTGGCGAAGGGCATACCCCACCCCGCGAACCGTGTGGATCAGTTTGTCTTCGAAACCCTTGTCCACCTTATCGCGGAGCCGGCAGATTCGAGCCTCCACCACGTTGGTCTGGGGATCGAAATGGTAATCCCAGACGTGTTCCATGATCATGGTTTTGGACACCACACGGCCGGCGTTTCTCATCAAATATTCCAGAAGAGAGTACTCCAGTGGCTGCAAATCAATTTTGTTCCCCCCTCGGAAGACTTCCCGCGTCAACATATCGATCGACAGCTCACCGCATGACAACCGGGTGGGTTCCTTGGCTCCGCTGGCCCGCCTGATCAGCGCCTTCACCCGGGCCAGCAATTCCGAGAAGGCAAATGGTTTGCTTAGATAATCGTCACCACCGATTTGAAGACCCCTGACCCGGTCATCGATGGAACTTTTAGCACTAAGGATGATCACCGGCGTCATCACCTTTTCGCGGCGCATTCGCCCAATCAAGGACAGGCCATCCATTCCGGGCAGCATGATGTCCACAACCGCGGTGTCGTATGGTTCGCTGAGGGCCAAGTCCAACCCGACCGTTCCATCCACGGCATGATCCACAGCGAACCCTTCCGCCTTGAATCCCTTTTTAACGAAGGAGGCAATTTTTTGATCGTCTTCAACCAGTAATAGGCGCATTTTTTCTACCGGTTTAACTGAATCGCAATTTTCTTGACAAACCTGGTGGTCGCTGAAACAGTGAACACCTTTTTAATTGTAGTTTAAACTGGAAAGAAAATGAAGAAAAAAAAGTTTTCCCTTCGTTGGGCGGGCACGTTTATTGAATTGTGCATGGGCCGCATCAATGGGCTTAAAAAAAGTCAAATCGATGCCCGCTGCACCGACTTGGAGGATGATATTCAGTCCTCGTGGTACGACAATACGTTACTTTTTAAAGGGGTTTTCGGTGCGGACAACTGGTGGTCTGTTGACGATCTGGATCATGCCATGGGGCTTGTATTCGCCGACCGTTCCGCCCTCGACAACCAATTGTCAAAAATTGCCTTTGATATCGATGGCACCCCGGCAACCATCGATCCTGAAGCACTCCAACTTAGTTTCTACGTACCAGAGGCCATTGACCCGCTGGACAAGGACGAATGGGTCGTCTGCCACGGTGCCCGACGGGATGCGATGTTGCACCTGGATGCCAATTTATCCCCCCCCTTCGACCCCTCACTGATCACACTCTCCTTTTTGCATTACCCGGACTATGGCTATATTCTGATCGACCTGGATTACAATGGACATGATGATGTCCAGTTTAACTTTGGAGAAACGACGTACCTGAGCCCTCAATTCTTCGGAAAGGATCATTTCAATGACGCTTCAAGATAAACTGAAAGACGATCTGAAATCGGCTATGAAGGCCCGGGACGAGGTTCAAAAAGATGCAATCCGGGTCGTCATGGGAGAAATGGCCCGTTCGGACAAAAAACAATTATCGGATGAAGAGATCATCAAAATACTAAAAAAACTGATTAAATCGGAGAAGGAAATGCTGGAAAAGAGCGGTCAGGGGTCGACATCTCCCTTTATCGCCATCATCGAGGCTTACCTGCCCAAAATGGCCACACAAGATGAGATTGGCCAATGGATCGATGCTAATATCGATTTTTCAACCTATAAGAATAAAATGCAGGCCATGGGCACCATAATGGCCCACTTCGGCGCTTCCGCTGATGGTAATACCGTTAAGCAGGTGCTTCAGAAATTTTCTGCATAAAAGCAGTTTCAAAACCATCAATTCAGAATCCCCACCACGGCACCCGTCATGCAGGTGGCTAGCGTACCGGCCACGACTGAGCGTAAACCCAAGGCAACGATCTCGCTACGCCGGTCTGGGACCATGGTTCCCAGGCCCCCGATCATGATCCCCAAACTGCCAGGGTTGGCAAACCCGCACATGGCGTAAGTCATGATGAGCATGCTGCGGTCACTCAGGGTACCCGGGGCCAGGCGGCTGAGTTCCAGGTAGGCAAGAAATTCATTCAAAATGGTTTTTACGCCCATGAGGCCGCCAGCCACCTGCGCCTCCTGCCAGGGCACACCCATGAACCAGACAATCGGCGCCATCACGCCTCCCAACACCCGCTGAAGGGTAAGCGGCTGCCCTTCCATGTCAGGAAAAACCCCCAACATCGTATTGACAAGATGAACCAGCGCCACCAGCACCACCAGCATAGCGACGATATTAAATAACAATTCAACACCTTGAAGCGTTCCCCGGGTGATAGCATCCATACTGCCGTCATCCGGAGCCGCCACCACCAGATGCCCACCGGTGGGTGATCCAGTCTCAGGGACCATAACCTTTGCCACGGTGACGGCAGCCGGAACGCTGATGATGGAGGCGGTGAGGATATGGCCCATGACGCCGGGAATGGCATCACCCAGAATACTGGCGTATAGGACCATCACCGTTCCGGCAATGGTAGCCATCCCCGCAGTCATCAAGGTGAACAACTCACTACGGGTCATCTTTTCCAGATAAGGCCTCACAAACAGCGGGGACTCCACCATGCCTACAAATACGTTTGCCGACACACCCAAGCCTTCGGCACCACCCAGGCCCATGGTCTTTCGCAAGCACCAGGAAAAGCCCCTGACCACGAGTGGAAGGATTTGCCAATGAAACAGCAGAGCCGACAGGGCGCTAATTACCAGAACCAGCGGAAGCGCCCTGAACGCAAGCACGAAGGCAGCACCGGGATAGGTCTCTGCAAAGGGCAATGGGGCGCCGCCGAGGTAGCCGAAAACAAATGCGGTGCCGGCCGCGGTGGCCGCCTCCAGTGCCATGACTCCGTCGTTCAGCACCAGGAAAACATGCCTGAAAACCGGCACTTTCAGCAGAATCAGGCCGGTGAGCACCTGGACACCCAAACCCACGACAACCATTTTCCACGACACCAGTCTGCGATTTTCACCCATCAGCCAGGCCAGAAGAAGAAAAACCACCAGCCCGGCCGATCCCTGTAAAACCATGGATGCTGCCCTTTTCTTCCGTTCGTGTTAGCGAAACCCATATATCGCGGATCCGCTCTAACCGCCGTCACGTATCAATACTTTCGCGATCTGGATGTCGTACGCCAGATTCGGATCGAACCGGCCGCGTTTCTCATACAGAACCTGGGCCTGTTGAATGGCACCATAGGGGACCCAGCCGTGATCATTCCAGACGCTGGGGT
>JAQYWF010000379.1 GCA_030145105.1 Desulfosarcina sp.
CCATAATGTGATTTGTAATGGTGAAGGTGTATGTTCCTTCTTCTTCATCCAGCTTACCGCCAAAATAGTCCTCTCCCAGGATGGGATCATAGAACGTAACGAATTCCCCTTCGGTGTTTCTTAACAAAAGATCAAGGTATTCTGGCCTCTGGTACCGTGTGGTATCATAATACTCCCACCCAAAGAGGATTTGGGGAAAGTCATCGGCAAGCAAGGCCGAACAGCCCAGGCCATGCGAACCATTCTGGGTGCCGTCTCTTCAAAGGTTAAAAAACGCACGGTTCTTGAAATCATCGAATAGCGGTATGGATGTTACGGCTGCTGGTCGGGTACAGGTATCCGTATAATCAGTGGTTACCAGCTTCACTTTTAGCGATTGCATCTAAAATTACAATATCTAATAATCCGATCTCATCTTTTCCGGTTGAATAAACAAAAGCCCTTTCCTCTTGAAGAGGAAAGGGCTTTTGTTTTTGGTAAGCGTTCACAGGCTCAGTGTTCATCGTTGATGCTTCCGTAACAAGTCCGAGATCTGCGTTACGCTTCCTCCCTCGTCACTGCGGCGTGCCCATAAGTACGCCTCATCCCTCGGGATTCGCATGCCTTGATCTCGGCGCTTTTTTCAAAACCATCTGGAATGGGACTTTTTACCGGTTCATCATCGTTATCGGTTCACGCTGGCTGAGGTTTTCGGCGCACCCTTAACCTCTGAACCACCGTTCAACACCGATCCTGAATCATTTGTCCAATCTGATCGGCGGATAGCGGCAACGGGCTGTTTTTGTTGGATGCCGCCTGCACGAGAAAATCGACATGGGCATGGGTCAGACCAAACTGCCCCAACCGAGGAATGCCCAGTTGGTCGAGCCATCGGTATAGGCAGCCCACCAGATGACGACAGCAATCCAGGCGGTTTTCATGCTTGGCTCCGAACAGTTTGCCGATGCGGGCGAATTTGTCGATGGCGGCATCGGCGCATTGGGTATGCACGGCGGTCAGATTGCCGACGGTGGCCTTGACAGCATAGGGCAACAGATTGGCGCAGGCGACACCGTGGGGGATGGACAAGATGGCACCCATGGGCCCGGCCACGCCGTGCACCACGCCCAATCCTGCATTGGCCAGCGTGACGCCGGAGAGAAACGCGCCGTAGGCCACGGCACCGCGGCAGCCGGTATCGGTAGCACCATTTCCACAGGCAACAGGTAGTGCCGGGACCAGGTGACGCATCCCGTCCATGGCCAGCGCGTCAGTCAATGGTGAGGCCTGGGAGGAGACATAGGATTCGATCAGTTGGGTCAGGGCATCCATTCCGCAGGCTGCGGTTACCAACGGCGGGGCAGACACGCATAGCGTCGGATCCAGAATGGCCAGCCGGGGGATATAGTTGTCGTGCCGCAGGGATTTCTTGAAGCCGCCGCCGCCCACGCGTGAAATAACCGCATTTTTGGTGGCTTCGCTGCCGGTCCCCGAGGTGGTAGGTACCGCCACCACAGGCACGGATTCACCCGAGGGGATTCGTTTGCCGACCCCTTCGAGGAAATCGATGACCAATCCATTTTCCTTGAGCATGGCGGCAATGGCTTTGCTCGCATCCAACACGCTGCCACCGCCAACGGCCAAGACCACATCGACACCCTTGACCTTACCATCGGTCACCGCCTGATCAACCATGACGGGAGACGGTTCGCCGGCAATGCAGCATTGATGCACGTGCATACCAACCGTTTTCAGATCCCCCATTATCCGGGAAAGGTGGCCGGACCGCTCAAGGGCTTCGGACCCGGTCACCAACAGCGCGTTTTTACCGAAAGAAGCAGCGATTTCTCCAATCCTGCCGATTGTCCCCGGGCCAAATATCAGCTTGGGCATGGCGGAGAAGGTAAATGCTGAAATCATCGTCAATCCCGTGTTATATTTAGTTGACAATCTGCCGAATAAAATTAGCCATCGCCTCGACACCGTGGTTTTCGACGACTCGCAGCGTCTGCGAGCCGATAACGGCGATATCCGCTTTACCGGCTAAAAAATCGACATCGGCCTTGTCTTTAACCCCAAACCCAAGCGCCAGGGGCAGATGCGTGGCCGCCCGGCAGCGGCCCAGGTAATCGCCGATCTGCTGGGAAAATTCCGTCTGGTCACCGGTGACCCCCTTGCGGGCCACGCAGTAGACAAAACCGGCAGCCACGCGGGCGATGGTGTTCATGCGCGCATCAGAGGTGGTGGGTGAGTAAATGAAGATGGGAGATAATTCATTGCGGCCCATGGCGTCCAAATAATCGGTGGCCTCTTCCGGAGGCAGGTCCGGCACGATGGCCCCCTGCAGGCCCGCCGCCTGCATGCCGTCGGCAAAACGGTCCACGCCGTGCTTGAACAAGATGTTGTAGTAGGTCATGTACAAAAAGGGAATCGGAAACTGCCGGGCCACACGGCGTCCGAAATCCAGGCACTGGTCCACCGTCACCCCATTTGCCAGGGCGGCCTGGTTGGCTTTTAGAATTACCGGGCCGTCGGCGATGGGCTCGGAAAAGGGAATCTGCAGTTCCATCAGGTCCACGCCGGCCTCGACCATGCTGCGCACGATCTCCAGGGAGGCCTCCAGGGTGGGGTAGCCGATGACGATATGGGTCATCAGCAGGATCTTCTTCTCGGCCAGCCGCGAGCGAATGTAAGTTTCAAGCATGGTATTGTTTGGCCTTTGCAATGATGAATTGTTTCCATTTGGGATCGTCGAAGGCATCGGCGATGGTGAAGATGTCCTTGTCTCCGCGGCCGGACTGATTGATCAGGATGATCTCGTCGGTCGACATTCCCGGCGCCTCTTTGAAGGCCCGGGCAAAGGCGTGCGCCGACTCCAGAGCCGGGATCACCCCTTCCTTTTTCATGGTCAGACGCAGGGCTTCGATCACCTCCCGGTCCGTGGCCCCCTCGAAGCGTACCCGCCCTTTTTCCTTCAGATCCGAGAGAATCGGGGACACACCGACGTAGTCAAGACCGGCGGCAATGGAGTGGGTCTCTCTCATCTGGCCGTCCCCGTCCTGTAGAAAATAGGTCTTGTACCCCTGGGCCACGCCCACACTGGCGTCGCCTGAGCAAAGCCGCGAGGCGTGTTCGCCGGAATCCAGCCCACGGCCAGCGGCCTCCACGCCCACCAGTTCGACGTCGTCATCGAAAAATCCGCTGAAGATTCCCATGGCGTTGGATCCGCCGCCCACGCAGGCAAACACCCGCGAGGGCAGCCGCCCTTCCCGCTCCAGCATCTGCCGGCGGGCCTCCTTGCCGACGATAGACTGAAACCAGGAAACCATTTCCGGAAAGGGGTGCGGTCCGCAGGCGGTGCCCAGCACGTAGTGGGTGGAATCCATATTGGTCACCCAATCCCGGAAGGCCTCGTTAATGGCGTCTTTCAAAATCCGCGTGCCGTCGGTCACCGGCACCACCGTGGCACCCAGCTGCTCCATCCAGAAGACGTTGGGCCGCTGGCGCTCGACGTCCACCTCACCCATGTAGATGGTGCAGTCGAAGCCGAAACGGGCGGCCATGGTGGCCGTGGCCACCCCGTGCTGCCCGGCCCCGGTCTCGGCGATGACTCGCGTCTTGCCCATGCGTTTGACCAGCAGGCCCTGCCCCATGACATTGTTGGCCTTGTGTGCACCGGTGTGGTTCAGGTCCTCACGCTTGATGAAAATGCGGGCCCCGCCGAAGTGGCGCGTCAGGTTCTGGGCATCTGTGATCGGTGTGGGACGGCAGGAGTAACTGGACATGAGCTGTTCGTAATCCTGCCAGAAGAGGGGGTCGTTCCTGGCCTGGTTATAGACCCCTTCCAGTTCATCGAAGGTGGCGACAAGGATTTCGGGCAGGAATGCCCCCCCAAAGTTGCCGTAATAGCCCCGCTTAAGCATGGTTCAGGCCTCCAATCTGCTGTGAGAAAACAAAGGTTTCGGTGTTGCAGTACAGGATCGAGAAAACGGCGTCGTGCGCCGGCTTGAAATTGAGGAACCGGTGAACCACCAACACCTGCGTGTCGGCAGTTATATCCATGAGTGCCGCTTGCTTGGCATCCAGACAGCCGATGCGAAAGGTCTGCCGTCCCCCCACCGGTCGCATGTAAAAACTGGATTCAACCACCTGGGACAGGGAGCGTCCGGCCAGGTCCATGCGTTCGATGCCCGTGAACAGCACCGGGTGCAGGTAGATCGCTTCCAGTAGCACCGGCGCCCCGTCCACCCGGTTCAGCCGTGACAGAAAATAGGCCGCCCCCCCGGCAAAGGGGTTCTCCGCATCAGGAGAAACGTTTACCCGCTTGGTTTTTTGTAGCAGTTGAACGTCGACGGCAATCCCCTTTTTGTGAAATGCCGAACTGGTGCCGGCCAATGAAAACAGGTCGATCTCCTGCTCCGGCGCGCGCACATAGGTCCCCGACCCCCGCCGCCGCGACAGCAAGCGCTGGCGCACCAGCACGTCGATGGCCTGGCGCACCGTCGGCCGCCCGATGCCGTACTCCTTGGCCAGTTGAGGCTCCGACGGAATCCGCACACCCGGCGGATGGTCGCCGGAGCGGATGCCCTCCATGAGGATGTCGGCCAGCTGGCGGTATAAGGGTATGGGGGATTGGGTGTTGAGCATAATAAATTGGGTCTCTGGTCTTTGGTCTCTGGTCTCCGCCTTCTGAGTTCTGACTTCTGGGTTCTGGGTTCTGGGTTCTGGGTTCAGGGTTTGAGCCTTGAGCTTTGAGCTTTGAGCTTTGACCCAATCAGCTCAACAGCTTATGCGCTTATCAGCTATGATGTTCCGACTTCCGACTTCCGACTTCCGACTTCCGACTTCCGACTTCCGACTTCCGACTTCCGACTTCCGACTTCCGA
>JAQYWF010000118.1 GCA_030145105.1 Desulfosarcina sp.
CAACACCTCCTGTGCCAAGCCTGAACGGCAAAGCAGCCGAAGTTACCAAAACCCCAGAACTTAGCATGATCCACGACTAAATCAAGGCCCCGTGGTGGAAAAGAGGCGGCCGGAGGCCAGGACCAGCCCCTCTTTTTTACGGATATCCACATCCGAGCGCTCGTAGATCCCGAGCAGGTTGGGCACGAGATCGTCGAGGCATTCAACGATGATCGATTTCCAGCGCTCGGTTCCAGTGCTGAGAAACTGGCAAACCACCCAGCGGTCGTAGCGGTCGACAATCAGTCCGGGCAATCCGTCCGACTCCCCGGCGACGAGGCGGCAGGCATTGGTGTGCGTGTCGGCCAGATTCTGCCGGCGAAGGTCCAGTGCCTGTTGCAGACGCCTTTGGAAAAATCCCGGGTCGATCGCTTCCGTCTGTTCAAATGACCAGGCACGCACACGGATCTGGGAGTGGGGTGAATAGGCCCCCCGGGCCAACCAGCGCCCGTCAGCGGCGAGAACATCGACGGTGTCTCCCGGCCGGGGTTGGCCGTCAATCCGGGCGACGGCCCCGGAGAATACCCAGGGGTGCCGATTGAGAAGCGATTTTTCCCGTTTGGGCTTCAGGATGATCGATGCGGGCTGACTCGTTTCAAGTACGTGTATCATGATTGAAATTGTTATTCCGAGCGTTTATTGGCCAGGGTTCAAGGGTTCAAGGGTTCAAGGGTTCAAGGGTTCATATGGTTGCCCGGAAACCACCCAGAAACGCTAAATGGGGCAGTAGTCTTTGGGTGCCGTGTTCATTGAAACGACCTGCACCCGTTAACCATCTCGATTTTTCCCTTGAATCCTCGACCCCTCGACTCCTCGAACCCTTTTTTGACTTGTACACTGATCCACCAGGACGATGATGGATCGATAGGGGATGTCGCTGTGATGGGACAACCCGATTTCGCAGGTGCGGCTGTTGGCGTAGCCGGCCGTGCAGCCGGCAACGGCCGATTTCAAACCGGAAAGGGCAGCCGTGTTGAGTTCTGGCACGTTGAACCCCCGGTCTCCGGCAAACCCGCAGCATTCGATGCTATAGGGCACCACCACGGTTTCTGCGCAGGCGTTGGCCACGGCCATGAAGGCGTTGTCCAGGCCCATTTTCCGTGCGCTGCAGGTGATGTGCAGAGCCACCGGATCCTCGGTTCGGGTGATGGTCAGCCGATCGAGCAGGTGGGCGGCTGTGAATTCCACCGGCTCAAAGAGGCGCAATCGCGACCCGAAGGTGCGCCGCATGCGTTCCAGGCATGGACTGGTATCGCACAGCACGGGTAGGCGGCCGTTTTCCGAGGCCGCCAGCAAGGCCTTTTCCAAACCGTCGGATTTACGGTTGGCCTGATCGAAAAAGCCCTTGCTCTCGAAAGGCAGGCCGCAGCACAGGCCCTCCATTTGTTCAGGATAGATCACGCGGTAACCGGCCCGGCGCAGCACCCGTTCCGTGACCACATGCAGCGGGTCGGTCAGCGGGTCGCCGGCGGCGGGCCCCATGGTCCGGCTGACACAGGCCGGAAAATAGACTACCGCCCGTTCTCCCTTGCCGGTGAATCGGCCCCGTGGAGGTGCTGCCGCAGTGGGCAATGAGGGCAGCCAGGCCGGCAGACGGTTGCCGGACAGTCGTCTCAATGAACCGGCCAGGCGGTTCATGGTATCGGTGCCGATGATGCGGTGCAGTCCGTCGGCGGTTTTGAGCCCGGCCCGGATGCCGGCGGTCAGCGGGCCGAAATGATCGGCAGCCCGGTCGGCCAGCCACTGGTAGGGCTGGCCTTTGACCATCCGCGAGCGAAAGGTTTTGGTGAATTTGCCGGTGTCCACCTCCACCGGGCAGGCCACCCCGCACAGGCCGTCCGCGGCGCAGGTGGCTTCACCCTGCCAACCGTATCCCCTTTTCAGTTCAGCCAGCCGGGACGCATCCTCGCCGGAGGCGGTGAGCCGGGCGATTTCCCGCTGGATCACGATGCGTTGGCGGGGGGTCAGGCTCAGGTTGCGCGACGGGCAGTGGCATTCGCAGAAACCGCACTCCATGCATGCGTCGATCAGCGGATCGGCTGGCGGCAGGGGCTTGAGATGCTCCAGGTGAACGGTCGGGTTGGGATTGAGAATGACACCGGGATTGAGCAGCCCTTTGGGATCGAAGATGGCCTTGATTTCCTGCATCAGCCCATAGGCATTGCCGCCCCACTCCTTTTCCACAAAAGGGGCCATGTTGCGGCCGGTGCCATGCTCGGCCTTGAGCGAGCCGTCGTAGACATCCACCACCATGTGGGCGATGTCGTCCATGAAGCGGGCGTAGCGGTCCAGTTCGGCTGAACGCCCGAAATTGGGCGAAAAGACGAAATGCAGGTTGCCGGCCAGGGCGTGACCGAAAATGATGGCTTCGCGGTAACCGTGTTTGTCGAACAGGGTCTGCAGGTCCAGGGTGGCCGGTGCCAGGCTGTGGATGGGAAAGGCCACATCCTCGATGAGCACCGTGGTGCCCAGGTCCCGCACGGCACCCACGGAGGGCAGCAGTCCCTTGCGGACCTTCCACAGGTTGTCACTCTGGCCGGCGTGGTCGGTAAATATCGCCGGAAAGGCCAGGTCCGCTCCCTCCAATCGCCATTCATGGGTTTGGCCGCCATCGGTGGTGCGCAGGGTCACCCGTTTTTCCAATGCGTCGGCAATGGCCTGGACCTGGGTCGACAGGGTGGTAAAATCAGCCGCCTGGGTTTCCACCAGAAGGGCGGTGGTGGTGGGGGAGACACCACGAATCATGGCCGGCATACCTGCCTTGCCCTCCACACTGCCCAGTGAAGCCCGGTCCATCAATTCAGCGGCAGCTACGGGCAGGGCCTGCATCCGGTGTGCCGTCCGACAGGCCCCCTCGATCTGCGGAAACATCATCAGGGCCGTGGCTTTAAAGGGTGGCGAGGTCACTGTCCGGTAGACGATGTGGGAGATAAAGGCCAGGGTTCCCTCGGAGCCAATCATCAGGTGCGTGATGATGTCGAAGGGGTCGATATAGTCCACCAGGGCGTTGAGGCTGTAGCCGGTGGTATTCTTGATCTTGAATTTGTTGCGGATCCGTTCGGCCAGGGGCGTATCGGCCTTGACTCGCCGGGCCAGTTCGTCCAGCCGGGCCAGCATGTGGCCGTGGGTTGTTTTGAAGGCCTTTCGGCTGCCGTTATCGCCGGTGTCCAGAATGGTGCCATCCGCCAGCACGATACGGATGCTGTCCACGGTCTGGTAGCTGTTCTGGGCGGTGCCGCAGCACATGCCCGAGGCGTTGTTGGCGGCAATGCCCCCGACCATGGCGGCGTTGATCGACGCCGGGTCCGGGCCGATCTTGCGTCCGTAAGGGGCCAGGATGCCATTGGCCCGGGCACCGATAATGCCCGGCTGGAGCCGGATTTTCCGACCGTTTTCGAGGACCTCCCACTGCTGCCAGGATTCGCCGGCCACCAGCAGCACCGAATCGCTGATAGCCTGGCCGGACAGGCTGGTTCCTGCGGCCCGGAAGGTGACCGGGATTTTTTGTTCACCGGTTTGCCTGAGAATTCTGGAAACCTCGGCTTCGGTATTCGCCCGGATCACGATTTTGGGAATCAGCCGGTAGAAGCTGGCGTCGGTGCCGTAGGCCAGGGTGCGCAAGGGGTCCGTGGCCATTCGGGATTCAGGAATGAACGACTTCAGGTCGTTGTAAAACTGGCGGTATGCGGCGTCTATCATGCGAGTTGTCTCCTGGTGAACAGGGCTGAACCGAACCGATTACGTATCGGGAAAATAGAACTGCTGGTCTGACTTTTCGTCGGAGAAGTTTAATAAGGAATCTAATTCACGGAAGGTGGTTTGGCAATGATTGAATGATGTCCGCCGCCAAGGTAGAAGTACTGAACGGATGGCCCTGCCCTTTTAATTCAATTCGATTTGGTATAATGGCAACTCAACGGGAACTGCCAATGAAGGGCTTGATGCGCTGCAAACGAGTGGATGAAAAGACCGATGATTGAAGACGACCGATTTTGAAAAAACCCGAGGGTGGCTAAAAGGAGAAATGATGGACCCATACTTCAACGATCGCAAGGATGTCGTCGACTGCTGCCAGTGGCTGTGCCGGCAAGGCTATTTCGGATCCCTGCTCAGCGCCGGGGGCAACGTGTCCGTGCGGATTCCCCATAAACCGGTGCTGGTGATCACCCCGTCGGGAATGCCCTACATGGAACTGGCTCCGGAAGAGATCTGTGTCGTGGATTTCGACCTGAATCGCATCGCCGGCGACCTGGCACCCTCCATTGAAACGGCCATGCACATCGGCATCTATCAGAACCGGCCGGATGTGGGTGCCGTGGTCCACACCCACCAGGCTTACGCCAGTGTATTTGCCCTGATCAACCAGCCCATCCCGGCCCTTTTCGACGAAGTGGTCCTCTCCATCGGCGAGACCGTTGAGGTGGTGCCCTACGCCCTTTCCGGGACACCCGCGCTGGTGGAACATGTAACGCAGACCGTGGCCAACGGCTGCCACTGTTTCATCATGCAGAACCACGGCGCATTGAACCTGGGAAAGACCCTGGCGGATGCGTGGCAGCACGCCGAGCTGCTGGAGAAGACGGCCCAGGCCTACTACCGTGCCCTGACCACCGGTAAGCCGCTGACGACCCTGCCCAACGAGACCGTTCAACGGATGCGGGAACTGCGCAAGTTGACTGAATCTGCAGTGTCAAAAAGTGAGAAGTGATGGAGGCGAAAAAGAAGAACCCTCAATATCCTTCACCTGGCTAAAATTGATATGCAGGGTGGGTCGCACCCATGCAATGCCATGAATGCATGGCCCTGCAACCTTGCGATGCTGCCGAGGGGGTCAGGTTTTGGAGCGGCCGTCGATTTCAGGAAGATCGATGCCCAGCCGTTTGATTTTACGGAACAGCGTGCTTTTATGCATGCCCAATTCCTTGGCTGCAGCCAACCGGTTGTATCGGTTGCGTTTTAGTGCATTTACGATGGCAATGGCTTCGGTGGCGTCGAGCGTGTGAGTCAAGGGAGCGCATGTATTGGAAGGCGGGGGAGGGGGCGAGAAACTGCCTGGCAGGTGGCGTGCCTGAATGGTGCCTGCACTGCAAAGGACAAAGGCGTGCTCGATGATGTTTTCCAGTTCACGGATATTGCCGGGATAATCGTGGACCATGAGAATCTGAAGAGCCTCGTCATCCACACCGGTAATCGCTTTGCCACGCAGCATGTTCATTTTTTCGGTGAAGTGTCTGATCAGCAGGGGAATGTCCTCCTTGCGTTCACGAAGGGGGGGGAGGTGGAGTCGAACCACGTTGATGCGATAGAACAGATCCTGGCGGAACTCACCCGCGGCGACCCGATCGTCAAGGTTTTTGTTGGTGGCGGCGATTACCCGCACGTCCGATTTGACCCTCTCAACGGCACCCAGGGGTACAAACGCTTGCTCTTCCAGCACCCGCAGCAGCTTTACCTGAAATGCGGCGCTGGTATCCCCGATTTCATCCAAAAGGATGGAACCGCCTGCAGTGGCTGCAAAGTAACCGGGCTTATCCTTCACGGCGTGGGTAAAGGCACCGGATTTGTATCCGAACAGTTCGGATTCGAGCAGTGTGTCGGGCAGCGCGCTGCAGTTGATGGCCACAAAGGGTTTGTGTTTGCGCGGGCTGGCATCGTGAATAGCCCGGGCCACCAGCTCTTTGCCTGTACCGGTCTCCCCTTCCAGCAGCACCGTGCTGCCGCTTTCCGCCACCATGGGCAATATGGCCAAAATTTCATGCATAGCGTCGCTGCGGCTGATAATGTCACCGATTTGAAAACGGCAGTCCAGCCGCTTGCGCAGCGCTTCCACCAGGCTGTGATCCCTGAAGGTCTCCACGCCACCCAACACCTCGCCGTTCTTGCTTTTCAGCGGTGCCGTGGAGACCGTAATGGGAATGCGCTTTTTGGCGCTGTTGACAATATAAGTCGAGGTGTTGGTGAGGGAGGTGCCCTCCTTCATCGTCCGCTTGAGGGCGCAGTCATCTTCACACATGTTGGAACGGAAAACTTCCCAACAATGACGGCCGATGGCCTCGTGCCGGTCGATGCCGGTTATTTTCTCGGCGGCACGATTGAAAGACATGATGCGCCATTGGTGGTCGACGGTGAACACGCCATCGGAAATGCTTTCCAAAATAATTTCAGTGACGTTGTTCGGAATGAGGGTGAGTGTTTTGGGCTTTTTCATGGCTGTCTGCATTGGTTTTGAACGGCAACCTAATTCCATGAGAGGTCGTCGAAGGGGTTGCCGTTTTCATGCTTATACCCTGTTTGGTTGTCAAATTCCAGCGTGGTGTTTACGCGGAGCAAGGGCGCCCGAAAAACGGATCGTCGCTGGCACATGGTGCACATCCATGGCCAGTCCGATTTGGCGATCTATTCATCAAGCCCCAGTGCGGCCATGCGCAGGAATTTGCGTGGGTCCATGCCATCGAGACCGGTGTCCGGACATCCGGAAGCGCATGCCCCACAGGTGAGACACAGATTCAAGTTGCCGCCTTCCGGCAAAATCTCCCCGACCTTTCCATAAAGGTGTTCCGCTTTTTGCCGCCCAACTGAATGACATCATCATGTATCGATTCCGCCTCCTGTTCTAATTTAGGGTTGTCATCTGCAAATTAATTCAAGTTATCGGGTTCTTGGTCCGATATAGGGTTCAGGCCCTTATCCGGTGACGACCTTCGGCAAGGCAGTGCGCCTTATACGCACACCAGCCATCAGAGGATAAAGCGTGCCCGATCACTAAATGTCAGGGTCTTAAAAAAAGGATGTTTTTCCAGGTAGATAAAACAGAATGGGGAAATGGTCCCGCCAAAGCGTCGCAGACCTGCATCCATATGGGGGGCGGTGGTTCTGATCGTGCGACACTAATTAGATTGTCCTGGCGGAAAAAAACGGTTGGTATTGTTATTTAATCCTTGCCAAGACGGTTTGTCTGTTATAGACAGGGTCCTAACGCAATATCCCTGCTGTTTGCAGGTGATGCGCTTACCCCTACGTAAAGCGGTGTTTGCCTCCCTTAATAAAATTAATGCAGACATAAATCCCTAAACGGCAGGTGGATTGCTGACAATCGTGCATGTTGCGAACTGCTTCATGCAATTATTTCTGGATGGTCCGGCTGTGAACTGTGCAGCAGGATCAAACCACCACTGATCAATCACGAAGAAAGATTAAGAAGAAAAATTGATGAACGAGAACAAACGAAAAAAAATTGAAGCCAAGCTTTTTCAGCTTTTTACGCAGACCGACCCAAACACGAAGGCCGGTTCCCACACGAAAACAACACCCACCATCGTCAAGGTCATTCGTCGTCGTAAGGGCAAACCCGATCTTCAGGTTGCCTGAAACACACCTATTGGTTCCTGTTCCTCGACACCCTGCCAATCGCATGGGCGCGCTGCCGTGGGCACACCGGCGGTCATGAAACCATTGCATGGTTTCGGAAATAGTGGTATTTAAACGGTATTTGAACTGATTCGCCGATTTTTACCTTGTCTTGCCTGCGCGTGCGACGGTTTCCAACACTCGTTGGAAGCGATTTCCTGAAACTGCCGCCGTGCACGGCGCTGCTGATGCGCCCTAATTCGGGGCAGACCGGCTTTCTGGAACGAGGACGATGATGACCTGAAGGTGCCTTGTGGCTATGACGCAAACCCTGATCGCCTGCCACGAATGTGACCTGATACACCGCGTGCAACCGCTGCCGGAAAATAGCAAAGCCCGCTGCAGACGTTGCGGCGCGTTGCTTTACGCCCACTTTCCTAACACCATCGAATGGTCGTTGGACTTGGCCATCACCGGACTGGTGCTGCGGGTCATCGCCAACATTTACCCGTTTTTGTCGCTGGAATCCCAGGGAACCGTCCTGGAAACCACGATCATCACCGGAACGATCATCCTTTCCGAGCAGAGCATGGCGGGCGTGGCCATACTGGTTCTGCTCACCAGTATGCTCATCCCCTGTATACTGCTGGGAGCCCTCGTTTACGTGTTGTGGCCGATGAAACTAGGGCATCGCCTGCCGGCCAACCGGCGGGCTTTCAGGCTGGCCCTCACCCTTCGCCCGTGGAGCATGACCGAAATATTTTTGCTGGGCATCCTGGTTTCCGTGGTCAAACTGGCCAAACTGGCCACCATCATTCCCGGAACGGCCCTGTTCTCCTTTCTTGGGCTGGTGTTGGTGCTGGCGTCAATCAACACCTTTCTGGCTCCCCAGACCATATGGGAGAAAATGGACGAATGGCGATGATACGCGGGCATGCCGTTCATACCGCCGCCCGATCCGGCCTGTTCAACTGCCACGGCTGCAGACTGCTGGTCCGTCGTCCTTCGGCGGACGGCCAGATGCTTGTCCGATGCCCCCGATGCGGGACGCGTCTTCATCTCAGAAAGCCGAACAGCATTGCCCGCACCTGGGCCCTTTTGATTGCCGCCATGATTTTCTATATTCCGGCGAATTTGTTGCCGGTGACCATCACCACTTACCTGGGCAGCACCCAGCCCGATACGATTATGAGTGGGGTCATTTTTTTCATGCAGACCGGTTCCTGGGGAATTGCCCTGATTATTTTCGTGGCCAGCATCGTGGTTCCCATTGCCAAGCTGATCGTTTTGATAGGCCTCCTGGTTTCGGTGCAACGGCGATCCCATTGGCGGCCTGCAGAGCGCACCCGCCTCTACCGTATCACCGAGCTGGTGGGACGCTGGTCCATGCTGGATGTCTTCGTGGTGACGGTGCTGGTGGCCTTGGTTCGGCTCGGATACCTGACTACCATTGAAGCGGGGTCCGGCGTCGTTTATTTTGCCGCCGTGGTGGTCATTACCATGATTGCAGCCATGACTTTCGATCCGAGACTGATTTGGGACGCGTTGGAGAAAAATGATGAATCACCTGCCCACTGAACCTGCCGTTGTCGAACCGATCCCCGAGCCGGAGGTCCTGCGCGGCAAGCGCTTTTCCATTGTCTGGCTGATTCCTCTTCTCGCCGTGTTGATCGGTGCTTGGCTGGTCGTAAAAACTATCCGGGAAACCGGTCCGACCATCACGATTGTCTTCAAATCTGCGGAAGGGCTGGTGCCCGGTAAAACGGAAATCAAATACAAAGATGTCACGATCGGCAAGGTTCAGCGCATTCAGCTCAGCGAGAATCTCTCCCAGGTGTTGGTCTCGGCGGCCATGAGCCGCGAGGTGGCCGCTCATCTCACGGAAGATACGTTGTTCTGGATTGTCAGGGCGCGCGTGGCTTTGGGTGAGGTGTCCGGCATCAGTACCCTGCTTTCCGGTGCCTACATCGGCATGATGCCCGGACGCAGCGGCAAGGTTGTGAACCAGTTCAAAGGGAGTGAGAAGCCGCCGGCCATTCTCCGGGACACGCCGGGGCGGCAATTCAACCTGCGGGCCGAGCAGTTGGGATCCCTGGATATCGGATCTCCGGTGTACTACCGTCAGGTGAAAGTGGGGCGCGTCACCAACGTGAATATGGCCGACGATGGAACAGGCTTACTCATTGAGATATTCGTGGAAGCGCCTTATCACCGTCAGGTCAAGCGCAATTCCCGTTTTTACAATGCCAGCGGTCTGGATATGAAAATCGGTACCGACGGTGTTCGCATCGATACGCCCTCGCTGGCCAGTCTGCTGTTAGGGGGCATTTCCTTTTTCACGGCTGAGGACATTCAAACGACACCCCCAGCTGCTGAGAGTCAGATCTTCACCCTATATGACAACCGTGACGCCGCCAATGCCGCTTCATACAGCTATCGTGAGTATTATCTGCTCTACTTTGAAGAGACCGTTCGGGGATTATCGGCCGGCGCACCGGTGGACTTCTACGGCATTAAGATCGGTGAGGTGGTCAGTATCCGGCTGCTGTTTGATCAGGATACGCTGACCTTCCGGATCCCGGTGCTCATCGCCATCGAGCCGGACCGGATCGAACTTTCTAGAGAACTGGCCATACCCGAGTATGAAGTGATGGAAAAGCTGGTGGAAAAGGGGCTGCGTGCCCAGCAGCGGACGGGGAACCTGCTGACCGGCCAAAGCTACGTGAGCCTGCGCATGCAACCGGATGCCGAACCCCAGTACATTCGCATGGGTGATGTTTACCCGGTGCTGCCCACCATTCACAACACGGTGGAAGAAATCGCGGCAACGGCCAAACGGCTGCTGGATCGCTTCAACCATCTCCCCCTGGAAGAGACCCTGGCAGACATTCGTGAAGCCGCGCGGCAGGTCACCGATATGACCGGATCCAAGGCTCTGGAAAGCGCCATCGACAATATTGACGAGAGTTTTGCCACATTCAAGAAGGTTACATCCGATCTCAATGACGGCACTTTGCCGAAGGTCAACAGCATGCTGGATCAGGCCAACGCATCCCTGGCCCGGGGGGAGGAAGCCCTTGCCACCGCCAACACTGTGCTGGGCGAAGGTGCGCCCATCGCCTACAACCTGAACCGTCTGCTCCTGGAGCTTCAGGAGGCTGCCCGTGCCGTGGAGGCGCTGGCCGACTATCTGGAGCGCCATCCCGACGCCATCGTTTTTGGAAAAGGAAACCAGGAATGAACCGATTATTGCTGTGGATCCTCGCTTTCAGTTGTTCGCTGGTCATTGTTTTCTCTGGATGCCGATCCATTACGCCATCGGTGTCCTACTATGTCATGAACCCTTTGACCGACGCATCGATGTCTCCCGTGGATGCAGATGATAATCGATCCAAGACCGTCGGTGTCAATCCAATTGAACTGCCCGGATATCTCAATCGGGTACAAATGGTGAAACGGACCGGGCCTAACCAACTGGACGTCTCTTCCCGCCATCGATGGGCCGACTATCCGGACCGCATGATTCAGCGGGTGCTCGGCGACAACCTCCAGATACTCATGGCCGATGCCCGGGTTTACAGCGCGCCCTGGCCGGCCGGTCTCAAGCCGGATGTCACCGTTGATGTGACCTTCCTCGAGCTGATCGGCACGACCGATAAAAAAATGCTGCTCAGCGCGACGTGGACCATCATCGGCAACGGTGACCCGTTGCCGCCTCACCGGACAAGCCTCTCAGAGACGATCATCGGTGCGGGTTTCGATGACCTTGCCGCGGCCTACAGCCGGGCGCTGGAAATCCTCAGCCGAGACGTCGCCGAATCACTGCGTGCAGCCGTGGAATAGTCATATCATTGCTCCACCGAAGCGGACGGTGAGCCCGTCTGCCTCGTGCATGGCGGCGATTCAGTCGCTGTTTGTGGGTTTGGCGTTGATGAGAAACGACAGCACCAGGCAGACAAGCGCTCCTGCCAGGCAGACGCTGAAGGCGCTTTTGAATCCAGACAGCGAATAAAGCTCGCCGACACGACCGGCGTGGTCGATGATGTTGCCGGTCAGCACCTGGAAGGCAGCGACACCCAAAAAGGGTGCCGGATTGAGAATGCCGGAAGTCAGGCCCAAACGCCCGGCTGGCGTGGTTTCCCGGATGATGCCCCAGATCGTGCTGATGAACCCGCCGATGACAACCCCCATCACGAAAAAGAGCATTGCGAATCCGACAATACCCAACCGGTCGAAAACAACCAGGATGGCCAGCCAGCACAGGGTGTAGACGGCCGTGATGACCGTCAGCGTGTTGGCTTTGTTCAGGTAAAAACGATTCGGCAACCAGCCGAAAAAGGGTGCCCCGATAATAACGCCAATGGGGATCAGCATATTCAGTTTGCTGGCCAGGATGCGTTCGACGTCCAACACGGCCATCAAAAACGGTGTGGCCCACAATCCCAGGAGGGTTACGGCTGTGCCGTAGACGCCGAAGAAGATGGTGACCACCAGCCAGAACTGCTTGGAAGCAATGATCGTGACCGTGTTTCTCGCCAGGCCCGATGATGGCATGTCGGGCGAATGGTCATTTTGCTAATCCGGTTTCTTCGATTGCGGGGAATCGTGGGTGATGACCAGCATCAGGAAGGCCATTCCCATGGTGATGCCGCCGATGAGGAAAAAGGTGGGTCGCCACACCCAAGTGCCGGCTGCCCAGGCCAGCGGCGTGGTGGCGACTACCGCACCGAAGTTGCCCACGGACATGAGCAGTCCCACCATGGTGGCGAACTCTTTTTCCTTAAACCATTGGGACAGGGCCTTGACCGTCGGCACGTGAACCCCGCCCACCCCGAAGCCGATCAGCGCACGGCCCAGTGTGGCCCACCCGATGGACGGTGCCAAGCCGAAGATGAAGCACCCCAAGGCCGCCGTCATGCGCCAATAGGCAATTACCCGCCTCGGACCGATGCGGTCTGCCAGACATCCAACGATGGGCTGATTCAGGCGCAGATGTAAAAATATATGGACGACATGAATCCCAGGGCCGTGGCATTGGTGTTGAACGCCGCCAGC
>JAQYWF010000196.1 GCA_030145105.1 Desulfosarcina sp.
CGTTGAGCAGGAGATTGAGCATCACCTGGCTCATTTTATCGGTGTCCATAAGGGCGCAAAGGCTTTGATCGGCCATGTCCAGGACCATGGTGACATTGGCTTGGCTGCTCTGAGGTTCTACCAGTTTGAAGGCGTCCTTAATGAACGGTTTCAGCGCCACCTGTTGAAAATGGAGCCGGATCGGGCGGGAAAATTCCAGCAGCTGACCCACCACCCGGTTGAGCCGGTTCACCTCTTGAATCATGATACCGGCGATCTCCTGATCCCTGTCGCTCTCTCGATATTTTTCCTTGAAATAAGTGGCAAACCCCTTGATCGAACTCAAGGGGTTGCGAATCTCGTGGGCCACACCGGCAGCTAGACGCCCCACCGATGCCAGACGCCGGTTTTTTTCCAATTCCTGGCGAAGGGCGCGAATTTCAGTGAGATCCTTGAACAGGATCACCTGACCGAAACGTTCGCCGTTTTCTCCGGTCAGATTGGCGGCGCTCACGTCCATGGGGATGCGACGACCGTCGGCCACGGGGCACAGCAACTCCTTCTCCACCAGACTGTCGGTGCCGGCAAGGGTATCTGCCAGAATCGCTGGGATAGCGTCTTTGGCAGCCAAACCGAGCACCCCCACGGCACGGATTCCCAGCGTGGCTTCGGCAACGGAATTCACGGCGGTCACCCGGCCGTACTGGTCCACGGCCACCAGACCGATGGGCATGCGCGACACGAGGTTGTCGGAAAAAACCTTTTCGCGCGCCAGGGAGGCACGGGTAGACCGGTAGTTCTGGGCCAGAAAAAGCAACATCACACCGGCACACCCCACCAGCAGCAGGACCGCGCCCATCACCACGGCGTGCCTCACATCGGCGGCATGGGCGGCATCGACGGCATCGGTTCGAAATCCCACGAAAATTACCATGGGCAGTGCCTCTCGCTGGGGAGGCGGCCTACCCATCATCTGCATCATGTGGCCGTGCATGGGTCGATTCGAAGGTTTGGTCAATGGGGCAAACTTTCCAAAGATCTCGAAAATGGCCTGACCATCCAATGCAGTGGTCCGTCTCCAGTTCAGCGCGGCAGACGCATAAACAGATTCGAGGTCCAGGCCGGTACCATATTGGCCGCCCACCCGGTCCACCTGGCTATGGGCAATCACGGTACCGTCGATGCTGACAACCAACAGGTGGTCAATGTCCGGCTGGGCCGCCGTCTCGACCAACAGCCGCTGCAGTTGAAACCCGCTGCCGTGCCCTCCGCGCATACCCATTCGCGTACCGGCTTCAAAGGATCGGACCAGGGCGGCACCCTTTTCCATCATCAGGTGAATGCTCTGCTTTTTTTGGCGATTGATGGCCTCCAGCGTCATCAAGGCCACGATGGGCAGCATCACCAGGACGGCGCCGAGGATGATCCATGGCGAGAAACCCGATAGGAATACTCTGAATTGGTGTTTGCCCGTCATCATCCCGACCTAAGAATACAAGAATGCTGCCAAGTTGTCCGATTATTTAAAAAGCCCGGCCGGCCGTGTCGATCATCCAAAAAGGCTTGGGACGTATTGAAGATACCTGGAACCTTTTTACCCGGATCGGCGACCCAATCTGGTTCGTTTTAACCCACCCTGACCCATGGCCGATCCCGGCAGCCATCCCTGCAAAGAATTGAAAATAATTTTTTAGTTATTAGTTTTAGAAGGTTATGATTTTCCATGCAAAAAATCAAATGGAATTGGCATCGGCCTTGCTCAAATGGGTTGTCGAAATTGAAAAACCAGTATGCGTTCGGCAAATCCAACATTTATTTAAACTTGAAAGGAATTCATCATGAAAACCAACACCATGCGAACCTTTATTGTCAGCCTGGCAGCTGTTGCCGTTTTGGCCGTGGGGGCAAACGCCTTTGCGGGAAAAGGAATGGGCAATCGAGACGATGGGCGGGGTTGTGGGGATTGCGGCAATCAGAACCGAAGAGGCGGTTGCGCCTATGGGCAGATGAAGGCGGACCTCACACCGGAGCAGCGTGAGCAAATTGAGACCGAGCGCAAGACCTTTTTCGATGCCACCACAATTGAACGGCAGGATCTTTATGCCAAGCGGCTGGAATTGAGAGCCGAGATAGCCAAAAGTCAGCCGGATATGGATAAGGCCTCGGCATTGCAAAAGGCGGTTTCCGACCTGCAGGCGAGTCTGGATCAGAAACACCTGGGCCACATCATGGCCATGCGCAAGATCAATCCCGATGCCGGCAGAGGATGGATGATGGAAGGCCGGGGCATGGGCCACCATGGCATGGGTCGGGGAATGGGATACGGACCGGGCAACTGCCCTAACCAGTAAAAAAAACCACTATAGACAAACCATGCGCCGGGAGCCAGCCCCCCGGCGCATTTTTTTAATCCGATAGCATGCCCCACCGACGACTATCCGATAAAGGTATTTTTGATATGATTAGTCGTTCATCCGGTAAGCCCCTTTAAGCGCATAAACATGCTTTTCCCAGATCCGGTTGAAGCGCTCCGGGTTCACCGTCGGCTTTTTGATCATCCGCATACAAATATCCATCTGTCTGGCCGTGCTGCTGGACTTGCTGTAAAGTTGAAGGGCGAACTTGGAGAAATCGCGGATCATGTAATCGAAGATCTGGTCCATCAGGTCGTCTTCCACCGCGTCGATCCAGGCTTTTTCGATGAGCAGCTGGCCGTATGCCACCAGGGTGAACAGCTCTCCCAAGTTGAGCAGGAAATCAATGTCCTTGATCTGCTCTTTGTCTGGTGCAGCTGTCATCAGCAGTTCCACCAGCAGGGTGATCTGCTCCTTGAATATCCCGATGTTGGGCAGGTCCAGGCTATTGTAGGCAAGCTGGTAGTCGTGGAACTGAATTTTGCTCAGGCCCCGGGTGGGTCCCTGCTTGAACAGGAAGTCGTCGTTGACGGTGGTGTCCATTTTTCCGATCCCCGGGAACTGCCCTGGGTTGAAGAAGTAGTTTGCCATAAACTTGACGATCAGGGCCATGTTCACGTGGACGGTGCCCTCCAACTTGGGCAGGGCGCGGATGTCACGGGCCGCCATCTCGAAGTAGGTGTCCTTCTCAAAACCTTTGGCCGCAATCACATCCCAAAGCAGATTGATCACTTCCTCACCCTGGGTGGTCACCTTCATTTTCACCATGGGGTTGTAAAGCAGATAACGCCGGTCGTCGGCCGAGGCGCTGCGCAGATAATCCGCCGCCCGCGCGGCAAACATGCGCATGGCACATAACCGGGTATAAGCATCCACGAACAGCTGGCGAATATGGGGGAAATCGGTCACATAATGCCTGAACAGGAAACGCCCGGCCGCGTGGTCGATGGCCTCGTAGAAGGCGTGGGTGCATATGCCGATGGAAGCCCAACCCAGGTTATACTTGCCCACGTTGATCGTGTTCAGGGAGGAATCCCAGGCCTCGCTGCCCGTGGTAAGGATGTCGTCGTCGGTCAGGGGGTAGCCGTTCAGGGCATACTCGGAGACGTACATCTGAGAGTTGACTATATTCTGGACGCATTCGTAATTCTCATGCTTGGAATCCACGGCGAAGAAGACATATTCGTCGGTTTCCGAATTCTTGGCAAACGTGGAGACCAGTGCCGCTTCGTTGCCGTTGCCGATGTAGTATTTGCTCCCATCGGCCCGGTATTGGCCGTCTCCCAGGGGCGTCAGGGCCATGTCGCTGGCATACAGGTCCGCGCCGTGCTCTTTTTCAGAGAGTCCGAAGGCGAAAATCCCGCCGTCTTCCAGCAGCCTGGCCGTCTTTTGCTTGACCGCTTCGTTTTTACCCATCCAGATGGGCCCCAAACCCAGAATGCTCACTTGCCAGGTGTACCAGTAGGCCAGGCTGTAAAAACCGAGGATCTCATTGAAATCCATATTGCGAAAGGTGTCCCACCGGCATCCTTCACCGCCGTAAGGGGTCGGGGTCAGCAGGCTGGAGAAAATATGCTCCTTTTTGATGAACTCAAGAAAATCGTCGTACCAGACCCGCTCATGATCGTCTTGTTTGAGTTTTTTCTTTCCCTTGGCCTCAAAGAAATCGATGGTTTTTTGCATGATTTCCCTGGACCGTGGATCCAGGTGGTCGAACCCCGCATTTTTCGGATTGAACAGCATGGATAGCCCTCCTCACATCTCTTTTTTACCGCACCTGTCAATCCGTGCGGTTGTTTTCCGGCCATGGTACATCGGCCATGTTAGCAACGTTAACATAGACCCCCTAACCCACAAAATTAGGTTCTGTCAATGGATTACTGGCCAACCGGCGCGTCTTCTGCTATTTAACCGATAGGAGAGCAATGACCCAATCGCAAATCAATAAAGGCATCATCACCTGGCCGGAATTGATCCCCGGCACGCTGATCCGACGCTACAAACGTTTTCTGGCGGATGTCCGGCTGAAAAACGGGGAAACCGTCACCGCCCACTGTCCCAATTCGGGGAGCATGAAAGCCTGCTGCCAGTCCGGCCGGCCAGTCTACCTCTCCTCTCACGACAACCCCAAACGAAAGCTCAAGTATACCTGGGAGTTGATCCACATGCCCGGATCATTGGTGGGCGTCAACACCCAGGTACCTAACCGCCTGACCGCCAAGGCCATCGCATCGGGCGATGTGGCTGAATTGAACGGCTATGAAACGGTCAAACGGGAAGTCAAGGCGGGTAGCCACTCGCGGATTGATATCCTGCTGACGTCACCGGATCGCCGCCCCTGTTATGTGGAGGTAAAAAACTGCACCCTGGTGACCGACGGCGTGGCCACCTTTCCCGATGCCGTGACCCTGCGGGGCCAGAAGCATTTGATGGAACTGCAAAATCTGGTGGCCTCGGGTTGTCGATGTGCCATGTTTTTTCTGATCCAGCGCATGGATGCGCATTCATTTGCCCCCGCAGATCACATCGATCCCGAATACGGTAAGAAGCTGCGTCAAGCATCCAAACATGGCGTCGAGATCATCGTTTATGATGTATCCATCGATCTCAAGACCATTCGGCTGAACGATCGAATACCTTATGATTTAGGGCCGCGGAAAAAATAAATTGCCCTGAGATTGCGCCGGATTTTGGTTTGGCTGCAAGGCGCGTTGATGGTTTCATACTTGTTGTGTGGAGCCATTGATGCAACGCCGTAACCGGATCAAAAGACAAGCAAGATGGGGCAATTTATTTTATCCGCAGCCCTTAAGCTTCTTGGCATAATCGGCGGCATTGAGACCGGCCACACACCCCTCACCCACGGCCTTGGCTACCTGCCAGGGCGGCCCACAGATATCGCCGGCGGCAAAAATGCCCGGTACGCTGGTACGCTGGCCCTTATCGGTTTTGATAAAGCGCATGTCGTCATCCAGCACCACGCCCAGGGACGTTGCCAGTTCCATGAGTCCCTTGGCGCCCAGTTCGATAAAAACACCGGTGGCGGACAAGGAGGTGCCGTCATCGAGAACCAGGGCGCTAACCTGTTCCTCACCGGCGATCTCACGGATCTTGGCACCCCGATGGACAACCACCCGGCTGTTTTCCAGCTTGCCAAGCAGTGCATCGGAAACCTTCAAGTCGTCGCAAATCAGGTGAACGGTGCCAGCGATTTCAGCCAGGGTCAACGCGCCATCGGCAGCAGCACTCTCACCACCCACCACGGCCACCTCCTCGCCCCGGTAAAAATTTCCGTCACAATCCACGCAATAGCTCACCCCCTTGCCAACCAGTTCCTTCTCCCCCTTGACCCGCAGCTTGTTCCGAGCGGTGCCGGTGGCCAGAATCAAGGCCTTGCATGTCAATTGGGTTCCGCTTTCCGTATCGAGTGTAAACTGGTTTCCCTCCAGGCGAATTCTAAGGATATCCGTATCGAGAAACCGGCTGCCGAAATTTTCCGCCTGCCGTCGTCCAGTCTCCAGCATCGTCTGGCCGGTGGCGTTGAACAGGCAACACATATTCTCCACATGGGCCCTGAAAAGGCTGCTCTTGTTCTCCTTGCCCAGCACCAGCACAGATACTTTTTTACGTGACGCATGGATAGCTGCCTGAAGTCCGGCCGGTCCAGCACCCACAATCACCACATCATACGCTTCACTGTCGCCCACTTTTCTCTCCTATGGTTTGCCGGGTATTCAGCTGGGAAGGGCCGGCTGCAATTGCCCAGATGGTGTTTAAACACACTCCTGGTCATGGAAAAATCAAGTGCCACAAATGGGACATCCCCAACTCACCGATACCGCAAGATAAAAAATAGATTTGATATCCTTTATTTTTTACCCTATCATAATAGGTATAAATAGCGTTTTTGAAAAATGTCCATTAAACTCGATCCGGAATTGTCTCGTCATCGGACAGCACTAAAGACGCGGCTGTTGGAAACAAGCATGAGGACGCAGCGATGAATACGGATGCCTACGGTAATTCAGGGCACGACCATAAGGTGCTTTTGGTTGATGACGAAAAAATGGTGCTTGAGGTCGGAAAGGCCATTTTGCAGCGACTGGGCAATGCGGTCCTCACCGCTTCAAGCGGTGAGGAGGCCCTGGATCGATTCAGCCAGCATCGGGAATCCATCAGCTGCGTCGTGCTGGACCTGACAATGCCCGGCATGGACGGCCAGGCGACTTTCAAGCGGTTGCGGGAGCTGAGCCCCGAATTGCCGATAATCATAGCCAGCGGCCTTGCCGTCGACCAGGTAACCGGCCAATTTGGCGACATGCAGCCCAGTTCAGTCATCCAGAAACCCTACCAGGTCGCCGACCTCTCAGCCAAGATACAAGGCATTCTAAAGGGCTAAAGATCAAACTTCGCTTTGATCTTGAAGACATGCGTTGCAGGTAGATTGAGGATCCGCTTGACACCTGTTTTTTCGGCGATCCGAGCCAAATTGTCCCGGATCACATCCATGGAAGGCGCGATAAACGTAAACCACACGTTGAATGAATTTTCCCGGAGGTAATTGTGGGTCACCCCAGAATAAGTATTCACTGTCCGGGCAAATAATTCCACCTTCTCTTCGGGCACCTGGGCCGTGCACAAGGTGCTCACGAATCCCACTTTACCCGGCACGAAATTACCGCCGATCCGCCGGATAATCCCCGTTTCCTTGAGCCTTGACACCCGCGTCAACACCTCGGCCTCCGTCGTGCCCAACTCCTGGGCAATTGATTCGAAGGGCCGTGAGGCCAGGGGGAATCGTGTCTGAATGCGATTGAGAATCGTTTTGTCCAAGTCGTCCATCTCTATGGCCATACCAACGCCTTTCCTTCACCAATCGTTTCTATTCAGAGATGGAAGCTTGTGGTTCAGGCCAAGGCCGCAGGGTTTTCGCGACCGCAGGCGTAGCAGCGCTGCGTCGAGGATCGCGAAAACGCGAGAGCACCGGCCTGGGCCGCAAGATGCCATCTCTGGATTGAAACGCACTATACTTTTCCATAGCTGTGCAACCCCGGCAGCAGATTGACACCGAAATAGGTAAACAGCACTGCCGCAAATCCCAAAATGGACAGATAGGCGATTTGCTTGCCCTCCCAGCCACGCATCAGGCGCGCGTGCAGCAGGGTCGCGTAGACAAACCAGGTGATTAGGGACCAGGTCTCCTTGGGATCCCAGGACCAGTAACTGCCCCAGGCCGAGTTAGCCCACACGGCACCGGTGATGATCCCCCCGGTGAGAAAGAGGAAGCCGAACAGCACCATCCGATGGGTGAGTTCATCCAGCACGTCCAGTTTGGGAAGATGACCGATAATCCCCTCTATTTTTTCAGGATTCCTCGCCTTGATCAGATACATGAGGCTCATCCCGAAAGCGATAGCAAAGGCTGCATAGCCGAAAAAGCAGGTGGCCACATGGGCGATGAGCCAGTTGCTTTTCAGGGCCGGCACCAGTGGCTGAATGCGATCGCTGATATTGGGTGACATTGACGCGTATGCCATGGCCAGAAAGGCAATGGGGGTAACAAAGGCGCCGATCAGTGCGTTTTTATATTTAAACTCCACGAAGAGGTAAATCACTCCAGCGGTCCAGGAAAAGAAAACCAGGGATTCGTATAGGTTGGACAACGGCGCATGCCCGATTCCCATCTGGTAGGACTCCACCCAGCGCAGGAGAAGTCCCGCCGTGGTCGCAACGACTGCGGCCACCACGGTCCAACGCGCCGGCAACGTCAATCGGGGTTTTTTAAAAATCAGCGCCGCCATGTAAAAAAAAGCGGCCAGGGCAAAAATAAAGGTCGAAATGGAGAGTACGTGTGAACTGCTCATGGGCTTGGTTTTACTCCTTTTCCACCCAACAGCCGACCGTGGCCGTAGGGGTTAACTATTGGTCATGGCTTTAAATATCTTCTCGGTGGTATTCTTCAAGGCCAGTTTGTTCCGGTTGGTCGTTCCGGCAAAGGTCACCCGGCTGTTTTTTCGAAGCTGTTCGATCACAATGCACACCTGCTGGTGAGACAGATAAAAGGTTGCGAAACAGCCGGACCATCCACCTCAACACCCAGATCCCTGATTCATTTTTGCAAAAACTTATAATCCCGCCTTCCTGAAATTCCAGGAATTGTTTGCTCTCATCCTGGCACAAAAGAAGAGCAGCGAGCCTTTTTAAATGAGGGAGATGCCCAACAAGCATTATATTTTCTTCCAATTGAGAAAGCTGCTCCACCCAGCCCCATGGACCTGAAAGGGGGTTCATTTCCTGGCCTTGCTCCATTCCTTTCTCCGGTTTCAATTCATCGGTAAGGACTTCGGCTGTCTGGATAGCCCTCTTTTTACCGCTGTGTATTATACGCTCAGCATCTATATTCAAGTATCGGGAGGCGTAATGTGCCACTCTTCTGATACATTCCGTACCATAGCTGGTCAAAGATCGCGTAGGATCCTCATCTTCCTGCTTAGCCTGAGCATGCTGCACGAGATAGAGATTCATCTACTCAACCTCCAAACACAGAATTTTATCCAATAAGAGACATATTTTAGCACAATGTGAATTTATATGCAATGATCATTTCGCCATATTTTTGTATTGTCATCCCCGTGTATGCCGGAAGAAGATATATCGTTTTAAAATTATATTCCCTTTTTATCGAACCTGACCGACCGTGTGTCCTCCTCCTTTCCGGTGGGCAGCGAAAGAGGACCGTACAACCCCGGTCTCCTTGTCTTTATCCAACGCTGGCCGGTATTTTCATCCAGCAAACTAAAATCAAGGTCTGCAATTACAATGTCATCACC
>JAQYWF010000396.1 GCA_030145105.1 Desulfosarcina sp.
ATCGATATCCTTACGAATACCGGCAAAAACGGCCAGGTTGGCCATGCTCTGCAGTTCAAGATCTTCGCCGTAGGCCTGCACCAGCCCGGAGATATTCTTGCGTTGATCCGGTCGGCTCAGGGCAAGAATCAACGGTTTCTCAGGAGTCATGAAAAAGCGGTTCAACTCCTTGAGCATGGAGGCCTGGGCATAGCGGACGTTTTCTGGCTGTTCCGCACCATCGAGCATGTCATGATAAAACGGATAGAAGGTGTCGATCCCGATGCCGGGCGGAATGACCTGATACTCGGGGACATCCTTGTGGTGGTAAAGGCCATACTGCTCCTTGATTTCATGGCGGGTGCTGGCAATCACCAAGTCGGCCCGGGCCAGGATATTCTCTTCCGTGTCGATTCGACGATCGATTTTGAATTTCCTTTGCATCTCCGTCTCGCTCATTCCCTGATCCCGCAGCCTGGCCTGCTTGGAACGACCCAGGGAATGGCCGGTATATACGAACGGCAGGCCGAAAATTTCGGCCAACTGCATGGCCACGTATCCGGCATCGGGATAATGACCGTGGACTATGTCAGGCATGGCGTGGTTGCGTTTGATGAATTTGATCGTCTTGTCCACAAATTCTTCGAGATGGGGCCAAAGCAGCTCCTTGCGTATATATTTACGTCCACCGCACTGGATGCGAACGATGCGGAACTTGTCGTTGATCACCTCGATGGGCTGGCTGTAATCCGAAGAGACGCGTTTGTCGGCAATCAGACGGGTGAATAGATCCACGCGGCCGATATCCTTACGGGCACTCAGGCCATGACCCAGTTCCAGGACGTACTTGACCTGCCCGCCGGTATCCGCATCTCTTCCCATTTCCAGGTTTTTTGATCGAATCAATCCGTGAAGACTGAACAACTGGATGGTTGGTCTATTCGCAGCCAACGGCGGCTCCTTTCGGTAAGCGTCTAAATTCATTGTAAAAAGTGTCATAATCGGGCACCGCACCCGCAATTCCGCAGATTCGTGCGGCGAAATCGGATGCCTGACGAAGGGTCTCTGCCCAGGGAATCTGCTGCATGCAGCCGGCAGCCAGGATAGCGGCATATCCATCACCGGCGCCGACCGTATCGACAATGGAGGGACTCGGCACGGTGGGGCTGGTGATGGTCTCATCGTGGCAGTAAAATAAGCTGCCCCGGCTGCCCCGGGTAAGGGCCACGGCGTCGATCTCAAACGTTTCCATCAGCCAGGGCATGACGTCGTTTTCTTCCGTCGGGCCATCAAATGCGCGTTGAATGTCTGCAAGTTCCGCTTCGTTGACTTTGAGCAGATCGGCGTGACGGAGTGATCCGGCAACGGCATCGGGGTTGACATGGGGCGGCCGAAGGTTGATGTCGCAAAAGCGTCTGGCGCCCTTTTTTATATGCGAAAGAAAGCGCTGAACCTGACGGCAGGCGGCATCGGTTCGTTGCAGCAGGGTGCCGAAATAAATCATGTCAGCGCCAGCCGCACCCGGCACGTCGGCGATGTTCAGATCCAGCTGGTCGTAGGCAACATTCGCGCGGATATCAAAATGCGGAATGCCCCGCTGATCCAGATCCACGCGAACCGTTCCCGTGGAATGCCGGGAATCCATCTGGACGTCGGCGAGGTCAAAACCATTTTTTTCCAACATGTCGATGATGCGCTTCCCATGTCTGTCATTTCCCACCCGGGTAAAGAAACGCACCGGAAAACCCAGCTTTTTGAGATGAAAGGCAAAGTTGAACGGTGCACCACCGATCCGTTCATAATCCTGAAAAATGTCGATGAGAATCTCACCAATGACCACAATCACGATAGCCTCCTTGAATGCTCTTGTTGGTGCGGAAACGAACACCGGGCTTCGAAATGGACGAGATTGAATACAGTGGATTGAGCGACAAGAGATCGCGCAGACCGACCCTTGGCCAACCATAATGCCTTATCAGGCGACTTTTTGCAAATCAAGGAATGATGGGCGAATGAGGCGACGGAACCATTGCGCATGGCCACGGAATGGCGGTCGGACTGATGGCGCACGGAAAAGAAGATGGGCGCCAGGAGGCTGGTTGTCTCGATAGCCCCGGCGTCCGGATCGAACACAAGGTCACATGGTGGTTACCTTAAATGGCGTACACTGGATGGCGATACTGCCTTTTTTCACCCAAATTCGCACCATGCTGACGGTCGCCCCCTCCAGGTTGACGATGTTGGCCAGCTTCTCCACATGGGTGACATCACTTTTGCTGAATTCCAGGTAGGGACTTTTCTCGTTATACGGGTCTGGCAGCAAGATGATCCGATCCGGGTCCAAGGGATGTTTTTGCGGCGATCCGGTGTAAGGCACATGCGTCTTGGAAAGAGACCGGATATCTTTGGGGGCCTTGTATTTTTCAATCTCGAATTTTTCGGCTTTTTGAAGGGATGTGATCGCGTTCATGGGTTCCTCCGTGAATGGATGTCTCGTTTTGGATCGCGGCAGAGTATACCCCAATGTTGCATGAACAATATGGATAAAGATAGCTAAATCGAAGATATTATAATGAAAATAGCCAAGTTCCTACCATTTTCTGGATGTCACGAATGGTGAATTCCAAGAATGGCGCTGTTTTTCTCATTTTGTTAACCTTCTAGCAAAGCTGGGGTATAATTGGCAACGTTGAAGCCCATGCGCAACTATTTCTGGATTGGGTCCCAATACCGAATACCGAATTCATTAAACTCGCCGTGGCAATCCTGCCAGGTGACATTCACCTTTTCCACTCTGGACAGGGACGGACCGGTTTTGCACCAGTTGATCATGGAAATCACATCTTTTTTTTCACCTTCAACAATCGCCTCGACCGTGCCGTCGCGTTTATTTCTGACCCATCCGAAGACACCAAAATGGGTTGCCGCCTTCTGGGTTTCCGCTCTGAAGCAGACCCCTTGAACCCGCCCGTAAACGATCAGGTGTACCCTGGCATTTTCTTGCATGGCGTCCTCCCGAGCATGCTTTGTTTGTGATCGTCTTCAGCCGTCAGAATATTTCCCACGCCTCTTTATGTCAAGGCGATGGGATCAGCAGCCTCGTGCAGTTGATCGCCGTTTCCGCCTTAAAAATAATCCTGGAGCCCGACTTGAATCAATTCATAATCCAGAAACCGGTCGTCGGAAGAATCCTGATTTTGGAGGACAGAACTGCCCGGATGATTCACGATGGATATGAATCGCGTCCGCTGCGGATCATCCAGATGAATTTCAGAGCAGACAGGCTGTTTTTCGATGAAAAGCCGCTTTTCCGAATTCACGCGGACCTCCTTGAAGGTGCGGTGGTAGGAAATTTGGGGACAAAGCAACGCTTCCGAATAGGTGACAATCAGATTCAGCGCATCGAGTGCCACATGTTCCCATAGTTGCGGGTGAAAAAACAAACGGTCGTTGCGGCTGCCAATGCTCCACAATTGGTGGTCCACCCCCTGTGACGTCAGCTGGTCTTTTTGCCGGGCCACCTTTTCGGGGTCACCGACCAGACACAGCGATCGGATGTACCCGCATTCCGTGATGCTCTGATGGGGTTTTACCATCAATTGGGCACTTTTGCGTCGCGCAGCGGCACGTTGGAAGCGGTGTTGGAAGACGGACGCACAGTAATTGACCGGAAACCCGATATTCCGGTCAACGACATGTTGCATCAGCGCCAATGCCGTCAGTTCAGACTCCTGGACAGTCACTTTTTCTCCGTGCAAATAAGTATATTTTCGTTTATCCAATTGGTCCCGGTTGAAAGGGTTCATGCGAAGCTGGTGAACATTCAAATGATAGACGCCGATCGCTTTCATTAGGGGCAGCAGCTCCGACAGTCGCAGAAAATCTTCGGGAATAGCGGGAATCTCGACGGTGACAATCGGGATGTGTCCGACCGCCAGCCGGACTTTTTTCAAATCGTACCCTGCGGCACTGAGATCAAACCGAATCTTGTCCAAACCCGCATCCTTGAGTTTTTTCACCAGATCCGCCGTCAGCAGGGTACCATTGGTGTACATCCACAGGTGAAGCGGGCGTTTTTTGGATTGGTCTACCGTCCGAAGAAAGCGCAGGGTGAGAGCGGGTGTCGTCAGGGGCTCGCCGCCGCTGATGCTTATGCCGCGGAAACCGAAATGATCCACATATGCGGCATAATCAGCAGGCCTGTTAAAGGGCACGCGGTTAGTGGTGGCAACGCCGATCTCAGCCTGGGAGTTTGGGCAGTAAAAACACCGGCAATTGCATTTGCCGTTGACGAACAGGCAGGACCAATCCCCTTCCCCGCAGATGCGGCATCCGGGAGACATTGGACCGATATGGGGTTTGGTCCCTTTAAATGCGAGATGCAGGCGTTGACCCATGGATTGGCTTTAAATATAAATATTGTTGGTTCAACCTTTGGTGTTCCAA
>JAQYWF010000022.1 GCA_030145105.1 Desulfosarcina sp.
TGACCTGCTCCAGCGTGACCGAGCCAGTGGGGTCCAGCAGCCGCCAGCGGACGTGGTAGTCGGCCTTTGGTGCGGCAGTGGCGGACCAGGTCAGGGCCAGTGTGAGCGCATCGCCGGAGGGGATGGTCTGCTGCGCAATCTCCGGGAGACACACCACGAAGGGATCGGCGGCGAGCGAGACGTTTCAGGGTTGTGCGAAAATCACCTTCCACCAGGGTCGGCATGCCGCAACATTGCTGAGTCGGAACGAAGACCTTTACATCGTTTTGTTCCAGGACCATTACCGCTGCCCGCCCTACCTCAGGAAACAGATAGCCCGCAGTACAACCAGCGAAATAAGCCACACCGTTTCCGTTGGCGGAAGTGTTGCACAGTCCACGACCTTTGGCCCAAGTAAAAAAGTTTTCCTCAGGGATGCGCGGCAGATTTCGTACTGGATGTATCCCAGCTATTCGTTTGACGATCTCTTTGACGGAACTATTAGATAGAACAGCGTTGGTCAGACCCGGCACCATTCCACATATGCGTCCAAATTTTTGAACATCTGCCAACAGGCGATTGCCTATTGGCATTCCATTTTGTTTGACCAGCGCAGCTTTCGCTTTGATGATATCATTGCGAATATTGGGGCACGGGCACAAACCGCAAAGCGTGCACAGTTCTACCAATCCTTTCAACTCATGGTCAGGTGCGGCCTGTCCGCTTTCTTTTTCACGGTCCACGAGCCTGTACAACTCAGGGAAAAAGAGGCAGTCCTCGTTCATGAGGAACCTACAGGTGTCGCAATCCGCACAGGCATTGATTACGCTGCGGATGATCGCCTCGAAGTCAGCTTCCATTGTATTCGTTCTTGAACCATGATTTCGTGTTCCGGTAAATTTTCAAAAGCATTCCTCTGAAACGCACTTATGATTCACTTGACTATGTTTTGGGTTGGATCGTCAAACTTGTTTTCATCGAACAGATAGCAAAGATATTCACCGATAACACAAAAGCTGTCTGACACGCCAATCCGGCCCAGCGAGTTCATTGTAGGGAGTGGTCCGTCATCTTTCGATCAAAAATCTTCGATCTACTACGCTGTATGCAACGGGGACAGATGTCTCTGGCGATTGTCGCGGCAGGTTCTCCTCAATTCTGGATATTTGCCTTCAATAAGGCGAGCCCTTCTTCCCGGGCCTTGAGAATGGTTCGTATCTCCGCATTTTCAAGTTCGCGCCGCCTAAGGATGTGATTGGAGAGCGCCTTCCGAAATAGCAAATACTCATCTTTCGCAGAGATTAAGGGGGCAACCACAACCGTGTAGAGAAATTCGTCGATAGGCCCGTTTTTGCCATTCTGGTTTCCCTCGGAAAGATCGACCCGCTGTTTTTCAAATACGAGAAAACAGTGCACCTTCGGCACATAGGGAAGATGGTAGCGCTCCAGTATCTTTCTCGTTCCTGTCACCAGGGCTTCGGTCATGGCATAGATGCCGATGTGCTTGTCGATGGCGATCTCCAGCTCGGAAGCCAGCGTGGCGATGACCGCATGCTTGGTGGTGCAACTGCCCAGCTTTTCCTTGAACAGGATCATCGGGTCGTCCCGGTCAGAATTGTAGCCGTAAGGCAATTCATTAACGTAGCGGCAGGCAGCGTGAAATGTATCTGTACCCATGCTCAGAAACGTGCGCGTCATTGGCCCTTTATCCACAATCGTTTTGTCTGGAAACACAGTATAACGATTCATTTTTTCCCCTTCTTTTCGGTAGCAGCGCAACGGTCAAACTGTAAACGATGACCGTACGTTCAGCTTCCAATCTTTTCATGATTGAACCATGATTGCGTGTTGAGGCAGATCTTGACCAGCATGAGCATGACCGGTACTTCGATGAGAACACCAACGACGGTCGCCAGGGCTGCGCCAGAACTAAGGCCAAAGAGCATGGTCGAGGTGGCGATGGCGACTTCAAAGTGATTCGACGCGCCAATCATGGCTGCTGGAGCGGCGTCCTCGTATCGCAATTTCAGGAATTTTGCCAATGCGTATCCCAAGCAGAAGATCAACACCGTCTGGATGAGCAGCGGCACGGCAATCCAGAGAATGGTCAGCGGGTTGCCCAGAATAACCTCGCCCTTGAATGAGAAAAGCAGCACCAGGGTGATCAGAAGGGCAATGATAGTTATGGGGGTAAGCACGTGCAGGAAACGCTCTTTGAACCACGCCTCGCCTTTGGCGGAAATAATCCAGCGGCGTGAAAAATAACCGGCTACCAGAGGAAGAGCCACATAGATGCCGATGGAGAGAAGCAGTGCTTGCCAGGGTACGGGCAGCCGTCCTACTCCCAATAAAAATCCGCCCAGAACGCCATAGAGCAGCAGCATGGTCAGCGAATTGATGGCCACCATTACCAGGGTAAGTCCGTCGTTGCCTCGTGACAGAAAACCCCAAACAAGAACCATGGCCGTGCAGGGAGCTATTCCTAACAGAATACAACCGGCCAAGTAGCTGCGCCACAAGGGAACCTCCAGCATCTTGATGCCATCCACAAGAACCACAGTACCGGAACCATGGGTAGCACCCACGGGAAGATCCAACCCGAAAGGCATTTTGACCAGATCCACCGCATCCGGCCCAATGAATCCGTAGAAAAGCGTGCCAAGAAAAAACAGGGCAATGGCATACATGGTAAAAGGTTTGATTGCCCAGTTGATGAAAAGGGTCAGAAAAACCGGCTTGCCGCTTTTACCCGCCTTGATGACTTCTCCGAAGTCGATTTTCACCATAATGGGATACATCATGAAAAAAAGGCAAACGGCAATGGGAATGGAGACCACGGGTGCGCCATTGACAAATATGGCCATCCCGTCCAGGGTTCGGGCCACACCCGGTGCAATTTTGCCTAACAGAATTCCGCCCACGATGCACAGGAGCACCCAGACGGAAAGATAGCGTTCGAAAATACTGGTCATTTTGCGTTCGTTGGTGTTGGCGGCATCTGCGCTCATTGTTCGATTCACTCCAGTTGTTTGTTATTTTTGCAGAGATTCGGGCAAGGATTCGACAAAAGCACGGATCTCGTATAGCACCTTGTGGTAGTGGGTCATGGCCCCTTCCTCGGTGGACTCCCCTTTGGCCAAGGTCGGAGGATCGTCAAACCCGACATGAACGATTTTGGCTTGACCTGGAAACATCGGGCAGGTTTCATGGGCATTGCCGCAAACGGTAACTACAAAATCCCACTTCTCTCCGATGAAATCATCAACCAGTTGTGATTTATGGTGAGAAATGTCTACGCCTGCTTCGGCCATGGCTTTAACGGCCATCGGATTGAGCCCATGGGTTTCGATGCCTGCCGACCGGCAATGGATGACGCTACCTTTCAGGTGGTTCGTCCATCCCTCGGCCATCTGGCTGCGGCATGAATTGCCGGTGCATAAAAACAGAATGTTTAGTTTCTTGGTCATCGTTTCCGGTTGTATATTAAGGCTTTTCGGTATTATTATCAGCTATCGGCTTCACAAGAACCCGATCGATTTTGCTGACTGCAAAGGATTTCCGGATCGATTCGAAGAATTTCTTCCATACGCTCATTGTCCGAAATAAACTGGTCTGTCTCAGCAATCGACCGAATCATCCAATCAAGAGCCTCGATAACGTGATTGGGTGCCCCCTCTTCGTCGGCTAATCGATAATACATCCAGCGCCCCTGTTTCCTGCTGTTTATCAACCGGGCATTCTTCAGGATCGATAGATGCTTGGATACGGTTGACGGTGCAAGGCAAAGCAGCTCAATCAGCTGGCAAACGCACAATTCGCGTCCTGTTAAGACTCCGATGATCCGGATTCTATTTTCATCGGCGAGGGCTTTTGTTGTTCTGACAATGCGACGCATTTGAATTAAACCTATAATTCGTAAATTAACGAAATATATGCATTCAAATAATTCACCCTAACCTGAAATGTCAACGACAAAGTCTGGAGGCTTCCATTTTTTCCTTGTCAAACAATCTCATTCGTCACATAGTACCACTATGTAGCATATCAATGGCGGTACGACTTTTTTGTGATTCTATTAACCGGCTTTCGGCAGCTAATTAAGACAGGAGCAAGCGCCTTGCACCCTTTCCGTCTATCACGATTTTCACGGTATCTGGCCTGTTGTTCGGCGATCGCATTGGCTTGTATTCCGCTTGTATCATGTAGTGGTGATACCGAATACAAGCTGGTCAATTTTTCCGAAAAAATGAGTGTATCCCAACACAGATCGGACAAAAATGGGCGGCCGATCCTGCGGGTTGCGGTTGCGGCCATGATATCTCCCAAAGAAACCGCCATCTATTATCAGGAACTGATCGACTATCTGGCAGCCAAAATTGATCACGATGTCGAACTAATCCAACGCAAAACCTATGGGGAGGTCAATGAACTTCTGGCCAAACGGCAAATTGACCTGGCCTTTATCTGCACCGGCCCATTCGTCACCGGGGCCGACCGCTACAGGATCGAAGCCATTGCCACCCCCATCGTTCGTGGTCAACCGTTTTATCATTCTTATCTGATTGTAAATAATGACAGCGACTTGCAATCGCTTACGGATCTTGAGGGAAAAGACTTCGCTTTTACCGACCCGGAATCCAATACAGGCGCCTTGGTCCCGCGCTACTGGTTAAGGCAGCTCGGTGCCAAACCGGAAACCTTTTTTCGCAACTTCACCTATACATACAGCCATGACAATGCAATCATGGCGGTGGCCAAAAACCTGGTTGATGGTGCCGCCGTTGATGGCCACATGTGGGAGTATTACCAGCAGCGTAATCCTTTCTATTCCTCCAAAACCCGGGTGATCAAAAAATCCGTACCTTTTGGTAGCCCGCCGCTGGTGGTGTCTGAAACCCTGGATCCCAGTATGAAAAGCACGCTAAAAAAAATGATTTTATCCATGCATAAGGATCCTGAGGGAAAGCGCATTATCGATGAATTGATGATCGATTATTTCGCGCCCCCCCAATCAGAGTGGTATGCACCGGTAAAAGCGATGCTCGAACGGATAACGATTGAAGGAAACAAGTACGATGCTGCCCAAGAGTCTTAAAAACTTATTACTCTTGTCCGTGGCGTTATTGGTCATCGCAACCGGTATCGCCATATCGCAACTTGTTGCTCATAGGTACAGTTTAAGTCTGCTCGATGGCGCGGCGGCCCATGCCGAAAACATCGCCCATCAACTTTCCCTCGAAGCAGCCGATAAGATACTGATCAACGATCTTGTAGCCCTCCAAAAAATGCTGGATGACCAAATAGCCAGCGACCCGACCGTGGCTTATCTTTTTGTGCTTCGTGGGGACCAATTGCTGACGCATACTTTCAATGATGGCATCCCGGCCCACCTGATTCACGCCAATAAGATCGAAAGCGCAGAAAACGCTAGGCTTGAAAAGATTATTTCCGAGAACGGTAGCCGATATATCGACGTGGCTTATCCGATCTTCGGAGGAAAGGCCGGAACTCTGCGAATCGGCCTTTCCGAAGCCCCATATCGGAGACAGGTCCGGCAACTGTGGATGCAGATGAGTATCATCACGTTGGGCATCCTGGTATTTGCCCTGTTGATAAGTCACTGGATGATCAGTCGTCTGACCCGTCCGTTGCGGCAGTTGGCCAACTATGCCGAACAAATCGATGAAGGTAATCTGGACACCAAGTTCACCATAAAGGGAAGGCAGGAGATCACTAAGCTGACGTCTGCCTTCAACTCAATGCTCATCCGGTTGCAGGATTATACCCAGCGCCTCCGGGAATCGAATCGCCAGTTGGAAATCAAAAACCAGGAATTGGATCGGGCGCATAAACAGCTCGAGACTTCCTTTTTGATCTCACAGGAGATTGCCGCCTTTCCAAAACTCGATCAGATTTGTAGATTCCTGATCAAAACCCTCAAACAAGTGGTGGTATGCCGTAACCTGAATATGATGATTTTCAACAATGCCATGCGATCCGTTACCCTCGCCAGCCAGCAGCAGACGCTGCAACTGGGGCAGGGTGTTTACGACAGAATGGTTGACAGGTTCAGTAGCAAAGAACAATTGACATTTTTGCGGCGACCGGACATCGACCTGTTGAACTTACCGGATTTTCTGAATTCGGCCGAGCAACTTGCCCTTTTTCCCATACGGCATCACGACCTGTTAATCGGAGCCATGGTGGTTGCCTGCACTGGAGAATGTAATTGTATACGGCATGAGTTGGATGTCGTCGCCATGATCCTGCATCAGACAGCCGGCGCCATCCATCGGGCAAATTTTTACGAAGAAGAATTGAGGGAGTTGAGGCAGCGTATCGATGTCGAATCTGGATTCAGCGGCCTGGTCGGCCGAGACCCCAAAATGCAAGTGGTTTTTAAACTGATCGAGGACGTCGCCCCAACAGATACGACGGTGCTGATCCAGGGAGAAAGCGGCACCGGCAAGGAACTGGTAGCCCGGGCCATCCATGAAAGAAGCCATCGCGCCGGTAAGCCGTTCGTCGTCATCAACTGCACGGCCTACCCCAGCACCCTGCTGGAAAGCGAACTCTTCGGCTACGAAAAAGGGGCGTTTACCGGAGCGCTCCGTCGAAAAATCGGTCGATTTGAGCAGGCCGATGGCGGCACGGTATTTTTGGATGAAATCGGCGAGATCGATGGCGTGGCCCAGACTAAATTGTTGCGTGTTTTGCAGCAGCAGACCATCGATCGATTGGGCGGTAACCAGTCCATACGTGTGGACGTACGTATCATTGCAGCGACCAACAAGAATCTGTCGGTAGAAGTTAAAGAGGGGCGTTTCAGGGAGGACCTTTTTTACCGCCTGAATGTTATCCCCATTCAACTTCCACCGCTCCGGGAGCGCCCCAAGGACATCCATATCCTGGCGCAGCATTTCTTGGAGCAGTTCTCCAAAGAGCAGGACAAACCGGTTGTGGGCTTCAGAAGCGAAGCCATGCGCAAACTGATCGACAATACCTGGGCGGGTAACGTCCGTGAACTGGAAAACAGCATCGAGCATGCCGTGGTGCTGGCCAAGGAATCTCTGATTGAATTGAAGGACCTACCCGCCGCTATCGTGGAAACAGCCGATTCCGGGTCTACCGATGCCTCGCCGCCCACCTTGGTCAAATCCGAAGCACGACTGATCCGGGAAGTGCTCGATGCCTGCGACTGGAACAAAGCCGAGGCTGCCCGGCAGTTGGGCATCAGCCGCAGTACCCTATACGAAAAACTCAAACGCCTTCAAATCGTGAATCCCACCATTCATTGACACCCCATTTTTTCCATGCCCAGCTGGCTTCTCTTAGATGATTTGAGGAGTGGCTTTACCTTCAATCACTATCAGGGCCGCCGCTGCCTACACATCTCCTAAAAAAAACGTTTCCCAAATGGACGCTGAAGCAAGGATTTGCTGACCTGTCCGAACAACTGTCGGCCAACCGAAAGAGCGTCCGAAAATAGGACGATATAACACCTTGTTTTCATTTTAAATCTAATTTTACCTTTTTTATGCGTACGATTTCCGGACGATTGATTGTTGGCGGAAACGCTTTTTAACCATTTTAAATAAAGGGTCGATTCCGGCCGAGCGTCCACTTGTACTGCAGGCCACCCTTTCCCTCTATATAAAAATATCTTCTGTTTCAAGGTGTTGGGACTTATTCAGCAATAACTGTCAAGCCGCGACAGAATATTTTTATTAAATTGCCACATTGTGGCATTTGTTTTGCGTTATCCAAGGTCGCGATAAATCGAACAAGCACACAGGATATCGACGACAGACCAAGAGACCAGATGGAAGCGAACCCCAAACCGAAAAACCTGGTGGCCATCATGGGAGCCGATGCAAAGGATGTTGCTGCGATCTGCCGCATCATCGAAGAAGGAAATTATGGAACCGCCACTTGCAAGGAGCTGGACGGGTTGAAATCGTTGTTGGCCGCCCCTTGTATGGCGGCGATCCTGGATCTTGACAGCGTGCCGCTGGACAATCGGAGCATTCGTGCGCTCACCTTGGCCTATCCTGCAACTTGTTTTTTATGCACCTCCAGGGAACGGTTTCACCCGGATTTAAAGGACGCAATCTTGCACTATCTTTTCGCCTGCCTGCACAAACCCGTTGATCCGGATGAACTGCACTATTTCTTGAGATGTATCCGAGATAACGAAACCGAATCGAGAGGACCTCCTGGTGGAGAGGGCTGAAATTAAAAGGTCAGCCAGTTTAATTGCTGTCAGCTTGGTAATGATCGATTAACAACGAAGGAGTGAACATGGACAGAGAAAAAAAAGTACGCAAATCATTGATGAAGGATTTTCTCGGCAACATCAATTTGTCGCGACGATCGTTCATCAAGGCTTCGGCGACCACCGGAGCTGCCGTTGCAGCGGGTTCCGGCTTGTCGTTTGAATTAAAAGCCTTGGCCGCATCGACCGGTGCCAAAGGCAATGGGATGGGCCAGTGGCTGCCGGCGACTTGCCAGGGGTGCACATCCTGGTGCTCGAAGCAGGTATACATAGTCGATGGTCGGGCGGTTAAAGTTAGGGGCAACCCTCATTCAAAAGTAAACATGGGAGCCGGGTGTCCGCGCTCTCATTTAGCACTCCAGCAGCTATATGATCCGGATCGAATTAAATCGCCAATGAAACGCACCAATCCTAAAAAAGGACGTGAAGAAGATCCGAAGTTTGTCCCAGTCTCTTGGGATGAGGCTTTAGATACCATTGCCGACAAAATCATGGAACTGCGCAATAACAACGAAACTCACAAATATATGCTGATGCGGGGTCGTTATTCGTACATGCGCGATGTGCTTTACGATCGCATGACCAAAATTATCGGTTCTCCCAACAACATATCCCACAGTTCCCTGTGCGCCGAAGCGGAAAAGTTCGGCCCTTTCTATACAGAGGGAATTTGGAGTTATCGGCAATACGACGTTCTAAATGCACACTACGTTCTGCTCTGGGGGGCAGATCCTTTGGCGGCGAACCGGCAGGTTTCGTATTACTCTAAGGTATGGGGCGACGTGGTTGACAAAGCCACGATTGCAATCGTCGAACCACGGCTGTCGGCCTCAGCCGGCAAAGCCGATGAATGGCTGCCGATCAAACCGGGCCAAGACGGTGCCCTGGCGGTAGCGATCTCGCATGTCATACTTGCCGAAGGACTCTGGTATAAACCGTTTGTCGGGGATTTCAAAGACGGCAACAACCTTTTCATCGCCGGGCAGACAGTTGACGAAGAGGCTTTCGAAGAACTTCACACCAATGGAATCGTCAAATATTGGAATCTTGAATTAAAAGATAAAACCCCTGATTGGGCGTCAGAGATAACAGGGATACCCGCGGAGCAGATTTATCGTGTTGCGAAAGGATTCGGCCTGGCTGCACCCCATGCCATATCTTGGCTAGGCGGCGGTCCCTGCATGCAGGTACGCGGTGGCTATACCGCCATGGCCGTGCATGCTCTCAATGGTATCGTTGGTGCGGTTGACAATGTTGGCGGAACCCTGAAAGCGAACAAGGAATATACATCCAAGTTTCCCAAACCTGACGATTTCATGGATGATATCGCTAAAAAAGGGAAAAAACACGAGAAGATTGACCAGCGGGGTCGGCTGCACATTCCCTGCTTAAAAAGCGGAAAACCGGGCGGCGCTGTGATCACCAACAATTCGGCCGACGGCATTCTAAATGACGACCCCTATGAAATTAAAGTAGCCATTGGCTATATGAACAACTTTTCATTCTCGGCCCCGCAGCCGGAGCGTTGGGAAAGAGCTCTGTCGAAAATCCCGTTTCTCGTCCACATTACAACCAACGCATCGGAGTTTTCCTGGTTTGCTGACATCGTGCTGCCGGATACCCACCACATGTTCGAGAAGTGGGGCTATGTGAAGGCCATCGGCAATGGATACCGCCATGTCACGTTGATGCAGCCGATCGTTAAAAACGTGTGGGATTACAAAATCGACGAGACCGAAATTCCCTGGCTGCTTGCGGAAAAACTGGCAGAACGTGGTTTCGACAATCTGCTGCGACACTACAAGACCTACAAAGACCCCGAAACCGGAAAGGAGCCCTCCAGCGACAAAGAGTTTGCTCTTTATTCACTGAAGTACGCCACCCAGCAACTCTGGGATCCGGCAAAATACAAAGGTGGTGATAAATTCGACGGATGGGAAGCGTTCCGGAAAACTGGCGTGTGGAACTCCGATCCTTACCCCTTCCGCAAACGCTGGGGTAAAATGAAGACCAAGACCGGCAAGTTCGAGTTCTACAGCGAGACCCTCAAGGCCGCCTTAGAGAAACATGCCGAAAATCATGGTGTCGGGGTCGATGAGGTCATGAAAGCGACCCATTATCTCGCCCGTGGCGAAAGGGCTTTTATTCCCCACTACGAGGAACCGTACATCCTTGGCGACGAAAAAGAATATCCTTTCATTCATGTGGACCATAAATCCCGTCTGAACAGGGAAGGGCGATCAGCCAACTGCACATGGTACTATGACTTCAAGGACCTGGATCCCGGAGACGAAACTTGGGATGACGTGGCGAAGATCAATCCGCTGGATGCCAAAAAATTCGGCATTCAGTCGGGGGATCGCATAAAGATTTCCTCACCGACCGGAAGTCTGTTCTGTACAGCCAAGTTGTGGGAAGGTGTTCGCCCCGGATCCGTGGCCAAGTGTTACGGACAAGGACACTGGGCCTACGGCCGGCTGGCCTCAAAGAAATTTGGAAAAGAAGCCAGAGGCGGCAGCAGCAATGACCTGATTCCTGCTCAGTATGAAGCCTTGAGCGGTAGTTCAGCCTATTACGCCGTGACACGGATAAAAATCGAGAAAGTTTAAAGGAGGAAACAATGCCCAGATATGCAATGGTTATCGACCTCCAACGGTGCGTTGGCTGCGGCTCTTGCAGTATTTCATGCAGAAATGAAAACAACGTATCAGAGGGGATTTACTGGTCTCACAAAATTACGGAAACATCCGGCACCTTCCCAAATGTCCGTTTTCACTACATACCGACACTATGTAACCACTGCACCAATCCACCATGCGTCCGTGGATGCCCGACAAGAGCGATGCACAAACTCGACAATGGCATCACCATGCATGATCCAAAAAAGTGCATCGGCTGCCGGTATTGTATGATCAATTGTCCTTACGGAGTGATCTATTTCAACTGGAAGGATGGGCATTCTACGTGGAAATCGGACAATGCCGTAATTCCTGGAGTAACGGGGTCGCCTGCCGATGAAGTGCGTAAAGTCGGGGGTAAGGGGACGCCATACTACAATCCTGAGAGGAATGCGACACTTCCTGACATAAGGCCTAAAGGAGTCGTAGAAAAATGTACTTTTTGCGACCACAGGGTTATTAGAGGCAAACTGCCTCGATGCGTGGAAGCCTGCCCGGCTGATGCCAGGGTCTTTGGAGATCTTGACGATCCGAATAGTCACGTAAACCAATTGCTGGGAAAATTTAGACCTTTTCGGCTCAAGGAAGCAGTGGGGACCGAACCTGCTGTGTATTACATCAGAGATTTCAGCGCGGCCGGTTACCCAAGGACGAAAGGAGGTGTATGATGAATAAATTCTATCTTTGGATGGGATTAATCAGCATAGGTATTCTGCTCGGCCTATGGACGACTTTCAAGGTATATACGGTGGGATTTACAGTATATGCAAAAACAGATGTCCTGGTTTGGACACTGCCATTATCGGCCTATATCTTTTTTAGTCTTACCAGTGCTGGCCTGGCATTTGTCTCTTCATTTCCGGTCGTATTCGGAATTCAGCGATACGAGGTAATTGAAAAGCGAACCGTGTATCTGGAGATAGCCGTATTGATGGGTTCCTTTGTTTGTCTGCTTCTGCATCTCGGTGCGCCGTTAAGTGTCGTTTATATTTTGTTTTCACCGAATCCGGCCTCACCGTTATGGTGGTTGGCCGTTCTCTATTTCGTTTACTTTATTCTCCTGATCAGCGCCTTTTGGAGGATTCACACCGGCAAAATAAGCAAAACACTTGGGACACTGATATTCATCATTGCGATCTTTTCATCCACGACCCTTGGCTGGCTGCTGGGAATGACAGATGCACGGGCCGCCTTGAATGCCTCTTTCTTTTCGTTTTACTTCCCATTAACCGGACTTGCCTCGGGAATGGCCGCGTTAATCTTGTTCACCATGGTGTATAACAAGCTTTCCGGCCAGGAAACAACCACGGAAAAGAGGGCTCTTTTCAACGAGTTTTCGCGACTGATGGGTATTATAGCAGGGATGGTAGCAGTATTGTTTTTATGGCGCACCATTAGTGGGGGGATATCTTCCACAGCGGTTGAATATGGCGCCTTCAAACACATGATCGGATCGATTCCTTACAATATTGAGTTTTGGTTGGGTTTAGTCATTCCAACTATTTTGATGCTCCTTCCTAAAATCCGTGTGACCACATCCGGTAAGATTGTGGCTAGCTTTTTATTGCTCGTTGGCATGTTCGCAGGTCGATTGGAGTTTGTTCTTAGTGGAGTTGTCAGGCCCTTGGGACAGATGGCTGAAGGCCGCCCTGAAATTGTGGGTTATATGCCGACCATTTATGAATTGTTTGTCGTACTGTTCGGTTTTGCGGTCATGTTGTTAATCTATTCCCTTGGTGAACGCTTCCTCAAGTTGGAAGCCGCACCGGAGTAACTTCTGCCGGCAATGGCTCTGTGAGGCGGTCGCTTACCCCCGGCCGCCTCGCAGATCTCGAAGCAGACGGTCTTTATAATAAAAACCTTTATCACACATGGAGTGGATTACATGAAAGACAAGGAGATACTGAGTGTCGAGAAATATCGCAGCGATATTTATCAAGCGCTTTCAAGCTGCTACAATCCTCCGGAAAAAGGTATCAGTGACGTTTTGAAAAGGCTCGAAGCCGGACTGTGCGCCACGGGGTCGAACGCTGTTTCACAAGTGGTTGTGATGCGCAGCGAACTGAATACAGGCGTCACTGTCGACGACCTCAAGATTCAGTTCGCCAAACTTTTTATCGGCCCGTATCAGCTTCTGGCACCGCCTTTTGGCTCTATCTACCTCGATGGAAAACACCAAATTATGGGAGACAGCACCCTGGATGTTGTCAAACGTTATTCTGCAGCCGGCTTAACCGTGGACGAAAGTTTCAAAAACCCGCCAGATCACATCAGCGCCGAACTGGAATTCATGCACGTTCTTATCATTGAAGAATTGAATTGTCTTCATAAAGGGTGTGCTGATGAAGCCGTCGCATGGCTCGTAAAGCAATTGGAATTCCTTGATTCTCATCTGGGCCAGTGGATTGATGCCTTCACCGGCCTGACTATCCAAAAGACACAGCTGCCATACTTCAAATACCTGGCCATCGCCACCCGGCAGTTTATCAAGGAAGAGATGCAGTGGCTTGGTGAAACGATGGCAGATTGGCACGCTCGGTCGGAAACGATGGCAGGTTAGCTATGGGCCAACCGGCTCCATTGGAGGATTGTATGCAACCGTTCGAGATTTTACTTGAATCATCCGCTAAGGCCCATGGCCACTTGTGCCCCGGACAAATTGTCGGTGTGCGCATGGCCATGCTCGGCTGCCGCCTGATCGGTCTAAGCGAACCCACGCGGCGGGATCAGATTAAAAAACTGATCGTCTACGTGGAGATGGACCGCTGCACGGCCGACGCAGTGGCCCATGTCACCGGAGTCAAGCTGGGGAGACGTAGTCTGAAATTTGTCGACTACGGCATCATGGCAGCAACATTTTTTAATTTGGAAACCGGCAAGGCGTTTCGGATTATTTCCACCGAAGAGGCCCGCGATCTGGCCGCCGTATACGCACCCGAGATTGCCGAAAAAGGATCGCGGCAGTTGGCTGCCTACAAGCGTATGCCTGACAGTGTCCTCTTCAGAGTCCAGAAAGTGCACGTGAATATCGACGAATGCGACCTTCCGGGACCGACGCGCCGCAAGATCGTTTGCAGCGTCTGCGGACAGATGATCCGGGATAAGCGGGAATCCATGATTGATGACCGCCCGGTGTGTCGTCCCTGTTCCGGTGCCTGCTATTTCACCCACGCCAGGGAAGTATCCTGGCCCGACATGAACTGGTCTCCCGGTGAACAAACCCCAGCAAACAGGACGAATCGCGACGGTGATGCCGGAAACCGGCGTTTTGCCATCCAGTAGTGGCCACACCGAATTGATTGCGAACCCAATAGAGAGGTTGCCATGTTAAAAAAAATCAACGTTGAAGATGCTGTCGGCACCCGGCTGGCGCACGACATCACCGAGATCAGACCTGGCGAATTCAAGGGGCCGGCCTTCCGCCAAGGTCACGAGGTGTGCAACGAGGACATCTGCCACCTGCAAAAGCTGGGCAAGAACCACCTCTACCTGATCGACTTGGCTGACGACGAAATCCACGAAAATCAGGCCGCGGCCATTCTTGCCCAGGGGCTGGCCGGCGAAGGTATTCGTTGGGAGGACAACCCCAAGGAAGGCAAAATCGGGCTGCACGCCGCCATGGACGGTCTGCTGAGCGTAGATGCTGCTGCCTTGGCCGCCTTCAACATGGTGGACGAGGTCATGTGTGCCACCCTGCACAGCCACACCCTGGCCCAAAAAGGGCAACTGGTAGCTGCCACCCGGGCCATTCCTTTAGTCATGAAGCGGGCGCCGGTAGAACGCGCCGCTGCCATTGCCGCCCAACACGGTGGCGTAGTCAGCGTCAAGGCGCTCAAAAAAGCGAAAGTCGGATTGGTCGTGACTGGAAGTGAAGTATTCCATGGGTTGATCGAGGATAAATTCGCACCGATTCTCAGCGGCAAAGTCACCGATCTGGGTTCGGAAGTGGCGGGGGTTTCTTTTGCTCCGGACGATGAAACCCTGATCACCACGGCGATCCGAAACCATATTGACAGTGGATGCAACCTGCTGCTTCTCAGTGGCGGTATGAGCGTGGACCCGGACGATGTAACCCGCAAGGCCATCCGCATGGCCGGCGCCCAGGAGGTGAACTACGGCGCGGCAGCGCTGCCGGGGGCCATGTTCCTGGTCGCGTCCATCGACGGCATACCCCTGCTGGGGGTACCGGCCTGCGGGCTTCACCATCGGGTAACAGTGCTTGACCTGGTGCTGCCCCGAATTCTGGCCGGAGAAAAGATTACCAAAAAAGAACTGGCATTCATCGGTCACGGGGGCCTTTGCATGGATTGTCCCGAATGTAGCTACCCCCACTGTCCCTTCGGGAAGGGTATGTAGATAGGGGGATCTATGAATTTACCGTCAAATTCAGCCGGTCGGGTCCTGGCCGTATCGATCAGCGAACGCAAAGGCACCAAAAAACGCAACGTGAACGTAGCCGAATTGGTGGTTGAACACGGTCTGGCCGATGACGCCCACGTCGGCCAATGGCATCGCCAGGTCAGTCTGCTGGGTGCAGAAAGCATCGCCAAGATCCAGGCCAAAGGGTTGAACGTCAGTGCCGGTGATTTTGCCGAAAATATCACCACCGAAGGCATCTGCCTGTGGCAGCTGCCAGTGGGCACACGCTTTAAAATCGGTCAATGCGCCGTGGTGGAGGTGACCCAGATCGGCAAGACCTGTCACCACCGCTGTGAAATTTTCCACCAGGTGGGTGATTGTGTCATGCCGCGCGAAGGCATTTTTGCACGCGTCCTCGAAGCCGGCACCATCCGGCCGGGGGATCTCATCTCTGCTGCCTGAACTACCAACACATGGAGCGACACCGATGGCATTGATCGACAGTTTCGGAAGGCGCATCGACTACTTGAGAATTTCCATTACCGACCACTGCAACCTGAAGTGCGGCTACTGCATGCCAGTGTTTTCAGGCCGGCCTCATTTGAATCATGTTGAAATCCTTACCTATGAAGAGTTGTACCGATTGGCCGAAGCCGCCGTCTGCGCCGGCATTTCAAAAATCCGAATTACCGGCGGTGAACCTCTGGTGCGAAAAGGGATGGTCGAATTCTGCAACATGCTCGGTTCCCTGCCAGGATTGAATAGCCTGGCCCTGTCCACCAACGGTGTCCAAATGGCAAAGATGGCCGATTCTCTGAAAGCTGCCGGGGTCAACCGCGTCAATGTCAGCCTCGACACTCTTCAACGCAAGCGCTTCGAAAAGATTACCGGCTGCGACAAGTTGGAGGATGTGCTGGCCGGTATCCAGGAGGCGGACGCGGTGGGATTCCATCCTGTCAAAATCAACGTTGTGGTCATACGCGGCGTAAACGACGACGAAATTGCTCAACTCGCCGCATTGACCTACCAGCACGAATGGCACGTGCGATTCATCGAACTGATGCCTTTTCAACAGGCACTTTTCGGCGACTATCAGGATCTGTACATGCCCATCGGCGCCATCATCAAGCGGATCCCCCATATTAAGGAGGCCCATGTGGGACCGGGCCTGGCGACTAACGGTCCGGCACGCATGTGCACACTCCCTGGAGCGAATGGGAAAATCGGCTTCATCGCCCCCATGAGCTGGCACTTTTGCGGCAGTTGCAACCGCTTGCGCCTAACTGCGGACGGCAAGATCCGAACCTGCCTGTTTGCGGAAACAGAAATCGATGTCAAGACGCCGCTGCGAGCTGGCGCAAGCAAACGTGAACTGGTAGAGCTTTTCTACGATGCGGCCCAGGCCAAACCGCGCCGGCATCATCTCAGCCGCGTTCTGAGACCGAACCCCCGGCAGCGGGCCATGCATGCCATTGGAGGGTGAATCGTGGCGGGTTATGCAGAAACCTATCGATCAACCGCTGTCGGGTGCAGCTGCCGAATCTACTTTATAAGAATACGTACAAGTTTCCATCGACTTCTGCCGGAATCACAAGGAATTTTATCTATTGCGCCAGACCCCTCCTGCATGATCTGGAGGGGCTTATTTGTATGAGTTGGCAGGAGATGCACTTATGAGTGCAAAATCTGCATTTAATCACGCACGCGTGCAGCAGGAGGACCTGCATGCGAGAAAAAGCTCCATGGGCCCCATCGAACCCGATTGGGATGTATGGCGGGCGATCGCTGACGCCTCCTGTGCGGATATCGACCGTTGCTGGACCTGCGGCGCCTGCGACAATGGGTGCCCCGTCAGTCTGGCCACCGGACGGCTGCGCCCCCAACGCAACGTTCGCATGGCCGTATACGGGATGCTGGACCCGTTGCTGGCCTTGCCGGACATCTGGTATTGTCTCTCCTGCCGACGCTGTCTGCAAGGGTGCCCCAACCGGGTCAAACCCTACGAGCTGCACGGCTATCTTCAGAATGAGGCCCTCCAGCGAGGCATCTACGCTTATGATTTTCTCACTCGTTATCGAAAATTGTTCGCCGAATTCCAGCGCGTCCGATGGAGGGCGGCAGCGCGCTGCTTCAAGGATGAACTGACCACTCTGCCGGATGAAACCTGGTACCAGTGGCTCAAACGACCGCTACCTCAGGCACTCTACCGACCCGTCGACATGAGGCATACCCACATCCATGAAGCTGCAAAGCCGGCCGAGTTGCTGGCCGGCCAGGCCTGTTTCACGTGCAGTGAGTGCAGCAGCTGCTGCCCGATCGTTTGTGAAGGTGATGTTTTCGACCCCCAACGCATCATCCGCATGGCCAACCTCGGGCTCGCCGACGAACTGCTCCGGTCACCCGCCATCTGGCTGTGCCTGGGATGCGAACGCTGCTCCGAAGCATGCTCCCAGACTGTCAGCGGCTATGCAATCATCCGGCGGCTCCAGCTACAGGCGGTCGAAATGGGGTTGGTGGATCCCCTGCTTCCGGTCCGGCTGCTGGAGGCGGACCACATCATTTACCCCAAATTCCTGGACGAGATAGACACCCTGATCGGTCTCTATCGAATGAAGTGACAATGAAAAAGCGCCATATATTGCTACATGAGCGTAACATGAACCTCGAGATTTGCACCACGCTAAGCCAACCTATTCCGGTCCTGCACTTTTCGGAACTGTTCGCGCTGGCCATCGCGGATCTCCCTATAAATGGGTGGTTCGAGCGCCACCTGATCGCCCCATAGCCGATGAGTCTGTTGAAACAGCTAATTTAGCCTCATCCCCGCGGCCAATACATGATGACCGCGACGCCCACAAGAGCGATGGCACCGCCGATCATGTCGAACCGGTCTTGGGGTAACGCCGTCAATTTTCCAGCCCCATAAAATGGATAGGACGATGAATACGCCACCATAAGCTGCATAGACCCGTCCGAAATTGGCCGGCTGAAGGGTCGGAATCACGCCGTAAAGTACCAAAATGACAGCCCCGAACAGACCGTAGGAGATTGGCTTGCCTTCCCGCAGCCAAAGCCAGACCAGGTAACCGCCGCCGATTTCGCATAGCCCAGCCAGAATAAAGTATGTGATCGATTTTGCAATGATCATGAGCCAACTTCCAGTAAGTTCTCGAGCAGCGGCTTCAACTTGGTAACCGAGAAAGAAATTCCCTGAAAGCGTTTGACTTCGATGATGTCCGAGCAGACTATCAGAGGCAATCGATAATCCTCTTGATGATCACTTCCATGAATTTTACCATGGCCTGCATGATCGCTGGTGACTATCAGCAGATAGTTTTGCTTGCTGATGACCGTATCAATCAGCACGGAAAGATAGTCATCAATGAATGACAGCTCTTCCAGGTATTCCGGCGACAGCCATCCAAATTCAGGCCCCACCTGATCTAAGCCGCTGATGTGCAGAAACACAAAATGGCGGCCAGGGGTTTTGATAAACGACTCGGCTGAAAAGATAGCACCGTCTTGTGATAATTCATGCACATCTATCGCCTTGTTTACCAGATACCCCAACCTTTCTTTAGAAAAGAAATAGCCGGTTTTAAATTTTTTAGCCTTGGCATTATCGAAAATGGTTTCATGTTCTACTGTTATCTCGCCAGGTATCCAGTCGTTATCTACCTTCCCGCTTTCTCCCGGTGACAATCCGGTAAACATTGCCGTGTGTGCAATTAATGTTTTGGGGGGATCGGTGCTTCTTCCATCCAGGGTGTAGGCACCAGCTCTCATGAGTTTTGTTATGTTGGGAATCTTTGATAATGCAAGCGCTTCAGGATGAAGGGCATCGATGGAAATGACAACAACATTGTTTAGTTGCTCTGCAGCCACAATAGTTTCTGCTGATCCGATCAGTGTGAAAATTATCACCGTAAATAAAGACGATTTGTTTAGCATATTCTTCCAACTTGGATATTTATTGCTTAGAAACCTTCAGAGCCACTCGTTGTGAAAAAAAGACACGAAAGGTTATATAGGCGGATGCAATAAGAAAAAGGATGTCACGGATCAGGGTTGATAGACCACCCGGTCCTTCGGTGATTTCGGTGGAAAAACATCCGCAATGAATGTCTAAACCCCTGATGTCGTTATACACCATAGCTCCGATAAACACAGTTAACAGACCGGTGCTGATGATTGTCGTCCCCGGCAGCCAAAATCCGGATAGCAGGCAGAGCCCCAATATCAGTTCCAACCAAGGCAGTGTCAATGCAACCAGATTGACGGTCGAATCCGGTAGAATCTGGTAATTGTAGACCGCTTGGGCAAAAGCTTCAGGATGCAGGATTTTATCGAAACTGGCATACAGGAATACCGCGCCCAATAGGAGGCGTAACACAAGTGTTGCCAAAACAATCGTTCCCTGCTTTGTTGGTAGCATCATTTTTCCTAATCCACAGGCATACTGGCTTGTTGCCAAACAGTCCACCCATTCACCAATACACGCACGTTTTCATAGCCCATTTCTTTCAAGAAAAGGGCCAGTCCGTGGCTAAGATCGCAACTCTCTCCATCGCAATATGTAATGATCATTTCTGAACCATCAATGCGGTCAGCCATTTCCATGAAATGCTGGTCTACTTCCTGCCAGGGGAGATTGAGCGCACCGAGAATGTGTCCTTCAAGATATTGGTCCTGAGGCCGTGCATCCAAAAACAATGCAGCCTCTTTTTCGAATCGTTCAGCGGCCTGTTCAAAGGAGATGACCATACTATCACCGGCAGTATCGGAAAACCGCGCTTCAACCGACCAGTCACCAACAAGGGGGATGCCATCGCTTCGCCATGCATTTGTGCCAATGGCGGTAATGGCTGCAAGGACAATCAGTGCCGGGATCTGCCAAATGGCTTTTCTGATTTGTATTGTCTGGTTGTTCACCATGGTATGCCATCCACATCCAGTGCATACGGTTTCATATAAGCGTCCAGGTCCGCTTTAGCCGCACTCGTCATTGCGGGACAATCGCTACTGTCCTTGGCACCTTCAGCCACACGGGTGGCGAAAACCATACAGGTGGGCTCGCCGCAATCGCGGCAATTGGTCTTGGGCAGGTGTTTCAGTATCTGGATTACTTGGGGTTGTGGCATACCTACATAGCGAGGAGTGATGGTATCGTGTTTCTCCCAAACGTCGTTGATCTCGCGTTTCAACCACTCGACGACCTTGCGGGCTTCATCTTCATCCTTTAGTGCATTGACGGCGACCTTGTTGCCATGCACGGTAAGCAGTTTACCATGTAGCCGGAATGTCACCGATGGCGGATCTTTGATGTAGGTAAAGCCGCCCAGTTCGGCATTCAAAAAAGGCAGCGCTTCAGAGACATTCTGATCCAGGTGGGCAAAGCATTGTACTGTCATGGCACCGGGCATGCATTTGTTGTTGAATATTTCAAGTCGGTAGGATTCGAGAAGCATTTTCTCCTCCATGATGTGGCAGGTGTTAGGCACCACTTGAGTCAATGAACGGACGGAGCATAAAATACAAGCCCATTAAACCGACGATCACACCGGCTCCTTTGCGGAACCAGTTGCTCGCACCCTGCCAGGCGAGGTTTTCGGTCAATTTTCTCACCAAGGCTGTAGAGCTGCCGGCGATCACAATAGGCAGACAATGTCCCAACGCAAATAGAATCATCATCAGCGATCCGGTTACCAACTCCTTTTGGACAGTAACCACCGCCAGAATCGGAGCGATGAAACCGAAGGTGCATGAACCGGATAAGATGCCATATGCCAAGCCCAAACCAAAAGCACCGTGAACGCCACGCAGGTTCAAGCGATAAAGCATCGACCCGGATATGGTGCAGGCCTGAACTCCCAGCATCCCCAATGCCACCCATATCAAAATGATACCCACCGGTAGTTGCCACCACAGTCCCACATCTCCAAGCATGCGTCCTAACCAAGCGCAGATAATGCCGACCAGTGCAATAGTGACGAACAGTCCCGTTGTAAATGCACCGGCATAAATGCTTGCCCGTTTCGGGTTCACGGCGGCCTCCTGACCGGCGACATAAGCGACAATCAAGGGAATGGATGCCAGATGGCAAGGACTGAACATCACGCTTACCATCCCCCAGAGAAAGCAGCCAATGAAGGCGATCGCCGAGGCACTGGTCATCCATGTGTTTATCGTGATGAATAAAGAATCAAGCATCCGGTTCTCCCCGAGCCTGTAATTTGCGTTATGGCTTTACGCCCAGTTGGCTAAGGGTTTTTACAATTGCCTCTTCGGGCATGAACCCTACATGGCGTGTCACCTCTTTTCCGTCTGCATCATAAAATATTTGTGTGGGAATCGCTCTAATGCCAAACCGTTGAGCCTGCTTCCGATGCTCCCATACATCAATAAACACGATGGCTGCCCTGCCATCATATTTTTTCTCCATCTTTTCCATGATGGGTGCCATCATTTTGCACGGAATGCATTTTTTGGCCCCCAGATCGATCATGGTGACCATGCCCTTGACCGGAAGCTTACTGAAATCAACATCAGGTTCACTATAACCGGTTGTTGGTACAACAAATACCAGGCAGGATAGCATCAATAGGCAGCTTATATACCGCCCCGAAAGTTTCATCATAACTGACCATCTCCAGTGAAGCATTTTAATATATCTGCATATTAGAATTTAGTACAAATGGTACAAAAAACACTGTACCATAAATTTTAGAGCAATGAGCTACAATCAATCAAAGCAAGTGCGTATAGCATTCTTTACAGCAACAATATCTTCTTGTTTGAAATCGAAGTTTTTGTTTTTCTCAATCCACAAATCTGTGAGAACTACGAAGTTTTTCATCGGTATCTATGCATTATCCATGAAGGCCTTCGCGCAGCCTACCTGGCACCCGTCGATAACAAGCAGATTCTCCACATCTCATGCGAGCTGAACAAAGCCGCTGAGTTGTCCGCCGATGCCTGCCAGACAGAACATCTTACCAAAACCTTCCTGGGTAAGTTCTACAGCTGCTTGATTAGATAACTGCCCAACGTTGGAACCACCCGAGCATGCAAGGATCATCGTCGTGCCATTGTTTGAGCAACAGTCCTTTACCATTTTTACCTCCGTCTTTATTCTCGCTTGTTAAGCCTATAATCGCCAATTCGCCATTTATCGATTAGATCATCCGATCCAACCGATCACCTCTTCTTTTTTAGGAATTTTGCCAACCGATTTCACCTCTCCATCCACTACGACAGCGGGTGTGCCGAACACGCCGTATTCTGCAATGGCCAATGTGTCGGTGACTTTTTCAACCGTTGCGTCTACACCACTTTTTGCTACGGCGTCTTTGACGATTTTCTCAGTTTGCTGGCATTTCGGGCACCCCGGCCCCAGTACTTTGATGTCCATGTTTTTCTCCTTTTCTTTAACGGTTTAAATTCATTGACAATAATGGAGTTTTATTGTCCGTAATCTTAAAAAAAGTGACCAAAAATCAAACCACTGATGGTGGCCATCACAACGACGAGTAAAACAAAGGCAGCGGTTTTCTTGGTACCCAAAACGCTGCGGATGACAAGCATGTTGGGCAGACTCAAAGCAGGTCCCGCCAAAAGCAGCGCCAGTGCCGGACCTTTTCCCATCCCAGCGCCGATAAGCCCTTGCAAAATGGGCACTTCAGTAAGTGTTGCAAAATACATGAAGGCTCCAACTACAGAGGCAAACAGGTTAGCCCAGAAAGAATTGCCACCCACAAGGCCGCTGATCCATGTAGAAGGAATCAATCCTTCGGAGCCAGGTTTGCCCAGAAGCAGGCCCGCCACAAGAACACCTGCAAGCAAAAGCGGCATGATCTGCTTGGCGAAATCCCATGAGGCGGTAAACCAGGATTCGGTCTCGCCGCGTGTGGTGGTCAGTAAACTCACAAAAGCAACAAGGCCCACGGAGAATGCGATCAGGGGTTGTTGAGGAATGAGCAAGGCAGGAACCAAAACTGCAACAATGGCAAAGATTAACTTATAGAGCTTGACGCGCATCCAGCGGACCATCAGGATGCCCAAAAGTGTTGCAAACCCGCCTGCGAGGAGCCATTTCACGGCAAACACAGCCGACCAGAAACCGCCCACCTGTTCGGGTTTTCCCCAAGTTGCGGAGATGAGGAGGCCCACCATTACGGCAAAAAGCAATATGGTCTGCCAGAGAGGTCGTTCGACCTCCGGCTCCGGCATATGCATGGCGGCGGCAGCTTTGGCTTCTTCTTCCTTTCTAAAAATAAAATGCATGAACAAGCCGATGATGATGCTGAAAATAATCGCCCCCACGGCACGGGCAATACCGATCTCGGGTCCCAGTATGCGGGCTGTCAAAATGATGGCCAGCACGTTGATGGCAGGTCCTGAATAAAGAAAAGCGATGGCCGGGCCCAGACCGGCACCACGTTTCCATATTCCGGCGAACAGCGGCAGGATGGTGCATGAGCAAACCGCCAATACAGAACCGGATACGCTTGCCACACCGTACGAAAGGATCTTATTTGCACCGACTCCCAGGTATTTCATTACCGATCCCTGAGAGACAAATACGGCGACCGCACCTGCGATGAAAAAGGCCGGTACCAGGCAGAGAAGCACATGCTCCTGGGCATACCATTTGGCCAATGCCAAGGATTCGACAATGGAATTGGTAAACCTGACGCTATCCATGGGCAGGAAAAAGAACAGCAGAAACCCTCCAACGATCAGACTCAGTGGCTTTACAATACTTTTCCAATTAATCTGACTGGGCTCCTCTTCCATTTTTTCATCACTCGAAGCTTCCAGTGAACTATCGTTTTTGGCCAGTGAAAGGGTTTCGCTCATGATCCCGGACTCCTAAATGTGCGCCAGTAATTAAGGCGTTTTGTGAATGAAGATCGTTTATAACTCGATATATAGCAATATAATAATATGGTGACGGTAAAAAAATTAGTTTTTGTTTAAAATTTCGAAACGGTCGATTTGATCGATGGACCCCATGATTGTGGATATGTCTTGTTCATCATTCAGCCAGTGCCGCAGATTGCCCAGAAGGGAAGCCGCATAAGGACTCTGCCTGCCGTCAGCAAGGGTATAATTGACCCACAGTCCATCCTTTTGAGATTCCACAAGTCCCGCATCTTCAAGCAGTTTTAGGTTTTTACTGGTTGTAGACTGTGCAACTCCAATGGCAGTCTGAATCTCGCAAACACACATAAGCCGTTTTTCAAGAATTTTTAGTATTTTGACTCGTGTCGGATCGGAAAGGGCCTTCATGACCCGGATAAATTCTTTCATGCCATCCTCCATATCGGTTATTAGGAATATATAGAGCAGTTCGGTCCATGTCAATCTCTAATTGTACAAAAAGTTTTTACGTGCCATACCTGCATTGTTTAATTGGTGCCTGTAAAAAGTTTGCGAAAATGGAAGGGGCCTTTATCATGAATGATTTAATCTGCTACTGCTTCGGATATTTTGAGGAGAATATCCGGCAAGATTACAAGGCTAACGGCAAATCAACGATTATGGAGAGAATCCAAACGGAGAAAAAGTTCGGTAACTGCCAGTGTGCGATCAAAAATCCAACAGGAAAATGATGCTTGGCCGATATCTACCAGGTGGTGGCCAGGTTGAAAAACGTCGCCTCATTCAATGCAATCGCATGGATAAAGCCTTTTCTGATGAGTCGCATTTTGCGATAAATAGTTGCCAGCAATGGAACAAATTCTCGAGCCATATTAATTTACAGAATAGATACTCTTCAGACCAACTGAATAATTTTTTTTTTATGACAATGAAATGTACGCTCTGGCTATCCCATAAAAATGGACCCGGAGGAATCGTGTGTTAGCTTGCCATAAAAGCAAAAATACAAAAAATAACAATAAGTTACAGATACGATCTGGAAAGCTGAAAGATCAACCAAGCAGAGTGGAGCCAATTTCATGGTCCACCCTGCCTCATAAGCCAGATGGATGACTAAGGAAGGTTTTTGCTCGGTTTGAAAGTAACGGCGTTGCGCCCCTTGATCTTGATCTTTTCACCGGTCTGAGGATTTCGGCCCATCCAGCAAAAAAAGTAAGAATTTTCATCCGAACACCCGCTTATACCAAGAGGCTCTATAGCCACATTCGGTCTTTCTCCGGCCGAGGGCATGTAAGTGGGAGGTTGAAACCCTGCCGGAGTCGAAATTACAGTGTCCATGAAAATGGTTCCTTGATTGTCGTTGCCCGAGATAAAAGCTATCAACGGTTGAACAACCCTCTACTCGATCAAGGCGTTTGCGGTAAGATGCACCACTTTGTTTGCTAATATGCAGTGAGCTTACTTCACCAATTCAAATTCGCCCGGCAGCCACTCGCCTTCGTACCAAGCCTTCGTCGGGCTGTAGAGGCGCAGGAGAGTGAACCAGCCTTTGCCGGGAACTGTCTGCAACCAGTTATTCTCCTTGCCTGCCGGTGCCTTCGGGCCGAAGTAAAGGGCGGTGGACCCCAAAAACTGGACAATGTGTTAAGCTATAAGTCAGACCAAATTTATAGGAGGATCTGACGATGGGTAAAAAGCGCAAAATGCACAGTCCACAGTTCAAAGCAAAGGTCGCTCTATCTGCGATTCAAAACGACGAAACAACCGCTCAGATTGCCAGTCGATTTGGCGTCCATCCAACCATGGTTTCTACCTGGAAGCGGCAGATGCTCGACGGTGCCCCGGACATTTTCGATAAAACCCACAATTCCAGGAAGCAGGCTGAAGCCCAGACCGACGAGCTTTACCGCCAGATCGGTCAACTCAAGGTGGAAAACGATTTTTTATCACGAAAGCTCGGCAGCTGACCCAAAAGCAGCGTAAATCAATGATTGAACCCAAAAGCCAGCAGCTGAGCATTTCCCGACAGTGCAAGATATTGGACGTTAACCGCTCATCATACTATTACCGGCCAAAGCCCATAAAACAAGAAGACCTGGACCTGATGCGAAAGATCGACGAAATGTATCTTGAAAATCCATCCTCCGGGAGCCGAACGATCCGTCGCCAACTTAAGCGTCAAGGCATGATCGTCAGCCGAAAGCGGATACAACGGCTGATGCGCTTGATGGGGATCGAGGCGGTGTATCCCAAACCCAATACCAGCCGGCCTCACCCGCAGCACAAAGTTTATCCCTACCTGCTCCGGGATCTGACCATCAATCGGCCCAATCAAGTCTGGTTCAGCGACATCACCTACATCCCGATGGATCGTGGGTTCATGTATCTTGTGGCGATCATGGACTGGTACAGCCGCAAGGTTTTATCTTGGCGTATCTCCAACACGCTGGAACCGTCTTTTTGTGTCAATGCCCTTGAA
>JAQYWF010000434.1 GCA_030145105.1 Desulfosarcina sp.
GGTACCAGGCGGTTACAATGGCCGCGTTCTTCGTGTAAACCTTACAAATCAAATGGTAACAACCGACCCAATTGATGACTTGTTTTGCAGAAAATACTTAGGCGGCGCTGGCTTTATTGCATATTACCTTTTGACCGAGGTCAGGCCAGGCATTGATCCTTTGAGTCCTGAAAATAAAATCATTTTCGCATTAGGACCCCTGACAGGTCTCACCCTCGGGGGGTGCGCCCGCCATACAGTGGGTGCGAAGTCACCTTTAACCGGCGGCATTGCCAAGTCCGAAGTCGGCGAATACTGGGGATCTCAGTTCAAGCGTGCCGGTTTTGACGCCCTTATCGTTGAAGGAAAGGCGGAAAAGCCTGTCTATCTTTGGATTCATAACGGCGAGGCTGAGATCAAAGACGCCTTACACCTGTGGGGTAAAAACACAAAAGAGACACAAGAAACAATCCGATCCGAACTGGCTGACGCGAAGATCAGAGTGGCCATGATCGGCCCGGGAGGGGAGAATTTGGTTAAATACGCCTCTATCATGCACGGACCTTTTGATGCGGCCGGTCGCGGTGGCATGGGTGCGGTCATGGGCTCCAAGAACCTCAAGGCAGTTGCGGTGAGAGGCGACAGCATGCCACCGATAACCAATTCCGATGGCGTAAAAAAGGTGATCAGCTGGCTCAAGGAAAACATGGATTTGGTAAAGGCCTTTTCAGATTTTGGTACGGGGTCTCCGATGCTGCGCTTCGAAAAATTAGGCAACCTCCCCATAAGAAATTTTCGCGACGGCGGATTCCCCAACGTGGATAGGATTACGCCCCAAAAGATGAAAGAGACGATCTGGGCAGGTATGGAAGGTTGTTTTGCTTGTCCGGTTCGGTGTAAGAAAGTGGTAGAGGTTGAGGAACCCTACAAGGTGGACCGTGCCTATGGGGGGCCGGAGTATGAAACCATCGGTGCGCTCGGTTCAGCCTGCGGTATTGATGATGTGAAGGCCATCGCAAAAGGAAGCGAATTGTGCAACGCCTATTCCATCGATACCATCTCTACTGGGCTCAGCATCGCCTTTGCCATGGAATGTTTTGAAAATGGGCTTTTAACCACCGAGGACACCAATGGTGTCGAGCTGGAATTCGGGAACGCCGAGGCGATGCTCAAAATGATCGAGCTTATAGCCCGTCGAGAAGGCATCGGCGACCTCCTTGCAGAAGGCTCGGCCAGGGCAGCAGAAAAAATCGGTAAAGGGACGGAAGCCTTTGCCATACAGGTGAAGAAAGAGGAACTTCCCATGCATGATCCTAGGCTTAGCAAATCACTTGGGCTTGGCTATATGGTAAACCCCCATGGCGCAGACCACATGGATAGCATGATTGATATATTCTTTAGCGCATTCACCGAACAACCCAACGTGACTATCCCCGATGCCATCCCGCTGGGGTTCGAACCCGCACCATTAGAGGATATAGGTCCTCGAAAGGTGGTTCTGTTTAAAGCGTTTCAATCCAAACGGATCATTGCCGACTCCCTGGTTACCTGCCATTTCCTTCCCTATTCATACGTTCAACTGGCAGAACTAACATCCGCAGTCACGGGATGGGATACCAGCGTCATGGAACAATTCAGGGTCGCCGAACGCATCCTGACCATGTGCCGGCTGTTCAACGTCCGGGAAGGATTTACAGCAGCCGATGACAAGCTCCCGGCGCGTTTTTTCGAGCCTACGAAGGGCGGCGCATTGTCTGAAAAATCACTGGATTTTGAAGAAATGGAGAAAGCAAAACGCTATTATTATTTTCTGATGGGGTGGGATGGAAGTGGCGTCCCGATGAACGAGAAATTGGAGGAGCTTGGTATTGATCGTTTAAGGGCGATTTCATAGCTATATGGCAAAAAATACACTCCTACAGATTCGCGCGGCGGTGTAAGCCTAAATCCGGGGAATTGGCACCACTGGAATGGTTGTGCGATAATTCATTCCGGAATTGTATGATAAAAAATGAGTGTGAAAATTAAGATACCCAAATACTTACAACCGAAAACAAACGGGGAGGTCATAGCCGAGGTTAAGGGCAGTAACGTTCACGATTGCATTGTGGCATTGATACGCCAATATCCAGGCCTCAACGGTGAGATCTTGGATGGTCAGGGCATCATTCTATTGCAATGGATGATTTATATCAATAATAAAGGCGCCACTTCCCCCGATGAATTATCAGATCCTGTAAAGGACGGTGACATAATTGAGTTGGTTCCCTTGGTAGCCGGGGGTTAGCGAAATACCCCGCCAACACCGAGGTATTTCAATCCAACTATTTATTCATGCATTGAGACATGCTCGCATCCTCGCAAATATAGATATCCGTGTAATGGGGGATCACGTCTTGATTTGTGAATTATATAACGAGAACAAGTAAATACTTTTGGTTATTTACAAATCAAGATCTGACCCCAGTGTCTGACTCCCTGTTCGCTGGGGCGCGGCGGTAGCCCCGTCGCCTGCATGCTGGTGTTAGCCGCCATCTTCTAACGCAGATGATTTCGGGAATCACTGTACAAGCTCTTTGGCCTTGGCACAGATGCGCTCTACGTTGGGTAGGGTCTGGTCTTCTAATCTGCGGGCGTATGGGATCGTCGTCTGCGTGCAAACGCGAGCATATTTGAACGACACGCCTTCCTCCAGCAGGATCGCTGCCACTTCGCCGGAGAGACCAAAGCCCTCATAATCTTCATCCACTACGAGCAGACGGCCGGTCTGGGAAACAGCCTCGCAAAGGGTTGCTCTATCGAGTGGGGAGACGGTCCGCAAGTCCATTACGTCGGCTGAAATTCTCTCCTTTTCCAGCATCTCAGCAGCTCTCAGAGCGCGGTGTACACCGACACCAACACTGATGATGGTAATGTCAGTGCCTCTACGTCGGAGCACAGCTTTGCCGATTGGGAGCGGTATCCATTTCGAAGGAACAGGCCCGTGCGCTCCTTCCGGAGGGACATCATAATCCACGGTGCGCCGCCCGCCGGACCCCATGAATTCCAGCCAGGATTCCGAGAGCAATTTGTGTTCGAGAAAGATGACCGGCCCATCATGTTGCAGGGCCGCCAGCATCAATCCACCAGCATCCGCTGGTGTGGCTGGCACAATCACAGTCAAGCCAGGAATATGTGCCAGCCAGCCCCACAAAGACTGTTCGTGCTGCCCACCGTCGCCATAACCGCCGCCGCAAGGCGCGCGTACCACAACCGGCGCAGTCCACTTGCCACCGGAAAACGTTTCGGCTTTAGCAGCATGGTTGAGCAGTGCATCCATACACACTCCCAGGAAATCCACCATATACATCTCAACTACCGGGTGCAGACCCGCCATCGCGGCAGCCACACCTGCTCCCAAGAAGGCACTCTCACTGATGGGAGTACCGCGCACGCGTCCTGGGCCGAATCGCACCAACAGGTTACGTCGCAGTAACGGGATGTCTTCCCCAAAAAGAATAATACGCGGGTCATCCGCCATGGCATGGGTGAGTGCATCGTCAATCGCTTGCGTAAAAAACATGGTTCTCATGACGGCACCTCCTCCAAGGCGGATGCAAGGACATTGCTTATCTCTTTCTCAATGTGGTCTTCCAGTTCTCGCAAGCGTGTTGGGTCTGACTGAAGGGCTGCGCGTGTATGCGAC
>JAQYWF010000405.1 GCA_030145105.1 Desulfosarcina sp.
AACGGCTACCTCAACTTCATGGGCAACGAGTTCGGTCATCCCGACTGGATCGATTTCCCCCGGCAGGGAAACAACTGGAGTTTTCAATACGCCCGGCGGCAGTGGCATCTGGCGGACGATCCCAAACTCAAATACCAGTTTCTATCCCGGTTTGACCGCCGGATGATCGCCCTGTTCAGCCGATACGACCTGCTTTCGGGCGGAGACCCAGAACTGTTGTGGGATCATGACGGCGACAAAGTCCTCGCTTTTTCACGGGGCGGATGGGTTTTCGCCTTTAACTTTCACCCGTCTCAATCGTTCTTTGACTATGGCATTCCTGCGCCGGGCGGGTCCTATCGGATGGAGCTGGATTCGGATCGCTGGGAATTTGGTGGCCACGGCCGGCTGACAGCGGATCAGGTTCACCACACCCTGGAGGCAAAGGACAAACCATGGGGCTTTCGGCTGCCCCTTTACCTGCCGTCTAGAACGGGAATCGCCCTGAAACCGCAGCTTGAGACACAAGGCGGATCATGACACGAGACTATCGAAGACAACCTGGCCGTGGCTTGGCGGTGGTTCCCCGCACCGGTGTCGATTTTATTCTCTCTGGAGATGTGGGGGGCCCGTGGCCGACAGCCGATAGGCAGGTGACATGAACCCTCCGCCGGTATCGGGAGGCTCGTTTGGACGTTTTGTTTCAACCGCCGATCGATCGCATACTGGCAGGGATACTGCTTAGCATCGCCGGCCTTTTTTTCAGCCTGTGCATCAGGCGCTTTGTCTTTGCATACCGCCGGACGGGCGACCTGTCCAGCGCCCAGTGGTTCGTGCGTGCCATTCGCTGCCTGATCATTGCCCTTACCGCCGCCGCCTGGTCTGCCGGTTTTTTCTGGAACCAATCCTGGCTGCTGATTATCGGGCTGATCATCCTTTGCCAGGAACTTTACGAGGGCGCCATACTGGGAGCCGCATTGCGTACCGGGCGGAAAATTGAAAAGGGTGAAACCCTTTTATAGTCCTCATCCGTTCAAACGAAAGGAAACGGAGCTCAGGATGGATCGGATATCCAGGTATCCAGATTCATTTGTGTGCCGCTGATCCCCATGGAAACGAGAACTGTTTTTTCGCTCAGCGCCTACAATACCTTCCACGTCGAGGCTGCTGCCGATCGCTATGTCCGGTTCGGTTCGGCCGAGGAAATTATTGATTTTCTCGGCCGGAACGAGCTTGATGGACATCGTCGCCTGGTCCTCGGTGCAGGCAGCAACCTATTGTTCGTGGATGATTTTGACGGCATCGTGCTGCATCCACTGCTTAAGGGGATAGATGTAATTGAAGCGGACCGCCGGCATATTTGGATCCGGGCCTTGGCCGGTGAGAACTGGGATGACCTGGTGGCCTATGCCGTGTCCAATGGCTGGGCCGGTATCGAGAACCTTTCTCTCATCCCGGGCAGCGTCGGCGCCAGTGCGGTGCAGAATATCGGCGCATATGGAACCGAGGTGAAGGGTGTCATCGACCGCGTCGAGGCCATTTCGATCGAAAGCCGAAAAAAAGTAACCTTACTGCCGGGGGCATGCGGCTTCGGCTACCGCACCAGCCACTTCAAAGGTCGCTGGGCTGGCGCATTCATTGTCACGGCGGTGGTTTTCAAGCTCGACCGGCAGCCAGCTTTCGTCCTCGACTATCCGGGCGTCAAAGCGGCCGTGCAAGATCTGGGTTCGATCAATCTGCAGACCATCCGTCAAGCCATCATCTCCATTCGGCAGGAAAAACTGCCGGACCCCGCCCAAGTCGGCAATGCGGGCAGTTTTTTTAAAAACCCGGTGATTGAAGGCAACACCCTTACCCGCTTGTGCCAGCGATTTCCCGCTCTGCCCCATTACCCCCAGGGCAGCGACCAATTCAAATTGGCTGCCGGCTGGATGATCGAGCAATGCGGCTGGAAGGGCAAGCGGGTGGGAAAGGCCGCTGTTCATCATCAACAAGCGCTGGTTCTGGTGAACCTGGGCGGTGCCACCGGACGCGAGATCCTGGAACTGTCCGAACAGGTAAGCGAGGCCGTCCACGAACGGTTTGGTATCGAACTTGAGAGGGAGGTTCTGGTTGTTCCATAGAGAGCGGTTCAATACAATTAATTCCCAGGAGAGGGTGAGCGGATGATCCCGTTGGAAACGCTGGCGACCTTTTTTACGGCGTCCGTGCTGCTGGGCCTGGCCCCAGGTCCAGACAACATCTTCGTATTGACGCAGTCGGCCCTGCGAGGGAAAATCGCCGGTCTCCTGGTGACACTGGGCCTGTGCACGGGTCTTGTCGTTCATACCACGGCTGTGGCCTTCGGCGTGGCGGTGGTTTTTCAGGCATCCGCCCTGGCGTTCACGGCGCTCAAGCTGGGTGGCGCCGGTTATCTGTTTTACCTGGCCTGGCATGCCTTCCGTGCATCCGCGGAGCGGATATCGGCCGGCCGGAAAATTGAGCTGAGTTACCTAACGCTATACAAGCGGGGAATCATCATGAATGTCACCAACCCCAAGGTATCGATCTTTTTCCTGGCTTTTCTACCGCAATTTGCCGACCCGGGCCGCGGGTCGCTGACCCTGCAGATGCTGCTGTTGGGCGGCGTGTTCATCGTTTCCACCATTTTGGTTTTCGGCAGCATCGCCCTGCTGGCCGGGTCCATCGGCCAGTGGCTCAACCGTTCGCCCAAGTTCCAGGTGATCATGAACCGGATGGCCGGTGTCGTTTTCGTGGGGCTGGCGTTGAAACTGGCCACCGTGCGACAGTGACGCGGAGAAATGGCGGGATTCAAGAATCAGGGGTTAGGTGATTGGGCGAAACACCGCGGGGAAGGTCAGATCAGCCATTGGTCGAGTTTGTCTTTCAGCTGGTCCGGTTTGACTGGCTTGGAGAGGTAGTCATCCATACCGGCTTCCAGGCAGCGTTCCCGATCGCCTTTAAGGGCATTGGCGGTCATGGCAATGATCGGCACGCGGCGGTTGAGGATATCGACTGAGGCACGGATAATCCGAGCGGCCGAAAGCCCGTCCATTTCTGGCATCTGCTGATCCATCAACACGAGATCGTAGGGAACCTGCTTCAAGGCCTCAACCGCTTCGCGCCCGTTGTTGGCCACATCCGCCCGATATCCCATCTTTTTCAGCATCAGCAATGCGACTTTCTGGCTTACCCGGTTGTCTTCAACCACCAGCAGCCGCAGTTCTTTCTGCCGGGCCTCCTCGATCGAGTGCTGGGTTACCATGAGCTCCGGAGGATGCAATCCCGAGGCCGCCAGGTGTGAACCGGCAAGCACCCGCACCAGGCATTCGAAGAGGTGCTGGCGTTTCACCGGCTTGGTGAGGTAACCGGCAAACCCGATCTCCTTCATGCGCTGACTGTCTCCGCGCAGTCCGCGGGAAGTCAGCATGATCAGGGCGGTTGATTGGATCGCAAGATCTCTTTTGATGGCCCGGCCAAAGTGGTCGCCGGCCATGCCGGGCATCATGAAGTCCACCAGGACGGCATCGAAGGGCGCATCGATAGCGGCATCACGCAATTTCTCGAGGCCCGTTTTGCCGCTGGAAGCGGTGTCGAATCGACAGCCCCAGGTATTGAGGTAGGCACAGAACAGATCTCGATTGGTGGGATTGTCATCGACCACCAGGATTTGCTTGCCCCGGATGATCGCTGGCGAAATCCGATTGGCGCCTTCCGGGGCCGGCCGCTTTTCCAGAACCAGGGTAAACCAGAACCGGGCGCCTCGACCCGGCTGGGATTCAACCCCGATGATTCCGCCCATCAGTTCGGTCAGTTGTTTAGAAATGACCAGACCCAGCCCCGTGCCGCCGTGTTTGCGGGTAGTAGACGCATCCACCTGGGAGAAGGACTTGAACAGACGGTCCACCCGCTCGACAGGGATCCCGGGGCCGTTGTCCTGAACATCAATCAGGAGCTCCACCGTGTCCTCGTTTGTCCCTTCCAGTTCAACCCGCACGGCCACCGCCCCCTGCTCGGTAAACTTGATCCCATTGCCGGTGAGATTGATCAAAATCTGCCTGATGCGTCCCGGATCCCCGCAGATCCAGGAGGGTACATCGGGATGAATATAGCTGGTCAGCTCGATGCCTTTGTTCAACGCATGGACAGACATGATCTCCATTAAATCTTCCATCATGTCGCGGAAGTTGAAATCCAGCATTTCCAATTCCAGCTTGCCGGCTTCGATTTTAGAGAAGTCGAGAATATCGTTGATGACGGAGAGCAGGGAATTGGCGCTGATTTTGGCCGTGCGGGCAAAGTCATGCTGCTCGTCGGTCATATCCGTATCCATCAGC
>JAQYWF010000157.1 GCA_030145105.1 Desulfosarcina sp.
AATGAACATGTGGGTGAAATCTGCGGCGTTGCCGGCGAAGAGCATCTCGTTGAAGGTCAACTGCCCGTTCACGTAAAGGTCGGTGACGCGGTTGACGGCGAAGGAGAGGTAGGCGCACAGGTCGCCTACCAGTTCCGCCTCCTTTTTGCGGGGCAGTTCCCCCCGGATATAGAGGGAACAGATCGACGAGGGTACGGGGGACTTGCCCCAGTAGGGCTCCCAGTAGGCCCGCTTGAGCACCAGACCGTGGTCTTCGAACAGTTTGCGCAGCACGGGCAGCTGGGGTGAGGCGAAATCGCTGTTGAACATCAGGCGCATCTCCCCGGTTTCGGGCAGATTGAACACCTCGATCAGGGGGGTGACGGACTTCTCGGCCACCTTGATAAATTTTTCGTAGCGTTGCCGGGTGGGCTCGGGGGTGGTCATGTAGTCCCCGGCCAGGGTGAACAGGAACCGGGAGTCCGTGAAGGCCTCACGGGGATAGTCGTGGACGGTTTCGGGCCGGATGATGTAGGTGTAGTAGCTGCTTTCCGGGCTGTAGTAGTACTCGCGCCGGTGACCGGCGATCATGTTTTCCAGAATTTTTTCCATGCTGTTTCGGGTCTCCAGGGTGGCGATGCGGACCCGCTGAACATTATTTTCCTGCTCCAAGTCGAAGTCGATGTGGGCCACCCGCCCCACCAGGACCACCTTGCCGTCCTTGACGGTGATGCTGGTGGCGATCGATCCCAGGATATGCTTGAGGGAGTCTTTCTTGATGTTTTCGAAGAAATAGGTGGGAAGCCCGAGATCTTCCAGCAGGATACCTGCCGCCATGTTGATGCAGTTGGCGGTCAACAGCCCCTCGGAGGAGAGGTCCACCACCGCCTCGTAAAGGACGCTGGGGTTGAGTTTTACGCTCTGGGCCCTGTTGATGATATAGGCGCCTTTGGAAACGGAATCGGAGCGGTTGAATTGGTTGTCCATGACTTCTCCTCAATTTGCTTTAAAAGGGTATGCTTGGCGTTAGGATCGCAAGAACCCACACTACCCCTTATGGGTGGCCATAAACCAGAAACGTTCAATATGCGGCAAAACCACACGCGCACCTATCCGCACCCGGTTCCATAGCACCGTGATGCCGAAGCTGCCAACTTACTTTTAAGCCTAAAATAACAGGGTGTTATCCACTTCGATCCCATGGACAAACGCCTTTTGTAACCGCAGGCACTGAACGTGTCGGCTGACCTATCAAAAATTGCCGGGAAACAAAACGAAAATCGGAATACGCATGACGATTTATGGCAAAAAGGCCCTCCCGATGCCCCGGACATGCCACGGCCGACTGTTTCGGACGATAAGCATTCTTGCCGCCGCCAGCTCGTGAAAAGGATACCCGTCGATTTCAGATTACCGCCTGGTTGCCTTTCAAACGGTTGTATTTTGGGGGAGCATTCTTAATTTTGATACTGGGATCGGATTTTCGCTACGGTCCGGGTATCCTCGCCGGTATGACGTAAACCAACAGAATAGCCGTCCTGTATTTCCAGGCCCGGCCCGGCTCTTTTGTATGAGATAACAAAAAGGCGGACAGCATGACCATTTTCTCGATGCTCAGAATGGACGAAAACCATAAGCGCAGCGTTGCCCAAACCATTTTTTCGGAATCCGGCGCTATTGTCAAATGCCAGTCTTGCGGTAATTATCATGACCGGTTGGATGGCCGGGCGCATCATCTGGCCTTTAGCACCGGTGAGCAGCTGATCATTCGTGGCGATGCGCGAGTGAGGGATTTTAAAAGAAATTTTGATGCACTGAAGAGTCTGATGGGGAGACTTCTGGCGGAATTGAGCCGCGACGGAAGATGCAATCAGGTGAAAAGAAAAGGGGCTCGGGGGCTCCCGCAGGAGCCTTGAAATCACCAAAACATCATGAGTCGCTACCTGCCGATCCGTTCAATCGATCTACCGAGAGCCGTGTAAAACATTTGTAAAAACGGCAAAATCCTTTGTCATGCGGAAACCGATAGCATACAAACGGTCATTCTCATCAAACGGAACAAGTCTCAAAGCCAACATATACCGCCCCCGGTATACCTGGGTCCAATGGCCCGCCGTTAATTGGATGCAACCCGATGGCATGGTTTTGAAAGGCGTTCGAACCTTTAACAAGGCGATAACCATGACCATCCACGAAACGATCCTTATCCGGACGCTGGTGCGTTGGCTGGCCCTGCTGGTTTTTAAATGCGCGGGATGGAAATCCGAGGGACACAAACCGGAGCTTCCCCGGTATGTCATCATTGCCGCTCCCCATACCTCCAACTGGGATTTTATCTTTACGCTCTGCATAGCCTTCATTTATCGTTTGAATGCCGTGATCATGATGAAAGACGCCTGGTTCCGTTGGCCGCTGGGGCCTCTGTTCCGCTGGTTGGGTGCGCTGCCCATCGATCGGTCCCGTGCGAACCAGGTGGTGGCCCAGTCCATCGCCAAATTCAACGAACGCGACCGTCTGGTTCTGGTTGTGCCGCCCTCGGGAACGCGCAAGCGCGTGCTCTATTGGAAGACGGGTTTCTATCACATCGCCAACGGTGCCGGTGTTCCCATTGTGCTCGGTTTTCTGGACTACCGGCGCAAGGTCGGCGGATTCGGACCCGTTGTCCAACCAACCGGCGACATCGACGCCGATATGGCCACGATCCGGGCTTTTTACCGGGATATCTCCGGAAAATACCCCCTGAAGGAGAGCCAGCAGTGCATCGCCTCCAGTGTGTCGCCGCCGACCGCCGGATGAGGCGGATGACGGGGGGGCACAAAATGATTGCCAAATCCCGTCGATACAGGTATAAGCCGCCCCAACGATAACCCAACCGCACGTCGGTCGCCGATCGGATTCGGCCGGCGATCGGTATCCAATTCAAAGCGAAATAGCCGTCCGGATCGAGCTGGACGGCTATTTTTGTGGTGAGCAAAAGGAGTACAAGACAGATGAATTTCAAGACATTAGGCATCAGGGATGAACTGCTTCGCGCACTTGAGGAGCTGGGATTCGACGCACCGATGCCGATTCAAGCCGCGGCCCTGCCCGAGCTGCTAAACGGGAGCCGGGACTTTATCGGACTTGCCCAGACCGGTACCGGTAAAACCGCTGCCTTCGGCCTGCCGCTGCTTCAGCAGGTCGATACCTCCCTGAAGGGCCCCCAGGGTGTGATCCTATGTCCTACCCGGGAGTTGTGCCTGCAGATTACGGACGACCTTAAACGATATGGCCGCTACCTGCCCAGGATTCACGTGACGGCGGTTTATGGCGGTGCCAGCATTGCCCACCAGATCCGCCAGTTGCGCAATGGCTGCCAGATCATCGTGGCCACGCCCGGCCGCCTGATCGATCTGATGCAGCGCCGGGCAGTGGATTTGTCTAATACTGCTACCTGCGTGCTGGACGAGGCTGATGAAATGCTCAACATGGGTTTCCAGGAGGATATCGACCGGATCCTGAAACAGATGTCGGCCAATCGCCAGACCTGGCTGTTCTCAGCCACCATGCCGCCGGCGGTTGCGGCCATCGCCCAGACCTATCTCGACGATCCGTACAAGGTATCGCTGGGCGGGCGCCGGCGCATTGCCCCCAACATCACCCACGCCTGCTATGTAATGAACGAGCGGCACCGCTACCAGGGGCTCAAACGCATTATCGACTTCACGCCCGGAATTTTCGGGCTGGTGTTCTGCCGCACCCGCAGGGAAACCCAGAGCGTGGCGGACGCCTTGGTGCAGGAGGGGTACGCAGCCGATGCCCTCCACGGCGATCTGAGCCAGGCCCAGCGTGACCATGTCATGCGCAAATTCCGGCAGCAATCGATCCGGCTCCTGGTGGCCACCGATGTGGCCGCCCGCGGCCTGGACGTGGAGGCGATCTCTCATATCATCCACTACAACCTGCCCGATGATTCCGATATATACACCCATCGCAGCGGCCGAACCGCGCGGGCTGGTCGTTCGGGGGTCTCCATCGCGTTGTCTACCCCCAGGGAAGTCGGCCGGCTTCGTGCGATGGAACGCACCAACGCCATGCGTTTCGAATTCCGGAAATTTCCGGATGGCCGGGCGATCTGCGAACGGCAGTTGGACGGCTTCGTGAACCGGATCGTCGAGACGCCTGTGGACCCTAAGGCCTTTGCCGGTTACCTGCCCGCGGTCAGCGAGGCTCTGGCCGGACTCGACCGGGAGGAGCTGATCCTGCGATTCATGGCCGCCGATGTCAACCGGGTTTTTAAAGACTACCGCGAAGCGGGCGATATCAACGCTGCGATGCGTCCGATGGCCATTCGACCGGCCGGCAAGGGCCGCAAGGTTCGGCCGGACGAGCCTGGTGCACAGCGCTTTTTCATCAATGTCGGTCGCCTGGATAAAATCAATGAAGGCGCCATCGTACGCCTGGTGTGCGACAATGCCGGCATCCGCTCCCGGCAGATCGGCCGGATTGAACTCAAACGCGAATTCTCGTTTTTCGAGGTGGCCCGCGCTGCAGCCGACAAAGTCCGGCGCAGCCTGAAGGACGTCCCGTTCGACGGCCGGCGGGTCCAGGTCAGGGACGCCGGGAATAAGCGCTCCCATGGCAAACCGGACCGGGTTCGCAAAGTCAGGACGGGAATCCGGCACCCGGAGAGGCGGGTCAGCGCTTAAAGGCGCCGGGCAGGATAAATTCATACAAAAATAACTTGATGTCGGAAAACCTTTTGCTTATTATACAGATAACGCGTTTCAAGCCTATCCGAAATTTCACGCGGCGGTTAACCATACGTTGATGCCTTCACCCCAGCCCTGCCTCGATTGAGCGATTTCCGAGTTTGCTGCAGATCTTTCAGTTCGCGTTGATGTGCAAAGCAGACAGTGTCGGCTGCCAATGTGCTGCAGCCGAACAAATTGTCTGATGTTGATCAACCTGTCGAGGATCTAAACATGATCGGAGCAATTGCCGGTGACATGATCGGATCTCCCTATGAAAGCCGCCCGATTAAAACGGTTGCATTTCCCCTGGTGGTGGCGGGGTTTACCGACGATACGGTCCTGACCCTCGCGGTCGCCAACGCCATTATCCGCTGCACGGATTATCGCGCGGAGATCAAGTGCTTTGCCCGAAATTTCCCCAATCTGCCCTACGGCGGATCGTTCTGGCACTGGATCTGGGACCCCTACAGCATTCCTTATTATAGTTACGGCAACGGTTCGGCCATGCGGGTGTCTCCTGTGGGGTTCGCTTTCGAGTCCATTGAAGATGTGTTGGTCCATGCCAAACGATCCGCCGAGGTCAGTCATAACCATCCGGAAGGCATCAAAGGCGCCCAGGCAACCGCGCTGGCCGTTTTTCTGGCCAGGAAAGATGCGGACAAAGCGACCATACGAAGGCAGATTGAAACCCGGTTCGCCTACCATCTGAGGTGCAGCGTCGATGATATCAGGGCGGGTTATCGTTTCGATGTCTCCTGCCAGGGTTCCGTTCCCCAGTCCATCATCGCCTTTCTTGATTCTGAAGACTACGCAACCGCAGTGAAAAATGCCATCTCATTAGGCGGTGACGCGGACACCATGGCCTGCATCGCCGGTGCGATTGCCCAGGCCTATTACAAAACGATGCCCGCCGATATCGTTCGGCAGGCCAGGCAAAACTTGCCCGAGGCCCTGCTGGGGGTGCTGAATCAATTCAGCCAACGATTTGATTGCCCATATTGAAAAAAGGGCATCATTACTGAAATTTGCCGGGGCGACCTCGGCTATGGTGACATGGACCGGTTGGATGGCGCCATCCATGCCGCCATTGGGTGCAAACAAAAAGACCCAAAAAAATGCCAACTGATAGAAATGTAAAAGAACGGTCAACATCATAGCCTATGCCAGACACCCAACTCGTGGATGTGCATGCCCACATCTGTGCTCCTGACTTTGACTTGGACCGGGCCGAGGTGCTGGCACGTGCACAACGGGCCGGCGTGGTGGCGATCGTCGCTGTTGGCGAAAACCTCGGTGATGCCCGCAAGAATGTAGAGCTGGCCAATACCTATCCCATGCTCAAGGCGGCGGCCGGGCTCTATCCGACGATTCTCGATCTGGATCAGGCCGATGAGATGGTCGCTTTTATCCGCCTGAATCGCTCACATCTGGTTGCGATCGGTGAGGTTGGACTGGATTATTGGGTAGTCAAGGAAGATTCCCAAAAAGAGGTGCAAAGAGAAATTTTAAAACGGTTTGTTGAATTGTCCAAGGTGCTGGATCTGCCGTTGAACATTCATTCACGATCCGCCGGCCGTCATGCAATCGCCCTGCTGCTGGAAAACAGTGCCCCCCGGGTCCAGATGCATGCCTTTGACGGCAAGGCCGGTGCCGCGCTGCCGGCGGTTGAAGCAGGATATTTTTTTTCGATCCCCCCCTCGGTCATCCGTTCCCGACAGAAACAAAAACTGGTCAAACGGCTCCCCCTTGCCAGTCTGCTGGTCGAAACGGACAGCCCGGTGTTGGGCCCCGCCCCGCAGACGCGCAACGAACCGGCAAACCTGTCGGTTTCCATCCAGACGATTGCGCAGATCAAAGGTGTGCCTGAAGCGGTGGTGATGGAAGCGGTTTCGGAAAATACCAGGCGCCTGTATGGCGTGTGGTAAGCGACGGGAACTACAGGATATAAAAAATACCCTGATATCTGCGGACGGCTGAATGGGGTAGCCTTCTTGGCGATCTTGAACGCAACCTGTCGTGTGCAGGGATACGGACCGTTCATGAGTGATTTCTCAGTTTCATTGGATGCGGTTTTCTGGTATCTTCCAGAATATGCAACTCGCCGTATTGTCTGATATTCATGCCAATCTTGAGGCCTTTCACCGGGTGCTGAAGGATATTGACAGCCGGTGCCCCGGGGTTGACGAGATTATTTCACTGGGAGACACACTGGGTTACGGCCCGGCCCCGGAAGCCTGCATGGCCCTGCTTCGCAAGAGCGACATTGTATCGGTTCAAGGCAACCACGAGTTGGCTGTGGTGCAAGCCAAATACCGCCAATGGTTCAATCCCCTATCACGTGAGGCTCTCCATCGGACCTGTGAGTTGGTTTCCGGAGAAACCGTGGCCTATATCCGTGAGTTGCCGCGGTTTCTGATCCGGCACGGCTGTCTGTTCGTGCACGGATTGCCGCCGGATTCTGCATTCAGATACCTCTACGAAATCAAGGAAGATGACCTGGCTGATCTTTTTTCACAATTTTCCGAGGCGGTGGCTTTCGTCGGGCATACCCATGAACTGGAACGGATCAGCTGGGACGGCCGTCGTGCAATGCGCCACACCTTGGAACAAGGGCAGCACGTCATGGACCGGTCCAGGCGCCATATCATCAATATCGGAGCGGTGGGCCAACCCCGCGACGGAGATAACCGGGCAAAATATGTGCTCTGGGATACGGAGACCTGGGATTTGACCGTCCGTTTTGTGGCTTATGACATTGAGGCGGCCATGGCCGGGTTCAAACCTGCAGGCATGCCCGACCAGTATGCCCGGCGGCTGCTCTGAAGGGCCGGAAAGAATGTCGGCAGGTAGGTGAAACTCGGTCGATACGATGCATCTTAAACAGTAACCCGGCGATCAGGGTTTAAAGACCGCTGCACAAGGAATCACTCAAATGCGAACAGGCCATTTCAGCACCACGCCGCAGGAACGCTACCTGGAAGACTATGTAACCGGCGCCGTCCATGAGTTCGGGTCGGTCAGTATCACCGAAGCGCAGATCGTCCAATTTGGCAAGCAGTTTGATCCGCAGCTTTTTCACACCGATCCGGATGGTGCCAGGCAAACGGTATACGGCGGGTTGATCGCCAGCGGTTGGCACACCTGCGGCCTATTCATGCGGCTGTTTGTGGAGCACTATCTGCCAGACAGGGCCAGCCTGGGAAGCCCGGGTGTCGATGCGCTGCGTTGGCTAAAACCGGTGCGGCCCGGCGATGCGCTCACCCTGCGTGTCACTGTACACAAGGTCAAACCGTCGCGCAGCAAACCCGATCGGGGGGTGCTGTTCTCCTTTTGCGAAATGCTCAACCAGGCGCGTGAGGTCGTGGCGACAATGATGGCCATGAATTTGATCCGCTATCGTGACAGGGGCTGAGGATCCCATGCACGCCGGCACCGAACAATGGAAACCGGGCAAAAGGTAAGACAATGACTCAATCCGCTTTGGACAAATACGAATTTGAAACAGGCGTTTACCGGCCTCCCAGCGAGGGTGGCAGCAACTCCCTGCTGGTCCGCCTGACACGCAACTGCCCGTGGAACCGCTGCACCTTTTGCGGCATGTATAAAACCGAGAAATTCCAGGTGCGATCGGTTGTTGAAATCAAACAGGATATCGATGCCATGGCAGCCGTGCGTGACGACCTCGCGGCGTTGTCGCGGCAGCGGGGACAAAACGGTGACGTGACTCAGCATGCCGCCATGGCCCTGATCGGGAAATACCCCGAACTGAACCGCCACCAGGGCTTTGCCATGCTTTACCATTGGTTGCTGTCCGGCGGCAAAACCGTGTTTCTGCAGGACGCCAACAGCCTGATCATGAAAACCGACCAGTTGATTGAGGTATTGGGGTATCTGCGCAGCAGGTTTCCCTCCATCGTCCGGGTTACCACCTATGCGCGGTCTAAAACCCTGGTGCAAAAATCCCTGGATGACCTCAAGGCCATTCGCCGGGCCGGCCTGGACCGGCTGCATGTGGGATTGGAAAGCGGGGATGATGCGGTGCTCGAAAAAATCCACAAAGGCGCCACGGCCGAGATCCATATCAACGGCGGCCGAAAGGCCCTGGATGCGGGTTTCCAGCTCTCGGAATACTGGATGCCCGGTCTGGGCGGCAAAACCCGCTGGCAGGATCATGCCCGAAACACGGCCCGCGTGCTCAGCGAGATCGATCCGCACTACATCCGATCCCGCCCGTTTCGCCCCTGGCCCGGTACCCCCATGGCCCGGGAGATGGCCGAGCAGACCTTCGAGATGCTGACCCCCGGGGAACAACTGCGTGAATTGCGCCTGACCATGCAGGCGTTGTCAGTCACCGGCCGGGTCTGTTTCGATCATGCCGGCAACTACTGGAAAAACCGTGATGGCCGGCTTTTGTTCACCCACAGCTATGAAGGCTATAAATTCCCGGAAGAGAAGCAGACGGTCCTGGACCTGATCGACGACGGGATGAAGACCGGATCCCGGTAAAAAGGTGGCGGGGTGGTTGTGCCACCGGGTTTACGGTCAATAATGACATTATTGAGGTGCCATGAGTTCCCTGAAAGACCTGATAACCGGCAACCCCTTCCACAGCCGATCCATAGAGATGAAAAGCTATGCCCTGGATGATGACGCCATCCTGGTCGAGGGGTGGCTCCGGGAGGACCGGTTGCAGCCCGTATATGCCCTGACCGGAGAAAAAATAGAGCAGAGGCCGGTGCATCATATGGCTATTCGGCTCAAACTGGGAGGCACCCCGCCCACCATCCTGGATGCCGAAGCGGAAATGGTGCATGTTCCCCTTGAAATTTGCCGCAGCACCCTGGAAATGATTCAACAGGTCATCGGCCTTGAAATACGCTCCGGATTCAAGAAAAAGGTGCGTGCGATGATGGGTGGTGAGCAGGGCTGCGTCCATCTGACCCATCTTCTTATCGTGATGAGCCAGGCCGCGTTCCAGGGCCATGTGGCCCACAAACGCAAAAGTCGGCAGCCCCTGCCTGGTTCCCTGGAAGCGGTCGAAGGCCTTGATTCTCTCCTGGGGAGCTGCCGCGCCTGGGGACGGGACGAGCCAAAAGTCAAGACTCTGAAAGCTGCCCTTGCAAAGAAGGGTCGCTAACTGATCGATGCGTTGCATAACCCACGTTCGTGGGTTGTCTGATAAGCAGAACAAAGGAGATATTCATGATTACCGTCATTGTTGAATTTGGACTCCCGCAACCGATTTCTAGCCAGCAGGCCCGCGAGATTTTTTTAAGCACGGCACCCAAATACCAGGGTTTGCCTGGATTGATTCGCAAGTACTATTATCTTGTCCCGGACGGCACCATAGCCGGCGGCGTCTACCTGTGGCAATCGCGCGAAGATGCAGATCGTCTGTACACCGATGAATGGCGGGCGTTCGTACGCGGGAAATATGGCTCCGAGCCCGTTCTGAAATACCTTGAAACCCCGGTTGTCGTGGACAACGTCTCAAATGAGATCATTTCCATCCCATAGATCTTTGAAATGGAGCGATGACCCATTATGAACCACAACCAATATCAGAAACTGATCGATGTGGCCCTGGGACGCACGCCCGGCGACCTGGCCATCGTTAATGCCAGGCTCCTTAACGTATACACGGGTGAGATACTGGACAATCAATCGGTATGTACCTGCGCCGAGCGGATTGCCTGCGTGGGGCCGGATGTCGGGTCTGCCATCGGCGACGCCACCGCGGTCATCGACGCCGGCGGCGCCACTCTCATTCCCGGGTTTATCGACGGCCATACGCATGTGGCCTCGTCGTTCACTGCCGGCGAGTTTCTTAAATATGCGGCCACGGGCGGCACCACCACCAT
>JAQYWF010000327.1 GCA_030145105.1 Desulfosarcina sp.
GACTTGATAAGATGCGTGGTGAGTGGACATTGGTTTGTATGACGCACAACCTTTTGAAGGTGTTTGGAGCCCAATATGCTGTTGCAGCCTGAGACTATGGGGACAAGCTGTTGTGTTATAGCGATCATGCTGTCCGTTTTCTCAAAGAAACCTGCAAATGCAGCAGTGGCGAAACGTTTTATCCTGCCAGCTGAAAAATGAGAGCTATAAATAGTCAGAAGAGTGTTGTTCGAACGAATTACTCGGACAAGCTCCTAGATAACGCCGATTTTAGAGACCACTTTAGTATAGAGTCAATTCAGGGAAAAGCCTTTTTTCCCCGACACCTTAGCCTGTTTCAATTGACTTGCTCGCGTATGTGCATCAGTGCGGGGTACGGCTCATCCGTATCACCGAGTTCCAGCTTGATTTGGAAGAGTTTCTGCTTTAGACGTTTGACGACCTCACCATAGGTGGGATCATGGTATACATTCATTAATTCGTGTGGGTCCTTTTCCAGGTCGTACAACTCATAGGCTGCAGGTGTGGGATCCGGGAGTTTGTTACCCCAGCCTGAAACCTGGTGCAACAGTTTGGGATCCTGCCGGCTAGCGTTACCTCGGGATTGTTTCTGATTCAATTTAGGATGAACTGCCAATCCATAAAAGAAAATGAGTTTGTAACGCTTGGTGCGAATACCGTAATGCGCTGGCACATCGTGATGGGCCCGGTGCATCCAATAGCGATAATACGTTACCTGACGCCAATCGGGCGGTGCATGTCCCCTCAGAATTGCACGAAAGGATCGGCCCTGCATGGCAGTCGGTGCTTTCATTCCAGCGTAATCCAGTAAGGTGGGGGCAAAATCTACATTATTGATAATGTCATCATTGATAGAATTGGCTGGGATTTCACGGGGATAGCGAACCAGAAAGGGCATGCGCAGCGACTCTTCAAACATCCAGCGTTTATCCACATGGTCGTGCTCACCCAGAAACATCCCTTGATCACCGGTATAGATAACGAGGGTGTTAGTGGTTAATCCGGAGCGGTCCAGATAATCCAATATGCGTCCGACATTATCGTTTATCGCAGCCACACAGCGCAAGTAGTCTTTGAGGTACTTTTGATAGGCCGCCCTGGTCATTTCCTGATCGGTCATACCGGCCGTATCCAGCTTTCCGGTAGGCCACCAGTCGTTCTCCATACGCTTGACCCGATTCCGAATACTGTTCTTGGTAGAAAGAGTCGAACCGTAATCCCGCGATCCCGGGGACCGATCGCTTTTGTCTTCAAATAGACTGGGGGGTTCCGGGATATCTACACCATCAAACAGGTGTTCGTGACGCGATGGATATTCCCAAAGCCCGTGGGGGGCCTTAAAGTGACACATTAAGAAGAATGGCTTTTGCCCTTGGGCCGGGCGGGTCTTCAGCCATTTAAGGGTCTGATCCATGATTACATCTGCGCAATACCCTCTATGAATTTGACCGCCGGCATTATGATCCTGCCACGGTTTGCCCTTTTCCTTTAGCTTGGGGTCAAAGTACTCGCCCTGTCCAGGAAGGACGTGGTAGTAATCAAATCCCTGTGGTTCGGTATGTAAGTGCCATTTGCCGATGACTGCGGTTTCATAATTCGCTTCTTGCATTTTTATGGCCAGGTTGGGCCGGTGATTTGGGTCCCAGTCATCGGCCAAGGTATAGACCCCGTTCTTATGGCTGTATTGTCCGCTCAGGATACTGGCCCGACTGGGTGTGCAGATCGAATTGGTACAGAAGCAGTTCTTTAACATCATCCCCTCTTGAGCGATACGATCAATGTTCGAGGTTGGACAGACCTCTTTAAGCCGGCTGCCGTAACTGGCAACAGCCTGCCAGGTGTGATCGTCGGCCATGATAAAGAGGATGTTGGGCCGTGTGGGTCTGCTCTGGCTCCACCCCCGCGCCCCGGTACACCAGGCCGCAGTCACCATGCCAATCCGCTGTAAAAAGGTACGTCGCCTCATCGCGTTTGTCCCTTCCTGCTGCTGGTGTCCTGTTACGTCCTTGTCGTCTTCAGGCCAATAACGGGGCCATGCCACATCTCATGCCGGCATGGCCCCCGCTTACGATCATTCTTTACACCGTCTGCATCAGTCGATCACACCGTCACCGTTGAGGTCGCCCTCGATGATCACGCCTTGTCGGTAGATCAGGTCGACAGCAGCATCCGCAAGGACTCTGTCGTAGCATACGATCTCATCGATCCAACCGGAGAAAAGACGGTCGGTCATCATCCCCAGCGGCGCACTCGGGTCCGCATCCTTGGCACCGACCATGAGACCATAGCCGTCTCCGGGAAGTTCGATATGGCCGTTCGCCTCTTCGAAAACCCTCAGGAGACCGTCCACAAAGAGTTTATAACCGACACCGTCCTCATAGCTGGCCACGATATGGTGCCACTTGCCGTCCCGGGTATCCGGGCCGTCAGTGCCGTTGAAATACCAGAGCCTGTCATTCGGGGTGGTGTTCGGTTTAATACTCCATCTAATCCGGTTCTTGGCGGCACGTAACAGGTTGAATGAAAAGAGCTGATCCGGGTTATCAACCCCGTTGCTGAATATGCCCTTCCAGGGTTTATCGGGCATGGTTCCGTCTTCCTTGAGCCACAGCGAGATCGTCAGGGCGGAGTGTACTGTGGGCAGGTTGTTGTCGCCGGATCTCTGGGCCAGGCCCGCCCCGCTCAGCCGGAGTGAGCCGGCACCCTTCACCCCGTCTGCAGTATCGATACTGGCATCGCCGCGCAGGGTGAGGTCCAGATTGCCAACGCCCGCATCGCCGCCATCGGCATCAAAGGGGTAACGGACCAGGAATCCGAGCAGTTGGGTTTCATCTATGGGTGCATAGAATCGGATATCATCAACATGGAGTGTACCCGATCCTGTGCTGTCTGTCGCAATATCCAACCGCTTGATATTAGCTCGATCTATCCCTGCGTCGGCCAGGGACAGATTGACAGCCTGCCACGGATCTTCAGCCGTTGCATCCGCGGAGGTTGCGAGCGTGGCCGTCGCACCGGTTGCATCTTCCAATGTCACTGAGATGGTTGCCGCCGGGTTGGCGGCCGAGCCGCGCACAAACAGGGTCAACACCTCCATATTGGGATTATCCCAATCCCGCGCCCGGGTGAAGGTTGCTGTTGCATGCGAGGTACCGGCGGCATAATCAAGCCGCAGAGAAGCGCTGCCGCGGAATACCACCGCGGTATCGTTTTCCAATGCTACATTACCGGTCCAGGCAACACCCCGCTGATCGTCGGTCAGTCCGTTCTCGAGCTCTTCCAGGCCCACGAAGAAGCCGGTGGTAAAGCTCTGGACGGCACCGGGCCAGGATCCACCTGCGCCGTCGGTCCCTTCGAACCGGTAGTAGTAAGTGGTCAGGGGGGCAAAATCCACCAGGCCGCGGGCATCGATTCCCGTATCAGGATCGTAGCCTTCATGCACATTGGCGATCTTGACGCTTTCGTCCAGGGCCTCTACCAGTGCCGGATCTGCGCTGACATACAGGTGATAGGCATTCGCCGGCACACCTTCCAGGGTTGTGTAAGTGAAGGCTACATCCGGAATGATCACATCAGTGGCACCATCTTCAGGAGTGAGACTGATCGGGGAGTCCGGATGGACCTTCATGGTGGTAAAGGACCAGATGTCGCTTTCGGTCAGACCATTGTTCACGCCCCAGTAATAGGTCGTATGGGTGTCCAATTCCGCGCTGAGATTCAGCTCCAGCCAACTGGTGTTTGCGGCTTCCTTGGCAACCGTCTGTGGGAATCCGGCCATGGGATTGACAAAGGGATCCGGATCTGTACTCATATACACGGTATTCGACGTGGCCTTCGCGCCTTCGGCCCCGGGGTACCAGCTCAAACTGGTAAATTCCGTACGCGGATCGATTTCCATCTCCCCATTAAGTGGCAGGGGGGCATAGGCCTGATCCTCATCGACCAACAAGACCAATTGCGGGTCCAGGTTTGGGGTCTCCTTGGCACCCCAGATCCCGTTTTCTAACTGTCCCGGGGCATCCAGGCCGAATGTGACCTTTCCGTCTTTACCGATGCCCATAGCCGAGACATCAAACTGATACCAGGTTCTCATGGTGATGGGAGCCTCCTGATCCAGGACATCGCCCCAGACCAGGTCATCATTGGTCCAGGTAATCTCATCCTCAAACCACTCGCCGCTCGGACCATAGCTCACCTGATAAACGCTGGTGTTATCTATGTCAGTCACGGCATAAAGCCTTAGTTTGGCATCCTTGATAGCGCCTGTTACATAAAAAGGCCCACTGAAGCCATACACGTCAAACTTGATGTAGGACCTCCGGCGATTGCCAGAATTGACTATCAAATTGGTATTGTTGTGTGTTTCAGCGCCCGCGTTCGCCTGGGTATAGGCATCATCCGTTGGCGTCAGGGTAATAGGTTCAAAGGCCTTGGGATAGACATCGATACGTATCGTATCGGTTGCGGTTATTTCCCCGTCACTGACCTCGACTTGCAGGGTGTACTTGCCGACCGTGTCGAAGGCGGCCTGGGCAAAATGGAAGGTCCCCGTGGCATCGGGATCGATAGGACCGTCGAAGGGTGTAAATGTCACAGTCGCGCCCTCGGGCTGCTGCAAAACACTCCAGGTAAAGGTCAAGGCAGCGGGCGGGTCGGGCAAACCGTCGTCTGTAGCAACGGCGTTGACCTCGGCTACACCGCCTTCGGTCAGATACGCAAACAGAGCCCCGGCGGCTGTTACCTCGGGTGGCTGATTGCTGCCGGATTCCAGAAACTTGATGATATCCCATTCCAGGACGCCCTCGCCTTCCCCGTCGCAATGGACACCAGCGCCATCGATGGAGATATCAGGCCAGGCGATTTCGTCGCCAAAGGATAGAGGCACAAAGGTATCCCCATTGAGTTCGGCGTTGCCGCCGGTCACGGGCCACCAGGGCATCTCCGCGACGCTGTAATGGGCTCTGCTTTCCGCTTGTTGATCCACGATATCGGAGATGTACCAGTTTCCCGTGGCGGCATCGCGCACCAGGAAGGATAGCTTGCGACTGCTCCGCGTCTTGTTGAGTTCGATGATATCGAGTTTGCAGGTAACGCCGAATCGACTCAGCAAATAGGAGCCGGCCAGCGAGGCATCGCCTCGATATTGGATCTCACCGCTATTGATATACCGGAGCTGGATATTGGTGCCATCGGCAGGAGCGTTGTTCCACCCGCCCCAGGCATACGTGGAACCTTCATGTTTGACCAGGCCCAGCGAACTGGTTTGTCCTTCTGCGGCGATGTTTACATTACTGGTCACGGAGCGGAAATCTTCAATTATGTCGGCCCCGTGAACCTGCATGCCTACCAGCAGAAACAGCATGCTCCCAATAATTCTCTTTCTAAGCTTCATAATGGTACCTCCTTCATAAAATGGTTAATAAAGAAATCAGATAGAACATTCATGTCAGCATTTTCGCTATTATCATGTCATACACTTGCGCGCTTCTCTGGGTTTGGAGAAGCATGACTCTTCATTTGCGTCATTCCACGAGACTGTGCCCGAAACTATTTTTACCCATTAATACTCTTTGTACTTGCTCATCCACTCGGGCCAATCGCCGGATGCTTCGCTTTGCTCTCCGTAAGGAGTCCTTTGGACAGCATGACAGTTTAAAACCGGTCGGTTTGAGTTAGCTAATAGTCCTTGAAATTTCTCATCCAGCTCGGCCAGTCACCCGGCTGAGCCCCACCTACCTTTGTCCAGAAGCCGCTCGTGTCGAACGTTCGATGCCACTTGAGCGTCCACAGCTCCTTGAGACCTATCCTCCTTACGGACCAATCCATAAACAGGTGATTTATAAACGCATTGTGCCGGTCGATAGCGAAGTGCATCATTTCTGAGCCAGCGCCAGTCCACTGACCATTAAACTCGGGC
>JAQYWF010000362.1 GCA_030145105.1 Desulfosarcina sp.
GCCCATGTCGAGGTGATCGCCGAGGCCAGTTTCGAGAAGGTGATCGTCTCGACCCACACCGCCGACCAGCACCGCCAGCTGGGCGAAGCGCCCCCCAACATCCTCAACAGTTTCTCAACTGGCACCTGGTTAAGTTTAGGCAACACGACCATAGCCGATGGTGTGTTCACGCGCACTCCCGCTACTGCCGGAGGCAACACTGCGCAACAACGGGCGAACGAACACCTGACCGGGCAGTTTATCGACCTGACCACCATAGCGAAGGGTGATGGGCGTGGTGCTTTCTCCTTCATCAATCGAAAAGGTGTGGGTGATATCTTCCGCAGGCAACAAGTCTACGCTTTTGACATGCTGCCATTCAGGCATGTTAGGTTCCAGGGCGGTTCGAAGTTTTGAGACCAGAACCAAAGGGTCGATGAGTCCCCAGCGGGCCGTGGCGGCAAGGTTGTTGATGTAAAAAAATGCATGTTCGGATATTTCCCAGCCTTGCGCCACCCGGCCGCGAAACTGGAGGTTTTCATCCCGGTCGATGAGACCTTCAAATACCAGCCCGTTGATCTGACTGCTGGCGCTGTCGGCAGAAAGAATGGGGTTGAGCATGGCTGCATCACCGGAAGAACTGGTGATAAATTGCACCAGCCGATCCGGATTCCCCCGGGTCTGCTCCTCATAGGTGGGCACCCAGAAATATGAGAGCATCAGCACAAGCGAAACAATAGCCGGTGCGATGATGAGAAAGCGTCTTACGGTCATATGTGGCGGTCGTACCTACAGGGGCCGCTATTGCCGGCCTGGATTATAATTATCTGGGTTTCAGGTGGAATAGTGATTCAGCTCTGTACATAACGAATGGAATTCACGTTAGATTAGGCAAAAGGACCGGTGAAGTCAAGGGAAGACGCACGGATGGCCATTACGCCTTGACACCTTCGTCCTTTCGGCTGCCTGTGTTTGCTCAACAGCTGAAAATTTCGAGGCTTTGGACACGCCCCGCCCCTATCGAGCCGGCATCGTAAATGGACACATTCACAACCTCAGTGCGCATGGACGCTTGACTTTGCCTTAAGTGGGGTCTTATTTTCAAGTTTACCTTTCGACCTGTTCATTCATATGCAGCCTGCAAACGTTGAGAAAGGATGCCACCCCCATGATCGACCAAGGCTTTTCTACGCCGAAAACGGAAATAGACGATCGTATCAAAAAACTCCAGCGACGGCTGCTGCAGGAGGGTATCGACGGCGCGTTAATCCTGCAAAATACGGATCTTTTTTATTTCGCAGGGACCATCCAGCAATCGCATCTCTACATACCCGCCCAGGGCCCACCGATGCTGATGGTTCGCAAGAGCCTGCAGCGAGCCAAAGCTGAGTCTCCCCTTTCAACCATCCTTTCGTTAAACAGCCCCAAACAGTTGATGACCCTGATTCGGGCAAACGGCCTGGAACCGCCAACCGTCATGGGCATGGAACTGGATGTATTGCCGACCAACATCTATTTTTCCTACAAACGGCTGTTTCCCGATATGGACATTCGGGATGTCTCCTTACCGATCCGCATGATCCGTGCAGTCAAGTCCACTCACGAACTGAATCTGATTCGGCAGGCGGCAGCCTTTTCCGATCAGGTGGCACAAACGGTACCTAACCTGCTGCGCGAGGGATTAACTGAAATCGAGTTGGCCGGGATGGTTGAAGCTCAGGCCCGTCGACTGGGCCACCAGGGCATCGTGCGCATGCGCCTGTGGGGCGCGGAAATGTTCTATGGACACCTCATGTCCGGTTCCGCCGCAGCGGTGCCCAGTTTCCTGGCCTCTCCCACCGGTGGCGCATCCGTCAGCGCTGCCGTTGCCCAGGGGCCCAGTTTCCGAAAAATAAGACGCAATGAGCCGATTTTGTTTGATTATGTATTTGCCTGGAAGGGCTACATCAGCGACCACACCCGGATCTATGCCATCGGACGCCCGCCGCAGCAGCTGGTGGATGCCCATGCCCACATGCTGGACCTGCAGGAGCAGATCAAAGCCATGGCGACGCCCGGCGCACGCGCCGGGGATCTTTATTCGGCGGCCATTGAAATTGCCGCCCGGAAAGGGGTTGATGCGTATTTCATGGGTGCCGGGTCCGACCGTATACGATTCATCGGTCACGGCGTGGGGCTGGAACTGGATGAATTTCCTTTTCTGGCCCATGGCCAGACGACTGAACTGGAGGAGGGCATGGTGATCGCACTGGAGCCGAAGCTGGTCTTTCCGGGCAAAGGGGTCGTCGGAATCGAGAACACCCATGTGGTCACCCAAAGCGGTCTCGACCAGTTGACGCACGCGGAGCAGCAGATCGTGTCGGTCTAACACAAAAAGGGAGCAGAATAGGATCTACTCCCTTTTTTAGATTTAATGAAATGATAATATTAACGTTTAGAGAACTGGAACCGGGCCCTGGCGCCCTTCTGTCCGTATTTCTTTCTCTCTTTTTCTCTCGGGTCCCGTTTGACGAAACCGGCACGCTTCAGTGAGGGTCGTAAATCGGGATCGAACAGGATCAGGGCCTTGGTGATGCCATGGCGCACCGCTCCCGCCTGTCCAGAAATACCACCGCCATGGACTTTGATATTAATGTCGAAGGCATCCAGATTATTGGTCAGGGCCAGCGGCTGCCTCAGAATGGTCCTGGCCGTGCTCACTGAAAAATACTCATCCGCAGGCCGACCGTTAACAGTAATGACACCGGTGCCGAGCTTGATCCATGTTCTAGCGATGGCACTCTTTCTTTTTCCGGTAGCGTAATTTGTTTTTTCTGTTGCCATGTAATTCCCCAGTAATCGACTTTAGGCTATGGTTTCCCCTGCACTTATTGGATGCTCATCATTTCCGGCTGCTGGGCCCCATGGGGATGCTGATCCCCGGCGTATACCTTGAGCTTCTTAAACAGCCTGCGCCCCAAACTATTTTTGGGCAGCATGCCTTTAACAGCGAACCGGATCACATCTTCAGGCCTTTTCTCAATCAGTTTTTTGGCGGTAATGGTCTTTAATCCGCCGATGTAGCCGCTGTGGCGGTAGTAGTTCTTCTGGTCCATTTTTCTACCGGTCAGGACGATCTTCTCGGCATTGATCACCACCACCGAATCACCCAGGTCCGCATGGGGGGTATAAAGCGGATTGTTTTTACCGCGCAGTGCGGCGGCAATCTGGGAGGCCAGCCGGCCAAGGATTGCACCCTCGGCATTAACCACCCACCATTTGTTTTGATTATCAGAGTCTTTTGCGCTGTAAGTATATTTTTTCACCGTGTTTACTCCTGTTCGTTGCTTAGAATCAGCGACTATTAATAGATAATCCCACATGTGTCAAGAAAAAAGTAGGCCGGGAAAAGACATCAACCCACCGTTTTCATTCGTCTGGAGATCTATTGTTTTGACAACGACGATGATTTCTGCGATTTTCCAGTGATCATGGAACATCTTGAAATTGAATTGAAATTTGGCATTCCTAATTTATCCGGCCTACGGGGCCGCCTCCAGAATCTCGGCGCCGCGTGCATCGGTGAGCGCACATTCGAGCATAATATCCGCTATGAAACCAAAGACGGTCGGTTACTGGAAAACAACTGTCTGTTGCGTTTAAGAAAAGACCAGGGCACCACGCTCACCTTCAAATCTCCACCACCAGCGCCCGACGCCCGTTTTAAGATTCACCGGGAACTGGAAGTGGGGGTCAGCGATTTCGACACCATGGACGCCATCTTGAATGCCATAGGCTACATTCGCTGCCAAATCTACCAAAAATGGCGCGAAACCTGGCAGCTAAGCGACGCCACCCTGTGTATGGACACCATGCCCTTTGGCAGCTTTCTAGAAATCGAAGGCTCACCGGACACGATCATGCGAATTGTCCACGCCCTGGGGTTAAGCTGGAAGCGGCGCATTCTTTTCAGCTATCTGGGCATATTCGAGATCCTGAGGGAAAAGGAAGGGCTGCCGTTTAGCGACGTCACGTTCGACAACTTTAACACCGTCAACATTCGTTTCGACCGATACGCCCGCCTGTTTGAAGCCGGCGGTGAATGACCGGATCGGCACTATTTTTTTCCCTGAGCCGGCCCGCAGCAGGTCACCCGTGCATCCAGGCGGCCGCCGGCCTCTAGCACCAGATCCCCGCAAATGATCTCACCGGTGCATTTCCCCGTGGCAAGAATCACCAACTGTCCCGACGTTTCCACACGGCCCTCAAAACTGCCTCCGACCGTCAAGTTGTCGACTTTGGTGTCTGCCGCAATGTGACCCTCCTCGCTGATGACCACGCTTTCACCGGTGAGGGTGCCCTTGACCGACCCCTTCACCACCAGATTGCCCTTGCCTACCAAGGAACCGTCTACGGTCATCCCTTTGTCGATGATGGAAAACTTATTACCATTGTCCTTCACATCCGCTCTCCTGATAACTGGGTCGTAGCCATGGGATTGAACGGGTCCGGAAAATCACTTTTCCCGGATTTTAAAACCGGGAACGGACGTCTTCTTTCTTTGCCGGTTCAACACCTTCTGTCAGTGATGGGTCATCTACCGGCCTGCTGGTCGGTACCGTCGGCAACGCGTCCCCGGCATCGGTTTCCCGGGTGGGTGTCATTGGCAGACTGCCCACCGTTTGTTCCGAATCCGCCAATGGTTCAGTTGGATCGAGCGGAACATTGGCTGACGTCGATCCCTCTGGGATCGCCGGGACAGCCGTTTTCCCGGACGACTTGACGGGTTGAATCGCTGGCGTGGAAACGGGCGCTGGATCCGGTTTGGGAGCAGGCAGATCGATGGGGAAATCTTTTTCCAGAATCTTGGCCCCGGAGGAATCAAACACATAGACGGTGGCGGCGTTAAAGGATGAAGGGTCCGCCTGATCCATGGCCTTGATCTCCATGTCTCTGAACCGGGAGATTCTGAAAGGCTGTCCCCGCTCCCCATCAGGCTCGCCGTTCACAAGCGTTACACTCGGCATGGCCAGCCATGCATTGGGATCCATCCGGTCTGCTTTAAGCACCACCACACACCGGCCCGCAACCGGTGAAGAGCGGGGTGCAGATCGGTGCCCTGGATATGGCTCGCATTAGCATTTCTCCGGTGACTGAGTTCGTTCCCGCGTTGGAAGCCTTTGGCCTCCCC
>JAQYWF010000112.1 GCA_030145105.1 Desulfosarcina sp.
AGGCAGATACTCTACCGACTGAGTTAACGGCCCAAAAGAAAAAACGTAAGTACACGCCCGACCACTGTTTGTCAATATGAAAATTGGCGATACAATTTTTTTAGGGTCCATGGGGGTATATCAGTCGAGTATGGACCTCTTTTCTTCATTTGCGCCAGAATTCGGGCACGACGACGATAATGAGGGTGTAAATCTCTAATCGCCCCAGGAGCATGCACCAGGAGAGCAGCCATTTTCCCCAGTAGGGAATCTGGGCAAAATTTTCGACCGGCCCCACCATGCCAAAACCCGGCCCGATGTTGCCGATCGTGGCGGCCACCGCACCAAGGGCGGTGACAAAATCGACCCCAGTACCAGCCAGGAGTACGGTTGACAGGGCAAACAGGGCCATGTAGAGCGCCAGGAATCCAAGCACACTTCTCACGACATCCTCGGGCACCGTTTTACCGCCTATTTTGATGTGGGAGACGGCCCGCGGGTGGATCATGGAAAAGAGTTCTTTGTAGCAGTACTTGAAGCAAAGCATGATGCGAAGGCACTTCATACCACCACCGGTGGAACCTGCCGACGCGCCCACGAACATGCACAGGAAGATAATGATCTGAGACATGCCCGGCCACAATTCATAATCAGCCGTCGCGTAGCCGGTGGTGGTCACAATGGAAACGACCTGAAAAGCCGCGTATCGCAGGGCCTGGCCGGCATCGGCATACACCGTTCGGTAGATGTCAGCCCAAACGACAAGGGTCAAAATCAGGCACATGGCCAGGTAGAACCGGCATTCCGAATCTTTCCAGAATGCCAGCGGGCGACCCTTCAGAAGCTGGTAGTGAAGTGAGAAGTTGATGCCGGCCAGCAGCATAAACACAGTAATGACGACATCGATGTATACACTGTCGAAGTGGGCCACCGACGCGTTTTTCGTTGAAAAACCACCCGTGGGCATGGTGGTAAAGGCATGGTTCAAGGCATCGAAAAAGGTCATGCCGCCGACCATCAGCAGCAACGTCTCGGCCACGGTGAACAACGCGTATACTTTCCACAGAATCATAGCCGTGTCGCGGATGCGGGGTTTGAGCTTGTCCGGCACAGGGCTGGGCACTTCAGCCTTGTAGAGTTGCATGCCGCCGACACCCAAAAATGGAAGAATGGCGATGGACAGAACGATGATGCCCATCCCCCCTAGCCACTGAATGAAACTTCGCCAGACCAGCAGTCCCGGACTCAACCCTTCGATATTGGTCAGAATCGATGAACCGGTGGTGGTAAACCCGGAAACGGACTCGAAAATGGCATCCACAAATATGAAGGACGCATCGGAAAAATAAAAGGGCAGCGCCCCGAACAGACCGATGGCTGTCCACCCCAAGGACACGATGGCCATGCCCTCGCGCTGGCTCATGGTTTCCGTCTTTTCATGCCTGAACAAGGCCATCAAGACAGCTCCGCAAACCAGTGTGATCCCCATGGCTTTAACCAACGGCATCAGGCTGCGGTCCATGGCAACCAGGTCGAATCCTAGTGGCAGCAGCATGGTCCCACCGAAAAACAGGGTCAATACACCCACGGTGTTAAGAATATAGCGCCAACGCAATTAAATATACTCCAGTTTTACGGCCAGAATCTTCTCGACGCCCGGAATGGCCTTACGGGTGGCAAAAATGATAATCCGGTCCTCCGGTTCGATGACGCTGTCGCCGCCGGGGATGATGATGGTCTCTTTGCGGATAATCCCGGCAACCATGGATCCCTTCGGGAAGGCAATCTTTTTCAATGGCTTGGATACGATGTCGGACGTGGGCAGCGCCAATGCCTCCATCACCTCCCCCTCTTCTCCTTTGATGGAAATCGCCGACAGCACCTTTCCCCTGCGGATATGCTGCAAGATGGTGTTGATGGCAGACAGTCGGGGACTGACCACCTGCTCGATGCCGATAGTGGACATGAGTGAAAAATAGCTGAATTTATTGATTTGGGTAATAGTTTTCCTGGCGCCCAGCCGTTTGGCCAAAAGCGACGTTAAAATATTGATCTCTTCGTCACCGGTCAGGGTTACCACCAGATCAATGTCATGAATATTCTCTTCCACCAGCAGGCTTTGGTCTGAACCGTCACCGTGGAGCACGACGGTCCGCTCCAATCGTTCGGCAAGGAAATCGCACTGGGCGGCGCGCTTTTCAATAACTTTACAGGAGAGCGATTTGTCTTCAAGTGTTTTGGCCAGCCGATAGCCGATGCGTCCGCCGCCGACAATCAACACCCGCTTGACCGGCGTGGCGTGCTTGTCGAAGATGGAGAGATGTTTGAACAGGCTTTTCTCCTCGCTGATAAAGTAAACCAGGTCCCCGTCGCGCAGGTGGTTGTCGCCCCTGGGAATGATCAGCTGGTCGTCACGAACAAGGGCTGCAATCAGGGGTCGGTCTTCTTTGAGAACGGTCGGCAGATCGGCCAGGCGCACACCGGACAGTCGCGAACCGGGTTCCAGATAAACACCGACAAACTTGATGCGACCGTCGGCAAATTCACCCACGTCCACGGCGCCCGGCACGCTCATAAGCCGCTCGATGGTCCGGACCACCTCGATGTCGGGGTTGATGACCGTATCGATATGGGGTGCGTTTACCTTGAACGTGTCATGGTAGCGGTCAAAATCGGCTCCCCGCAGCCGGGCCAGTTTCTTGGTGGTGGGAGACAGGGTATCGGCCATCAGGCAGGCCACCAGATTCACCTCGTCGGAATCGGTGACGGCGAGCATGATTTCAGCCTCACTGATGCTAGCTTCTTCCAGGATGGCGGGACTGCTCCCCGAACCGGCGACCGTCTGGACGTCGATGCTTTCAGAAAGCCGTTTTAGTGCCTCCGCATCAATATCGATGACCACCACATCTTTATTCTCCATTGCCAGACGACTGGCAATGTGAAACCCCACCTCACCGGCACCTACAATGACGACTTTCACAGAAACGCTCCTTTAAAACAAAGCGAACCGCTTTGACTTACGGAATAGAGTTCGAATTTGGCTGATTTGCCTTACACCACCGGTTGTTTGGTGTCAAACGCTGCCCACGTCATGGAAGCAGCACCGTCGAAGATGTAAGAATCCCGACGCCAATGGCCAGGCCATCACGCCAGGTAAAAGAGAGCTCAGGAAAGGTACGCTGCTCGTTGTAGCACCGGGCCTGCATGGCCGCGGCCAGTTCGTCGGCACTGATAAAGACACGACGGAACAAGGGTATCGTGAACCGCATGAGCCGGATCAGGGGGTTTTTGCGTCTTTCGATACCCCGGGCACGCTGGGCATCTGCTATTTCAGCGCCTTGAAAGAGAATCACCGGCAGAAAACGAACCACCAGCCCCAACATGGTAGCCGCCATTTTTTCATCGACGAGGGGTATCGGTTTCAAGTACCAGACCAGAGCGGCCCGGATATCGGCGGTCCGTGTGGTAGCCATCAGCAGCACACCCATGATGACGACAAGCAACAGACGCCAGCACACGGTCAACGCCTCTCCGGCAACATCTGCACGGAGGGTGGGCGTCCATCCGCCAGTGAATGTTATCGCTCGAACACCGAAGACGAGGCAGAGAAAGAAGAAAAAATACCGGATTTCAAGAATCAGCCGCCGAATGTGTAAACCGGCATCGTTTACGCAAAGCATCATCACGACGGTGCAAAGCACCAAAAAAGTCAGGTTCTCCCAAAGGCCCGCCACGCTAAGTCCCATGAGCAGGGCCTGCTTGGTTCTGGGATCTAGTCGGTGGAGCAGCGATTGGCCGGGCCTGAAGCCGATGGCGGTCAGTTCACCCATGGCCGAATTCCTTGGCCGAGCTGCACGGAGCACGGCGGTCGGATGCCGTATCGCTCAATGCCGTCGATCACGTCGGCCGGTATTCCGTCTTCTACGACGGATCCTTGTACCATGATCACCAGTCGCTGGGCATGGGCGATAACCTTCTCCAGGTCGTGCGTGGTAATGATGATGGTGTGGCCGTTCTTGTGAAGATTGCGAATATATTCCAGCACTCGGCAGGTGGCCGGATAGTCAAGGTTGGAAAAAGGCTCGTCCATCATCAGCACGCGTGGAGCCATGGCCAACACCCCGGCAATGGCCAGGCGACGTTTTTCACCACCGGAAAGATGGTGGGGCATTTTATTTTCAAACCCGGAAAGATCAACGGCCGCCAATGCATGGTTTACCCGCTGGTTGATCTGTTGCCGCTCAAGTGAAAGGTTTTCCGGTCCAAATGCCACATCATCGTACACCGTCTCACCGACAATCTGGCTATCGGCATCCTGAAATACCATTCCCACCTGTTGCCGAGCGGCAAAGGGATCCCCTTTCACCGACTTGCCACATACGGCCACCGTCCCGGATTCAGAAAAAAGAAGGCCATTGATGTGGCGCAACAGCGTGGTTTTGCCGGAACCATTAGCACCGGCGATGACCGTAAATTCTCCCTCGTTAAAGGTGAGGGTGACGTCGTCGAGCGCCTGGGTGCCGTCGGCAAAGCGATGATAGAGGTGAGAAATCTGAATGATGGACACGGTTTTATTCGGCAGCCCTGACGGCGGTAAAAGTGCCGTCCATCATAGGCCGGAGAGCCCTGGCGATGGGTATGGCGGCTGCAATTTTAAGAAAATCACCGATGAGAAAGGGCAACATGCCCACGGTTAATGCCTTGGAAAAACTCATTCCCGTGACCACTTTGAGCCATGAAACGCCGAACGCGTATATGATCAACGTGCCGGCAACCATGGCAATCACATCAATGGCCACACGCCCCCGGCCGCTTTCCGAAATGATGCCGATCAGATATGCGGCGGCGGCAAACCCCAGCAGGTAACCGCCGGTAGGCCCTACGAATTTTCCAATGCCTCCGGTACCGCCAGCAAATACAGGCAGCCCCACGGCACCGGCCAGCAGATAAACCGCAACACTGATCAATCCCCACCGGCCGCCCAAAAGCAGACCCGCCAGCATAATGAACAGGTTTTGCAAGACAATGGGCACCGGACCGACAGGAATGGCAATGTAAGCGCCGGCGGCTGTCAGGGCGGCCATGAGGGCCGCATACACCATCCGTTTCAATTGTTGTGCAGATGCGTCCATGTATATTGTTCTCCTTTGGCGGTTCATTGCGTTCGTTGGGTTCATTCAGTCGATGGGTTGAAAACATAAAAGCGGTGGAATCAACTCACCTGAACGCCGCCATCCTTTTAGTCTATCCACCTATCGGTGAAAACAGTCGCCATGCATCACGGTTTGGCGGGTCCCATCGGCCAGCTGCAGTATCAGTCCACCATGGGAATCCACATCCACGGCAGTCCCTTCAACCATGTCTTTAACGGTGATGACGCGAACCCGCCGACCAAGGGTCACATTGTTAGATTTCCATTCGTCAATGACAACATGGGGGTCAAAGGCCAACATTCGCTTTTCAAAAACATTCATGAAAGCGACAAGAATCTCCCGGCGCGGCACCGGTCGACCAAGCAGCGCCTTGAGGGAAATGGCGATGGGCGTTTCGGTTTCCGGGACGTTATTGACATTGAGGCCGATGCCGATATTCATGTGGGCCACCTGATCCCCTTCGGCTTCCATTTGGGACAAGAGGCCGCAGAGCTTATGGTTGTCGACCAGGATATCGTTGGGCCACTTCAAACACGCGTCTACCTGGTACAAAGACCGCAGGAGCCTGGCCATATCGACGGCTGCCGCCAGATTCACCAGACCGGCCAGCATCATGGGGATATCCGGGCGAACAACCACGGTGAAATAAAGACCACCATCGGCCGACTGCCAGGTCCGTTGCATACGCCCACGGCCGCGGGTCTGACGCTGGGCCACCACCACGGTGAAATCAGCACATCCCTTTCGCGCCATCACCGTGGCCTCGTCCATGGTCGAACCGGTCTCCTGGAAAAAATGGATGCGGTCCTGCCACGTGTCGAATGCCCACGGCACCAGGCTGTCAGGATCACTGACCAGGCGATAACCTTTGGGAGAGGAGACAATCGAAATGCCGGACTTGACGAGTCCCTGGATATGTTTCCAGATTGACACTCTACTGACACCCAATTCGGCGCTGAGGGTTTCACCGGAAACCACGCCGTCGGCCTGATTCAGGATTTTGAAAATTTTTTGTTTGGGATTCATTTGGTTAACCTATCATGAGAGAGATGGTTAACCAGATATAAGGCAAGATGTCAACACCCTACGCCGGCGTTCGCAGGTTCACTGTTCTGGGTTTGCTTTCATCAATTGACCTTGCTCGAGGATTCTCCCTAAAAGGGTTACGGTTGCAACCTTTCCGCCGCGGTTCTGAAAGGCTACTATCGAGAAGTTAGGAAAAGCGTTTGGAAAGCCGCTGCATTTCGGTCTCGGCATCGTTGACCAGTTCATCGAAGATCCCCTGAAGGGACAGAATTTTATCCGCCAGACCCACGCTCTGGCCGGCCATTAGCGAGCCTTTTTTCATATCACCGTCAACGACGGCATTTTTTAACGCCCCCATCCAGAAGCGTTCCACCTCGTACTGGGCCTCCATGCGATCGATGGCTTTGTCTTCGAGCTTCTTAATAAGGTGCAATTGCAGTTTTTTAAATTCATCCGTACCCACATTTTTCAAGGCCCGTACGGGAATCACCGGAAGGCGGCTGTCAAACTGCGGGGTAGCAACCGCATCCCTGGCCTTGGCCCGCCTGAAGGTCTCTTTGAAGTTGGGATGCACCGCACACTCTTCGGACATGACGAAGCGCGTGCCCATCTGGATGCCGGCAGCCCCCATCATCAGCAGGTGGGCCATCATCCGGCCCGTGGCGATCCCCCCGGCAACGAAGATGGGGACCGAGTCGACGTTGAAGAGGATCTGCTGAATCAATACGGTCAGGGATACCGGCCCGATATGGCCACCGGCTTCGGAGCCCTCCAGGATCAGCGCGTCGGTACCCCTTTTGATCAAATTTAACGCCAGTTGCTCGGTCGGCGCGAAACAGATCACCCGCGCCCCGCTGTCCTTGGCCCGCTGAATCTCATTTTCTTTGGGTATGGAACCGGCAAAGACAACCACGCGACAGTGCATCTCGCACACCATATCCAGCTGTGCCGGGTACGCCGGCGCGATGGTGATCAGGTTTACGCCAAAGGGGTTGTCCGAAAGCGACCGGGTCGCTTCGATCTGTTCCCGGAGCACATCGACGGGCGCATTGCCCCCCGCCAGCAGGCCAAAGCCGCCGCAGCGCCCCAAATGGCTCACCAGTTTGGGGTCGCTCACCCAGGTCATGGCGCCGCACATGATCGGAATCTGGCAACCTAAAAATTGCCGGCCTTTTTCAAAAAATCGGTCAAGAAGCATCGTCTTTCCTCCGATGGTTTCAGTGCAACCTTAGTCAAATCCCAGGCAAAATCTTGAAACAGGTTGGTATGATAGGTGATAAAATAATGTTTTTGGCAAGGCTAGAGGAAGGAAGCCGTATAGGTCATACTGCGACGACCGATAACGCAGTCCAAAAGCATTATCTTAATGCCTATCGCTACCAGCGCATCAATATGGCACCGTAGGTCAGACCGGCACCGAAGGAATCGAGCAGGATCAGCTGTCCCTTTTTTATTCTGCCATCCCTCACCGCCTCATCCAAGGCCGTGGGAATGGTGGCCGCTGATGTGTTGCCATATCGATCCACGTTCACGACAACTCTTTCCATGGGGCAGTTCAGCCGTTTGGCCACGGCCTCGATAATCCGGTAATTGGCCTGATGGGGGATAAACCAGTCAACGTCGTCAATGGTAAATCCGTTGCTTTCAAGGGAACGCGTGGCAAATTCGGCCAGGGTGCGAACGGCTACCTTGAAGATCTCTTTGCCGTACATGCGTATTTTATGCAGGTTCTTGGAAAAACGACCGGGAGTGACCTCCTTGCGTGATCCGCCGGCTGGAATATAAAGCAATTCCCAAAGTTTGCCGTCAGACAACAGATGGCTGGACAGGATTCGTGCCGGCGCATCGGCGTCGGTACGTTCCACGACGGCTGCACCGGCGCCGTCGCCGAAAATAATGCATGAGCCTCGGTCACGCCAGTTGATGAACGGGTTGAGCACCTCGGCACCCACCACTAACGCGGTGCGAGTCTGGCCGGACTGGATGAACTTATCCGCCGTGGCCAGAGCATAAATAAACCCTGAGCAGGCCGCATTAATATCCATGGCCCAGGCCTGGGGGGCATCGATTTTATGCTGAAGCCAGCAGGCCGTGGATGGAATCAGGGTGTCCGGCGTACAGGTGGCATAGATGATCTGATCGATGTCACCGGGTGTCCGACCAGCCATGGCAAGCGCCTTCCTGGCCGCCGCCACGCCGAGGGAGGAATTATGTTCGTCCGGGTTATCTATATTGGAAAACCGACGTTCACGAATACCGGTACGATCTCTTATCCACTGGTCGTTGGTGGTAATATTGTCCTTTTCCAACCGATCGACGATGTCATCGTTTGTCACCCGGCTTTCAGGAAATGCGCAGCCGGTTCCGAGAATTGTGGCAGCATACTTCATGGATCGTTAGAACCCCCATGCAGAAATATAAACACGAATTGACATGAACCGCGATAGCGCGCGATAGCCCCGCCGCTTGCGGCGGGGTTTACGAGCAAACTGAAAATCGATTTCTTTATCCTTACGGTGAATCCTCCCCGCGGCTTGCCGTGGGGAGGGTTCAATTGTCTTCTCAAAGGGCTATGTAAAGCCAGTAACCCTTTTAATTACTTGTTTTTAAATAATTTTCATTCTTTTCGAATGCAAGATGCAAGTAATTTAAAGTAATGCCATTGTCAAGGTAATTATAATGGACGTGCAGCGAATCAGAAAGGGTCGTTCGACGATGGAAGGCTACCTTTAGATTTAAACCATTGTTATAGTATATTTTTAATATTTTTCGGGAACGACCATGAAAATCCTTGTAGGCTCCGGCACTGCTTTTAATCCGGCGACAACGTAAACACTGTTTACTTAGTTTACTCCCCCTAACAAACGGAAAACTAGTTATTCCTCTTTATAATGTTTCCAACAACCTTTCATGGATATTATCGAACCCTCCGTTGGACATGATCAGGATCACATCGCCACCCACCGATGCGTGTGCTAGATCGTCAATGATGGATTCCGTATCCTCAAAATGGGTCGCATCCTTACCTCTGTGTTTCAAGTCGGCGACCAGACGCTCACTAGAGAATCGTTCATCTTCGGGAACTTTCTGAAGCATCGATGGCTTTCTGACGCAAATTCGATCCGCCGGATCGAATACGGTTGCATAATCCTGCTGAAACACCCTGCGCATGCTCGAGTTTGTCCGCGGTTCGAATACAGCAACGATCCTGTTTTCTGAAAAATGGGATCTGACCGCCCTAAGCGTCTCCTTAACGGCAGTGGGATGATGGGCAAAATCGTCCATTACAATAATACCCCGCTTTTCACCGCGGATCTCCTGGCGTCGCCGCACGCCGGAAAAACGATCCAACGCGTCGGCGATTTTTTCTGGCGTCACACCCAGGTAGTCGGCCACCGCTATGGCTGCCAAGATGTTTTTCAGGTTGTGCGCACCGATCATCTGGGTCCGGAACGATCCGTAGTCTTTTCCATTCTTGATGACCTGAAAACGAGTGAGGGGCGGCTGGATCAAGGTTTCACCAAGTTGCCAAGGCGAATCCGTTTTCGTGCCGTAGGGCAGCTGTTTACACGACACCAATCCTGTCAGACCGGTAACATTGGGATCATCGTCAACGCTGACCAGAAGCGAACCCGGTCTGATTTTCGCGACAAACCGTCCAAACGCGTCTCGAACATGGTCCAGATCACGATAAATGTCGGCATGGTCAAATTCAACACTGGTCAAGATAGCGGCATCCGGGTTATAATGGAGGAACTTGGGGCCTTTATCGAAAAACGCAGTATCGTATTCATCCGCTTCGATAACAATACAATCTCCGGTTCCGGTTCGGTAGTTGCTCATAAAATTGGGCAGGATGCCGCCGATAATGAATGAAGGCTCCCGACCAGCGGAGAAAAGGATCCAGGCGAGAATGGCCGACGTGGTTGTTTTCCCGTGCGTTCCCGCCACCAGCACCTGACGCTTGCCGGCGGCGGCAAAGTGATTGACTGCCTGGGGCATGGAGCAGTAGCACAGCGCCATTTCTCCGGTAGCGACCACTTCTGCATTTTCCCGCGACACGGCGTTGCCAACCACGACCAGATCAGGCCGATGGCACAGGTGGGCGCCGTCAAACCCGGCCATGATTGAAACCCCCTTTTCATTGAGGAAGCGGCTCATCGGCGGGTAGATATTGTTGTCTGAACCGGTGACCTGGTACCCCATATCTTTGAGCATGCAGGCCAGGGCACCCATGGCCGTTCCGCAAACGGCAATCAGGTGAACGGTTTTCACCTTTTTCGGAATACGGTTGTTTTCCGGCAGAATCATGGCGCCCGATTCCTTTGATTTGAAGTAACCCCTCACGGGTTATACGGTTCAGGGCTCGGCGGTCCACCGAAAATCTCAGTCAAGGTAACCCTGAACGTTAAACGCTGAACCTGTGAACGCATATGTAAACGATTTGTCCTCGAATCACAAGCGGTTCATCGGCCCATTCCCATCGGTGACAAGTGACGCCTTCCCGCAGACGGCGACGACGCACATGTCACCATGGCGATGGATTGAAATGACAGATCGCCACCTGAACCGGCTGAATTGGCATCGTAATGATAAACGGCATCCGGCGTGAATACCATTGAACACAAAATCGGCCAATCAATTGTTGACTGAAGTTATCCAGGGCAATGGGCGCATAACCGTTCTCACCGGCGCAGGTATATCGGCTGAAAGCGGCATTCCTACCTTCAGGGGACCGGAAGGATTCTGGACCATTGGTTCCAAAGACTATCATCCCCAGGACATGGCAACGTTTTCCATGTTTTGCCGGAATCCTGAAGCAGTCTGGGAATGGTATCTGTATCGCATGGGCTTGTGCAAAAAAGCCCGGCCCAACGTCGGCCACCGAGCTCTGGCATCCATGGAATCCCATCTACAAAACCAATTTACCCTGATCACCCAAAACGTGGACAATCTGCATATCCTCGCCGGCAACAGCCTTGCACGAACCCTTCAGATTCATGGAAATATTTTCCAGGTTCGCTGTGCATCGGCCTGTACGGATGAAATTTTCTCTTTGCCTGAAGGGGTCTCCCCAAAGGCAAAAGGAAGCGCGCTGACCGACGCAGAGCACCGGTCGCTGAAGTGCGCCAACTGCGGAAGCTGGCTCCGACCTCACGTGCTTTGGTTCGACGAAGCCTATAACGAACGCCATTATCATTTTTACAGCGCGCTTGAGACGGCGAAGCGGACCCGTCTGCTGATCACCGTGGGCACCGCTGGGGCCACGACGTTACCCAACCAGATCGTCAGCCTGGTGCTCAGCAACGGCGATCTAATGTTTGACATCAACGTGGCCGATAATCCTTTTGCCGGTCTGGCCATGCAATCGGACCAGGGAATCTTTATCCGACGCACTAGCAGTGAAGCCCTGGTCGCACTGTTGCATACAATTGCTTCAGTGAAGTCTAATCTTTAATGATATCCATCATTTGATTTGACACCTGATGGCTGCATGAGCTAATATAAAGCCCGGTTAGTAACATATTATAACAGGCAGCAATTATCTATTCCCAATCATAGGCCAAATCGCCGCAAAGATCATAGGATATGAAAACAGACACCTGCAATGCCAACGCCCCCATTGACCAGTTGAAGGCCATTTCGTCCTGGGTTTCTTCCGTACAGGATTTGGACAAACTCCTCCAATTGATCATCGAATCGGCCACCGGCGTTGTGCGTGCAGAAGCCGCCTCACTGCTTCTGCTGGACCCAACCACCAACATGCTCTATTTCAAGGTGACCACAGGCGCCAAAGGCGAGGAGGTCAAAGAATTCAGGATCAAGATAGGCCAGGGAATCGCCGGCCACGTGGCCGAAACCGGTCAGCCCCTGTTGATTGCCGATGCCCAGCAAGACAACCGGTGGATGCGCGAAATCAGCGACAGCATTGACTATGAGACCCGTTCCATGGCCTGCGTTCCCTTAATAATCGACAACAGTACCATCGGCGTCGTTCAGGTCATCAACAAAAAGGACAACACCCAGTTTACCCATGCGGACATGGCTGTTCTCGAAGAATTTTCCAGCCTTGCCGCCCTGGCCATCGGCAGTGCACGAAGCCTTGAACAGGTTCGCCAGGAGAATCAGGACCTGAAGAAGGAACTAGGCGAAAAGCACCAAATTATCGGAAAAAGCGTTATCTTAAATAAAGTTTTGGAAGACGCCCAAAAACTATCCCGCACCAAAACCACTGCCCTGATTCAAGGTGAAAGCGGTACGGGCAAAGAACTACTGGCGCGTCTGATCCACCGTGAGAGCCCCCGCAAAGAGAAACCGCTGGTGGTTCTGAACTGTGCCGCCTTACCCGAGCCCCTTTTGGAATCGGAACTGTTCGGCCATGAAAAAGGCTCTTTTACCGGTGCAGCGGGCCGCAAACTCGGAAAATTCGAAACCGCCCATGAAGGGACCTTGTTTCTTGATGAGATCGGGGAGATGGCCCCGGGTATACAGGCCAAACTGCTCAGAGTGCTACAGGAGGGCGTGTTTTACCGAGTCGGTGGTAACACCCCCATCACCGTGGATGTGCGAGTGCTATCGGCTACCAACAAAAATCTTAAGAAAGAGGTTGAGGAGGGAAAGTTCCGGGAGGATCTGTTTTACCGGCTGAATGTGGTTCAACTCAACATTCCCCCACTGAGAGAACGCCTCGAAGACGTTACCTTTCTGGTCGACCATTTCCTTGATGTGTTCAAGAAGGAAACCGGCCTGTCAGGCCTGACCATATCTGAAGCGGCCATGGACAAGATGTCCCGCTACAACTGGCCCGGTAACATTCGTGAATTGAGGAATGCCATTGAACGCGCCGTGGTTATGGGAAACGGAAAAACAATCATGCCGGAGGATCTGCCCATCACCGCCTCTCTGCCGAAGTTTGCCGGCCTCAAGGTCGGGCTCACGCTCGACGAGGCCCTCAACGAATTCAAAAAAGAATTTATCCTGCTCAACCTTAGACATACC
>JAQYWF010000384.1 GCA_030145105.1 Desulfosarcina sp.
AACCGCATTCATATCCGGCAGGCCAAATACCCTATACCTCGGCGTTTTCCCAGCACACCGGGAAAATAGAAACGGAGAATGATCATGTGCGATGTCAATGTTTTTGTCGTGAAAAACGGGGTCGAAGAAAAAGTACTCGAAAATGTGGATCTCATCGAGGAAGTCTCTAACGGCATGCGGCTGGTTAACATCTTTGGTGAAGAACGGACGCTCAAGGCCAAAATGGTGCGTTACGACAACAGCGAAAAGCGGATGGTTTTCCAGCCGGTTTAGCTAGTTCCGATCCAGAAACGGCATCTTTCGGCCCAAGCCTGCGTTCTCGCTCGATTGAAATCCTCGACGTAGTGTCACTACGCCTGCGGTTTCAATTTCGCTGCGGCCTTGACCTGAACCAAAATCTACCATTACTGGATGGGCACTAACTATCTGAAGTCTTGTCGTTTAAGATCGTTAATGCTACCATGCGCCCAACGTGCCGAAACGATATTAACTAATGCAGGAGCACCTTCGTGTCAACGCAAATAGAAACGGACCCGGAACAGGAATTCCCGACACTTTACCTGATCGATGGCAGCGCCTACATTTACAGGGCCTACCATGCGGTGCGGGGGCTTTCCAACAGCAGCGGCCTGCGCACCAATGCCACCTTCGGGTTTACCCGCATGCTGATCAAGCTGATGGCGGACCGTTCCCCCGCTTATGTGGCCATGTTTTTCGATGCCAAAGGCCCCACCTTTCGCCATGACCGCTATGCGGAATACAAGGCCAACCGGCCGCCCATGCCCGATGACCTGGTCGAGCAGCTGCCCTGGATCCGGAAGGTCACCGAGGCGTTCAACATGCCAGTATTCGAGATGCAGGGGTACGAGGCCGACGACCTTATCGGCACGCTGGCTCTCCGTGCAGAGGAAAACGGATTTCGTGTGGTCATGGTTACCGGGGATAAGGACTTCATGCAATTGGTCACCGATCGCTGCACCATCTGGGATCCCATGAAAGACAAGGTCCTTGATCCCGCCGCCATCCGCAAGACCTTCGGCCTGGAGCCCCGGCAGATGATTGACGTGATGGGCCTTTCCGGTGACACGGCGGACAACATTCCCGGTGTTCCCGGCATCGGCCAGAAGACGGCCGTGGATCTGATCAAAACCTTCGGCAGCATGGATGCGGTATACAGCGGTATCGACACCATCACCAAGAAAAAACAGAAGGAAAATCTGACCGCGTACAAAACGCAGGCCCTGTTGAGCCGCGAACTGGTGACCATAGACCGGCGTGTGCCTGTCGAATTCGACCCGGACCGCTTGAAAACCCAGGTGCCCGACGACGAAGCGCTGACCCGGCTCTTTGCGGAGCTTGAGTTTAGGCAGTTGCAGCAGGAATATGCCTCGCAGGACCAATCGGTCGAACGGCACTACCGGGCCATCATGAGCGCGGATGAACTGGATGACCTGGTGCAACGCCTGGAAGATGCCAAACGGTTTGCCTTAGATACGGAAACCACTGCCCTGGATCCCATGCGGGCGAGATTGGTTGGGCTTTCCTTTTGCCTGACCCCCGGTGAGGCCTGTTATGTGCCGGTGGGGCACAACTACCTGGGCGCGCCCGAACAGCTTTCTTTGGAGACGGTGCTGGAACGACTGCGGCCGGTGCTGGCTAACCCGGATGTCGAAAAAATCGGCCAGAACATCAAGTATGACTGGATGGTGCTGCGCCGCCACGGCGTCGACCTGGCCGGCGTCAATTTCGACACCATGGTGGCTTCCTACCTGATCGATCCCGGCAAGCGGGCCCACGGTCTGGACCAGATCGCCCTGGACTACCTGGGCCACAAGAATATCACCTACGCCGAGGTGGCGGGAAAGGGCAAGTCAGCCGTCACCTTCGACCAGGTGATCCTGGAAAAAGCCATCCCATATGCCTGCGAGGATGCCGACATTACCCTGACCGCCCACGATGTATTCGTTCCCCTGATCGAAGAAAACGGGCTGACGGATCTGATGAAAAAGGTGGAGATGCCCCTGTTGCCGGTGCTGCTGGAGATGGAGATGACCGGCGTCTGTGTGGACCGGGACCGGCTGCATGATCTGTCAAAATCTTTTGCCGGGCAGCTGGACATCCTTGAACAGCAGATTCACGACCTGGCCGGTGAATCGTTCAATATCAATTCATCCCAGCAACTGGGACGAATCCTGTTTGAAAAACTAAGCCTGCCGGTCCAGAAAAAAACCAAGAAAAAGACCGGCTACTCGACCGACGCGGAGGTGCTCACGACGCTGGCCCACAGCCATGATTTGCCGGCACTGGTGCTGCGCCACCGAACCCTGGCCAAACTCAAGTCCACCTATGCCGATGCCCTGCTGGAACTGATTCACCCGCAAACCGGACGCATCCACACCTCTTTCAACCAGACCGTAGCGGCCACCGGTCGGCTGAGCAGCAGCGACCCCAACCTGCAGAATATTCCCATCCGTACGGAAGAGGGCCGGGAAATTCGAAAGGCCTTCGTTCCCCGGGAGGGATGGCAGTTGCTTTCTGCCGATTACTCCCAGATCGAGCTGCGCATTCTGGCCCACTGTTCCGAGGATCCGATCCTTATCCAGGCCTTTAAAGATGATGAGGACATTCATACCCGAACAGCCAGCGAGGTCTTTCAGGTTTTTCCCCAGATGATCAACGACGAGTTGCGGCGGCAGGCCAAGGCCATCAACTTCGGCATCATCTACGGTATGAGCGCCTTCGGGCTGGCCCGGGAGCTGGAGATTAGCAACAAAATGGCCCAGACGTATATCGACCACTATTTTGCCCGCTACCAGGGCGTCAGGGCGTTTATCGATAAAACTATCCAGACCGCCCACGAGACCCGCCAAACCAGCACGCTGCTGGGTCGTATCCGGCAGCTCCCGGACATCGCCAGTACCAACCGCAACGTGCGCCAGTTTGCCGAGCGCACCGCCATCAACACCCCCATCCAGGGCTCGGCCGCGGATCTGATCAAACTGGCCATGATCGGCGTGGACCGGGCACTGCGCAAAAAACGGATGAAAACCGCCATGCTACTCTCCGTACATGATGAAATGATCTTCGAGGTGCCGCCGGATGAGCTCGACGAAGCAAAAACGTTGGTTAGGCAGGGGATGGAGACGGTGTGGGAATTGGCCGTTCCCTTGAAAGTCAACATGGCTAGCGGTCAAAACTGGGCCGAAGCCCACTAACGTAGCGGATGCGTAGAAAGCCCGATATTTGAATTTCCCATGCCGCCGCAATCGGGCGGCCAACTTTTAGGGAGGGTTGCCATGCGGATATCGACTGGAATTGTCTCAACGATCCTGATCGCGATGTTGCTCTCGGGTTGTGCCACCCCGCGCATCACCCTCTTTTCCGATGCCTCCGATCCGCTGCGGGAGGTGACGCTTGGCGGTACGGCGGATAATAAGATCCTGGTGATTCCCATCACCGGCGTCATCACTGATTCCTCTAAAAGCCGGATCTTGCGGACGATGCCCAGCTTGGTTCAGGAGGTCGTCTCCCATCTGCGGCTGGCTGAAAAGGATGACCGTGTCAAGGCCGTGTTGTTCAAGATCGATAGCCCCGGCGGCACCACAACGGCCAGCGATATCCTCTATCATGAGATTGTTACATTCAAACAGCGCACCGGCAAGAAAGTGGTGGTCTGTATGATGAATCTGGCCACTTCCGGAGGTTACTACGTGTCCCTGCCGGCGGATGTGATCATGGCCCATCCCACCACCGTTACCGGGTCGATCGGTGTGATCCTGATGCGGCCGCAAGTGTCAGGGCTCATGGAAAAGATTGGTGTGGACGTGCGGGTGAACAAATCCGGTGAGAATAAGGATATGGGGTCGCCGTTCCGCCCCATCACACCGGCGGAGGAGAACATGCTGCAGGACCTGGCCGACACGTTGGGTCGGCGGTTCGTCGATCTGGTAAAACAGCATCGCAAACTTGACGGCCAACGCCTGGCCAGCGTTGCCGATGCCCGGGTATTTCTGGCCGATGCCGCCGTCGCCGCGGGTCTGGTGGACAAAATCGGCTATCTTCAGGACGCCATCGCCGAGACCAGAGCACTCGCCGCCCTCGATGCTGATGCCCGGGTGGTCGTCTACCGGCGAACCGATTATCCCAACGACAACCTATATAACACCCTCACCACCGGCACCCATGCCAACCCAACGCCGATGGTCGACATGGGCCCCATCGGCGACCTGCTCTCCCTCGATGCCGGTTTTTACTACCTCTGGCCCCAGGCACTCGGTTCACCCTGATCTTTTATCAGGACGCCTGCCCGGCCTTTTCGTCCGCAGTTTCCGGATCTGCCGACAGTCTCACGGTTTCATCCACCGCCCGGTAGATGGTCTTGAAGACCTCCGGGAATCCCGTCGGTGAAATCCGCCCCGTTTCTATGAACTTGACCACGATCTCCTTGGTAGCCCGAAGGATCTGCTCATCCTGGCTCGTTTTCCTCATCAACACCCGCCTTTTTTGATAAAATCATTAAATATATTCAACTGTTAACAGGAAGCCAGCCGGAAGTCAACCACGGCCTGCGCACCGATACAGTCACTGCCTGAAGCGCAAGGGTCAACAGAACGTTTGACACGGTTTTTTCTACAGCGTTAGAATCATTGAGAAATATGAAGTGCTATTTTTGTTGGGTGCGTATAGGGTGCGTTTGGGTGCATCCTTCCGAAATGTAAATACTGTGGT
>JAQYWF010000044.1 GCA_030145105.1 Desulfosarcina sp.
GCGACCTTCTTCGCGTCCGGGTCGACGGCGATGATGTTCAGCCTGGACTGCCGGGCCAACTCCTCCGCAAGCCGGCCCTATCCCAGTATGATCAGGTTAACTCTTGCGGTTATATCTTGTTCGTTGCACCATTACACGCGCTCAAGCAGGACGATCCGGCCTTATCGGGCAGAATTCTGTTTGGGGTGATAAAAGCCCCGCCATTTGACATGAGAACCATTGATGCTGCTGTTTCATAGCCGCAAGACAGCAGGTACAAATAATCCCATGAGGTGACATGATGCGTAACCGGTTCTCCAAAAGAAAAAATGGCCGACACAGCGGTATTTGGTGGCTTATCGGTTTGATCGTGGGGATAGTTGAAAATGCAGCGCTGGTGGCCCTCACCATACTGCTCGTCTGGGCCTTTCACTCCCGAAAAATGCCGGCGCTGGGAATCTGGCACACCACACCGTTAACCAGTGAGTTCACATCCAGCGATGCCACTCCCCACAGCACACTGCAGGACTACCTCGAACAGGAAGATCGGCTATTTGGCGAACTTAAAGCCAAAATAGTCGATCATGTGGCGCCGACTGCCGAGTTTGACTACAGTCGCTACCGCGCCGATGGGCCGCAGGACCCGGCGCGTGTGCCACCGGATTGGAACCGGACCTTCGAACTCGTGCCGGAGACTATTCAGGGTGGCGCCCTGCTTTTTCACGGCCTTACCGATTCACCATACAGCCTGCGCCGTATCGGCGAAATCCTCCATGCAAAAGGGTTCTACGTCCTTGGTCTGCGCATGCCCGGCCATGGAACCATACCGGGCGCCTTGACTAAAGTAAACTGGGAGGACTGGGTGGCGGCGAGCCATATCGCTGCACGCCATGTACGTGAACGAATCGGCGCGGACAGGCCCTTTGTGATCGCCGGATACTCCAACGGCGGCGCGGTGGCGGTCAAGTACAGCTTGGACGCTTTGTCCGACGCGGATCTGCCGCCGGCCGACAAACTGCTGCTATTTTCGCCTGAGATCGGCATCACCGCGTTCTCCGCCATTGCCAATTCTCACAAGCTGTTGAGTTTTATGCCCTATTTCGCACAGTTCAAGTGGCTGTCGATCCAACCCGAATACGACCCCTTCAAATATAATTCGTTTCCGAAAAACGCCGCCCAACAGGGACACGAAATCACGACCGCTGTGCTGGACCAGTTGCAGGAAAAACGTAAGGCCGGAAAATTGGCCGGTTTCCCGCCAGTGACGACCTTTCTTTCCTGGGTCGATGCCACAGTTGAGACATCGGTAACCATCGATCGATTTTACGGGCAACTCGAAAACCCGGGCAACGAGCTGGTCATTTTCGATGTCAACCGCTACGACCAGATGGAGTCCTTTTATCCGGCCTGGGATGCCGCCACGCTCGGAGCCCTCGAGAATCGCGCCGATCTGCCTTATCAATTGACAATTATCGCCAATGCCACCCCGGAGTCCTCCCAGGTTGTCCAACGAACCAAGGCGCCCCGTTCGCTGGATGCCGAGACCACGGCCCTGGGCATGGCATGGCCGTCCGCTGTCTACTCCCTGGCTCACGTGGCCATTCCGTTCGCCCCCGACGACCCGGTATACGGGGCCGATGAAGACCCCAGTAGTACATACGAGGGTGTACCATTCGGCAGGATTCAGCCACGGGGGGAGACGCACTACTTGACCGTGCCGTTGAGCCAGTTAATGCGTCTGCGCTACAATCCGTTTTTCTCTTATGTTGAAAAGCGGGTTGTTGAACAAATAGAGGAATTGTCAGGACAAAGTCGTTGACCGGATCCGTGAGTTCAGGGAACCGATACTATTCATCAGGGAAAGAGGGCATATCATGAGAACATTGAAACGCAATCTCGGTCTGATTACCATTGGCGTGGTGCTGTTGCTTTGGGGATGCGGTGGGCCGCGCCTGATGATGCCGACGCCCAATGTGTATCTCAACGAGGAACACGATCCCTATCATGCGCTCAACCCTGATCTGAAAAGCACTGAAGTCCGGCTTTTCTACGTTACCGACCGGGCACCTGAACAAGACAAAGCCGGCAACCTCCGGTATGGCTACAACCGTTCCGTCTCGATGGCGTTCGGCGATGCCGTGGTGGATCTCGGCGATAACTTTACCTGGGAAGACCTGGTTCAGGCCAGCCGGACACAGAAACGGTTAAAACCCGTGAAACTCAAGCTCGGGAAGATCACCGAGCATATTCGGGGACCGAAGACACCGCTTCCATACGCTATGATCGATGGCAAAATTGTCGAGGAGCCGTCCTGGGTGGAACAAGGCGCGCAGGCGGCGGATGTGTTTCGGAAAGAGATCGTTCAACAGCTTGCACTGACATCCCGCAAAGAGGTATTCATTTATATCCACGGTTTCCATAACACCTTCGATGATGCCGCCTTTGCAATGGCGGAACTGTGGCACTTTTTAGGGCGCATCGGGGTGCCCATAATCTATACCTGGCCGGCAGGCTTCCCAGGACTGTTCGGCTATACGTACGATCGAGAATCGAGCGAGTTCACCGTTTTTCACCTGCGCAGGGCTCTGAAATTCATTGCAAGTTTTCCTGAAGTCGAAAAGATCCATGTGATTGCCCATAGCCGGGGAACCGACGTCGCCGTGGCAGCGTTGAGGGAACTGACCATCGAAATGCGTGCAGCAGGGCTCGATCCACAGCAGGAGCTCAAGCTTCATAATTTTATTCTTGCCGCACCAGACATCGATCTGCAAGTCGCCGTGCAGCGGGTCAGTGGAGACCACCTCCCATTTAGTGCCAAACGGTTTACCGTTTACACGTCACCCGACGATAAAGCCATTGGTTTCGCCAAAAAATTGTTTCAGAGTCCGCGCGGGCGCGTTGGTACTTACGGACCAGAATCCGTAGACGATTATTTGAGGGTCGGCTCCGAATTCGGCAAGGGCAACTATACAATTGTCAGATTCGAGGGTGCGTCCGGTGGATTCGTTAACGAGGGAGACAAATACGGCCACAGCTATTTCCGTAACGCCCCGACCGTGAGCTCCGATGTCGTACTCATGTTGCGCGATGACCGTGACCCAGGTACCCCCGAAAGACCCCTGGAGCATATCGACCTCAATTTCTGGCACATTCCGAAGGGATATCCGGCCTTGAATCCGGCACAATAGCTCGGAACATCCGGCTGGGTCGTACAAGGTATTGGAATGATGCTTCAGTGAAAGCTCAAGCTGCCATTCTACATAGGATCTATCATGAACATTGCCGCACTGCACCACAAAGGGGTCATCGCATGCGTTGTCGTTTTTTTATTTTTTTCACTGCACCCATTCAACGCATTAGGGCAAGACAATTCCGCCCTAACGGGCAGGCTTCAGGTTGGGGTAATGAATGTCCCGCCATTTATCATGAAGACCGTCGATGGGCAATGGGAAGGTCTCAGCATCGAACTCTGGCGCATGATTGCCAGGGACCTGGAATTAGAATTCGAGTTGCAGGAATACAGCAGCATCCAGCAGGTGCATGACGCACTTGAGAATCGAGTATTAGACATCGTCCCTACCGCAGCGGTCACGGCGAGTCGCGAGATCGTTCTGGATTTCAGCAATCCTTATTACCGGTCGGGATCGGCTATTGCGGTACCGGTAGAAAGCACTGACTTCCACTGGTTCCGCCTGGTCGAACGTTTTTTCTCCTCGAATTTCATGAAGGCGATGGGCTACTTAACCCTGCTGTTGCTTTTCGTCGGGGCGGTTGTGTGGATGTTCGAACGCCGCCGAAATCGTGATATGTTCGGTGAGAAACCCGTTGAAGGAATCGGGCATGGCGTCTGGTGGGCTGCAGTAACGATGACGACCGTGGGGTATGGAGACAAAGCACCCCAAACATTGGGCGGACGGATGGCTGCCATTGTCTGGATGATGGTCTCGATTGTTCTGGTTTCCGTGTTAACTGCCTCCATCACGACATCGCTGACCATTAGCGAATTGAGCGGGAAGGTTCGAGGCGTAGGGGATCTGTACAGCGTTCGAGTCGGTTCCTTAGACCATTCGACCGCCCTGAACCGTTTGGTTGAAAGCGGTATCACTGTTTTGCCTTTTGCCAATGAGCAAGAAGGTCTTCAGGCTATCGTTGACAATCAGATCGATGCGTTCGTAATCAATCAAGCCGTATTAAAATACCTCGTAGTTCGCCAATTCCCAGGCCAATTGCGTGTTCTCCCCGACATGTTTAATCCTTATTATGTCAGTATGGTGATGCCGTCCGGCAGCCCCCTCCGGGAACAGATTAACCGGTCTTTGCTAAAGGTGATGGCCACCACCGACTGGCTCAAGTTGATGGATCGCTATTTAGGCCCTGGTCGTTAAGTTGGCTGTTGGCTTATAGCTTATCCGACCCATCAGGCTGTCCAGTCTATGGGGTCCACCTCCGGGTTGTTGTTTGTATTTTTTTCTGTCAATAGTTACAAAAAGCGCTGACCTGGATGGAATCTGGGTAAGGATTTTTGAAATCATTATTAATGGTGTCAAAATATCGACTACATTCTCAACTGAACCGAAACCATAGAGCGATGCCCATACCAATCTTACGAACAAAACTGCACCGGCCGCCGATTGATGGGGCTCATTTACACCGCGAACATTTGTTGGACAGGCTGAGTCAGGCCCGGCACCGACCGCTATCCCTGGTTTCGGCACCAGCCGGTTACGGCAAGAGCACCCTAGTGAGCTGCTGGCTGGAGGCCTGCGATGTTCCCGGCGCGTGGGTGTCACTGGACGACAATGACAACGATCTCAGGCTCTTCCTCTCTTATTTTGTCTCCGCGATCCAACGCATCTTCCCAGTTGCCTGCACTGAAACCAGATCAATGCTCAGTGTTGACCCGTTGCCGCCGGTTTCAGTACTGGCAAGGAGTCTGATCAACGAACTGGATCGGAATGAAAAAGCGTTTGTCCTGGTTCTAGACGATTATCACCTCATCCGGGACCAACACATCCACAAATTGATTGCCGAGCTCCTGCACCACCCTTCTGTTTTTATGCACCTTGTCTTGGTTGGCCGACGCGATCCTCCGTTGCAGTTGACCGCTCTGCGAGCCAAAGGGAAAATGATCGAGATGCGGACCCGGGATCTGCGTTTTTCATTGGAAGAGACCCTGGTTTTTCTGCAGCAAATGACAGGGGCGCCGGTGGACAGCTCCGACGCCGCCATCCTGGAGGAAAAAACCGAGGGTTGGGTGACCGGTCTGCGCCTGGCCGTCTTGTCAATGAGGAACCACAGGGATATTAAGAGCAGTTTGACCCGCCTGCCGATGGAAAACCGTTATGTCACGGATTATATCGTCACCGAGCTCCTCTCCCACCATCCGCTGCCCATACAGGCGTGGATGCTGAAAACCTCGGTTCTAAGTCGCTTTTGCGCGCCCCTGTGCGATGCGGTTTGTGGATCAGATACGGACTCGGGTGGAAGCGGCCTGAATGGCCGCGAACTTGTGGAACTGTTGGAAAACGCCAACCTGTTTGTCATCCCCCTGGACGATGAACGGAAATGGTTTCGCTATCACCATCTGTTTCAGGCGCTGCTGAAACGCCAGCTCAAGCAGCGGCTAAGCGCGAAAGAGATTGTAAATCTCCACAAACTGGCCAGTGCCTGGTTCGCCGACAATGGCTATTTCGAAGAGGCCCTGTCGCATGCCCATGAGATCGGCGATAAAGAGGCCGCCGCCCGGCTGGTAAAACAGCACCGCCACGATATGATGAACCAGGAGCAATGGCACCGGTTGAACCGCTGGTTACAACGATTTCCCCCCGATTTTATTCAGCAACATCCCGATTTGCTGTTGGCCAAGGCGTGGACGTGCCAGCGACAGGCCCGATACTCCGAGCTGTTCGCTATTCTGGAAGGAATCGACCATACTGTATCTACGGGCAATAAAAGATCCACCGACGACAGTATCCTTTGGGGGGAAGTACAGGCCTTGAAAAGCTTTCAGTATTACGCAACTGCACAGGGCGAGCTATCCGCAACCGCGGCCCGGGAGGCCTTGAACCGTCTTCCTGTCCGGTATTACAGCGTCCGTGGCGTGGCTCTTAGGATTCTGTCAGCAGCGCTTCAAATGCAGGGAAACCCGGGACTATCCCAGCGTGTGGTGTTGGAAGCCTTGCAGCAGCAGGAGGCGGCATCGATCGGCGCATATAAGACCGGGTTGCTGGCCGGTCTATGTTTTACGAGCTGGATCGCCGCCGATTTAACCAGCCTGAAACAAACGGCAGACCAGTTGCTGAGGCTTGGTCAGAAGCACGACCTGCAGGAATCCATCGCCGTCGGCCACTTTTTTACCGGTATCCTCCATTATCAACGCAACGACCTGGATCAGGCTGAACGCAATCTGGCACCGGTTGTCGGAACCCCCACCACCGGAAAACTGATCGTCCCGAGTGTCGTAACCTACTGTCAAAGTTCGTTTGCCCTTGCTTTGACTTATCAGGCCATGGGTCGTGCCGAAGAAGCCAGCCGGGTCATCGAGTCGGCCATCGCTTACATGCTGGAAACCGGAAATGCCGATCTGCTGGAACTTTGCCGGGTGTTTTGGGCCGACCTGGCACAGCGTCAGGGACGTGTTGCCGAAGCCAATCTCTGGGCCCGGAATACCACCACCACACCGCTGGCACCCGCATACCGTTTTTACAATCCCCATTTAACCTTGCCCAAGGTGCTTCTGGCCAGACGAACGGCAAAAAGTTTAAATGAAGCAGATGCGCTGCTTTCCCGAATGTATGATTATTATGCGTCGATCTACAGCACATGTGTGCTGATCGATGTTCTCGTTTTGCAGGCCATGGTCCGCGTTGCCCAGGGCGACCCGTCGCAGGCACTCAAAAATCTGGTGGAGGCACTTGCCCTGGCCGAACCGGGCAGCTTCATTCGTCCTTTCCTGGATCAGGGACCGGAGATGGCGGATCTCTTGGGCCGTCTATTCGAGCAACATCCCAACCAACGATATTCCAGGCAAATCCTCGAGGCCTTCGGTGACAGGAAGGCCCAATCATCTGTCGTTCGATCGGACAATCACAGCAGTCCCCGGTCATCATTGCCTGATGAGCCGCTGATTCAACCACTGACCAGCCGTGAAATCGAAGTTTTAAAGAAGCTGGCTAAAGGATTGAGCAACAATAAAATTGCCAACAGCCTGTTTATCTCACCCGAGACGGTCAAAAGGCATCTGTCCAACATCTACCGCAAGCTAAAGGTGGGCAGTCGTCACCAGGCGGTTGTCAGCGCCAAATCCATCGGGATCCTGTGACGGTCCTCATTTCGTCAATCGCATTTCCCTAACTTAACTATCGGAAATCCGATCCTGTTTCAAAAATACAACTTTTTTTACAACTTTTGGGGGATGGCACTACTAACTCATCTATGAAATGATGAATTAGTAGAATATCGGTAAAAAGTTCACCGGGTACCACCCATCAATGCCAACAGGCTCGTAAACCAGCCATCCAAGAGGAAAAAGGGGAGTCTACATGCAGACAAAGACGCGATTGCGCCTTACTGCCTTCACGGTACTGCTGCTTTTCTGCCTCGCCGCGGCAGTGACCGCAGAGGAGCAGTCCGGGTGCGTCACCTGTCACCTCGATGAAACGATGCTCGTCAAGAATCTCAACACCGATAAAATCAAGACATCGGCCCTGCAATCAGGCGCCGGCTGAGGCGGTCAGGTGGTTCCGTTGGAACCGCAACAAAAAGTCCTGGTTTCCGAAGATTTTCTTTCCACCGACCACGGTGAAATTGGCTGCGAAAACTGCCACGGTGGTGACCCGGACAGCAATCAGAAGGCCCTCGCCCACGAACAGATGGATCCCAATCCCTCGATCAACAATCCTCAGGAAGCCTGCGGCGAATGCCATGAAGAGATCGTTGCCACGGCCACGGATTCATTGCACGCCACCCTTGCTACATTCCCCGCGGTGCTCAAGCGCCGGGCCAACATGGATAAATGGGCGCATGTCGACGAGGCGCGCCAGAATCACTGCGCCAGCTGCCACACCAGTTGCGGCGGTTGCCATGTGAGCCGCCCCCCGTCCGCCCAGAAGGGATTCGTCAACGGGCATGTGTTCCAGAAGCACTCAGACCCACTCAACCAGTGCACGGCCTGCCACGGCAGCCGCGTGGGCAATGAGTTTTATGGTATGCGCGGCCAGGGGGATGTCCACGCCGCCAAGGCGGGCATGGATTGCGTCAGCTGTCATACTGCCGATGAAATGCACGCCGCAGCCCCTGAGCAAGCCGTCAGCCGGTATGAATTGAAAGAGATGCCGGCCTGCACCGATTGTCACAAGAATCTGCGCGTCGGGTCCGTTCGGGAACACACTATACATAACGACAAGGTGCAATGCCAAGTGTGTCATTCACAGACTTATGTCAACTGCTACAGCTGCCACGTGGGCAAGGACTCGGAGGGGATCGCGTTCTTCCAGAACCAGCGAGAAGTGGAATCCATGAAGATCGGCCGCAACACCGACAAAAAAGCGCCTAACGCCGGGTACCGCTACATGCTGGTCCGCCATGTGCCCGCGGACCCGGAGATGTTCGATTTTTACGGCAAGGAGGGGTTCACCAACTTCGCCAATACACCTAACTGGAAACGGACATCGCCGCACAACATCCAGCGGCGCACGTGGCAGGCCGCCAACTGCAACCACTGCCACGGCAACCGGAATTTGTTTTTGGCCGAATCCGATCTGTTGGACTACGAAAAGGAGGCCAACCGGAAGGTGGCCGTCGCCTACGAGCGCATACCGAAAAAGATGATTAAAACCGAGCGTGTTCGGGTGGATACGAGTAGGGTCCGCGCCGGCATGGTGGTGAGTGCACATTGGCTGCACAGCAACCTACAAGAGAAGAACCTGGTGGTGATCGATGCCCGGAGCGCCGCGGCCTACCAAAAAGTGCACATCGATGGTGCCATCCACTTTGATCCGCTGGCGAGCGGCCTGCGTAGCGGCGCCGATGCGGAGAAACCCTACACCCTCGCACTGCATTCACGAGTGGTGGAAATTTTCGGAAGTCTGGGGATCGCCGCCGACGATTCGATCGTCGTTTACGACCAGAACGGGTCTGTTGCGGCTGCGCTGATCGCTGTCCTGGAATGGGCGGGGGCCACGCAGGTCTCCTACCTGAACGGCGGTATCGAGGGGTGGCATCACGCCGGTTTCCACACCAGCTCCCAATCGTCCACCCGGACAGCACGCCTCTTTGGCGGCAAGGAACAACCGTCGTGGATCGAGGACAGCTCCAGCGTGGCCCGGCTCAGTGAAATGCGCAACACGGTAGTCTTGGACTCACGTATGATTGACCGTTATCAGGGTATGACCAAACACGAAAAGGCCGAACGGGCCGGTGCCATACCTGGGGCCGTGAACGTACCCTTCGGTGCGCTTTACATGGATAACGGTTTCCTGAAGCCGCCGAGACAACTGCTGTGGATGCTCAAGACCTATGGCATCACCCCGGACAAGACCGTCATCACCACCTGCGATACCGGTGTTGCAGCCGCGGACGCATTTTTTATTCTGCGCTACCTTGGTTTTTCCGATGTGCGTGTTCACGATGAAGCCTGGGTGAACTGGAGCCGGACCAGGTAATCGGAAGATTGATGTAGAGCTTTTCTTCAGGCAAGCGCCAGGATTGACAATTGCCGGACTGGGAATGGAAATACAACTTATTTTCAATTTTCAGGGGATGAAACCATCCGCCTGCAAGGCCTATGGTGGTAAAAAATCTTAAGTAAAGATGTGCCTGGTACCAAAAGGAAGCGAGGGAAACATCATGTCAGTCGAACCGTTTGGGGAAAATCTGAAATTTGAAAATCCAACCACCTATCGGATTCGGGTGACTGGCCACATCAACGACCGCCTGACGATTCAGTTGGACGGAATGATCATTACATGACCCATGCGTACGGGGTTTGTCACCCGCACGATGGGAAGTCGGGAACCGAGTAAGACAGGTCTCAGTTGTCTGAAAAATAGTTGCCAGCGATCGGACTTTTTTCGGAACTGCTGCAACAAAACAAGGATGATAGGAGCATGGTCAAAGAAAAAGTGAAATATCTCAGTGCGGTTTTTATATCCATTTTTGCCCATGCCGGGCACATTACCAAGGAAGATGCCAATGAGATCAGTGGGCTGGACAATCATGAATTTGAAAAAGCATATGACGCTGCCTCGAACATCACCGAGAAAACTAAGCAGGCCAAAGGGCAAAAGCGGGACCGGTTTATGGAGCATTTCTTTTAAAAAGAAATCATAGAATGAGACGAAAATATGAAAAGATGGGAAGTTCCAATAACCTTGTTCGTGGTTGTTCTCCTGTTGATCCTTCATTCAGCCCTTAGCGCTGCCGCGTCGGATGATAAGTATCGAAACGCATTTATTGAGCACCTGTAAAAGGAACCGGCCACTTATTAAAAATCAATTTCCACCGCAAAACGGCCGCAGATATCGATAAGCGAGTCGGCCGCGAGCATATGTTGTTCAAGCACGCGCGGCGATCGGACGCGACCAGGCGCTGCAGGCAACGGCGGGTACAGACGGGACCGGTAGTGCAGCATTACCCGGACGCGTATGGGAAAGGAACCGTCAGCCAATGGGTATAACTGGCAGTCGACATCGAAACCACGACGTTCAGGTAATCAAATTGTATGGCGGAGAACCGTAAAAATGTCTGAAATGCAACCCAACGAGAAAAGAGAATCCGGCTTTCTTGCCCGACATTTACCGATTTTGCAGTGGTTGCCCCGCTACTCTAAATCATGGCTGGTAGGCGACATCGTCGCTGGTTTATCCGTATGGGCCCTGATGGTACCTCAGGCCCTGGGGTATGCCGCTATCAGCGGCGTACCCGTACAATACGGCCTTTACGCTGCCGCCATTGCCCTGATTGTTTACGCTTTTTTTGCCAGTTCACCCCATGTTGTCACCGGACCCAGTTCGGCCATCGCCGCCGTTACCGGTGCCGCGGTTTTATCCGTGGCCCATGCCGGTTCCAGTGAGGCGATTGCCCTGGTGGCAGCCATTACCATCCTGGCCGGACTGATACTGATTCTCCTATCCGTACTCAAAATGGGCTGGATTTCCAACTTTCTAGCCGAGAGCGTGTTGACCGGCTTCATATTCGGGATCGGCATCGAAGTGGCGGTCGGCCAACTGAAACACATTACCGGGACGAAGATTGTCGGTGAGAACTGCTGGTCAAAATTGGCGTACCTGGCGGCGAGCCTGCCCCAGGCCCATACGGTCACCCTGATCGTCGGGATTCTTGCCCTGTTGGTCCTTTTTGCTCTCAAGATTTTCGCGCCTAAGGTGCCGAGTGCGCTGGTGGCACTGGTGCTGGGCATCGGCGTATCGACGATACTGGACCTGCAGGGTATGGGCGTAGCCGTGGTGGGGAACGTCCCCCAGGGTTTTCCAATCCCGGCCCTGCCTGTGATCGGCTTGGTCACCAAAAATTTGAACCTGGTCGTGTCCGCCGCGATCTGCGTGGTGCTGGTCGGTTTCTCGGAGTCCCTGGCGGCGGCGAGACAGTACGCATCCAAATATCACTACGACATCGACGTCAATCAGGAGCTGCTGGCCCAAGGCATGGCCAACGTCACCTCGGGCATTTTCCAGAGCATCAACGTCGACGGCAGCCTCTCCAAGAGCTCTCTCAACGTCGCTTCCGGTGCCCGATCGCAGATGGCCTCACTGGCACAGGCGGCTTTTGTTATCCTCACGTTTCTGCTCCTCGCCCCGCTTTTTGCGAACCTGCCCAACGCGGTGTTGGGCGCAATCGTCATCCAGGCGGTTGTCTTCGGTTTGATGGACGTCAAGGCGATGAAGCGAATCTACCATCTCAACCGTACCGAGTTCCTGGTGGGGATAATCGCCTTGCTGAGTGTGTTGTCCTTCGGCACGCTGCAGGGGGTGATCAACGGTCTCTTGATGTCTCTGGCCGTTCTTGTGGCCAGAGTATCCAAACCTGAGATCCCCGTTTTAGGGAAGTTGCCAGGCACCAACATCTATCATCGCCTGGAGAGCCATCCGGACAGCGAAACCTATCCCGAACTGGTCATCATCCGTTTCGACGGTCCCCTGTTCTTTGCAACCACCAATGCGCTGCGCGACAAGGTCCGGTCGGTGACACGCGGGGCGGTACCCGCGGTGAAAACGATTCTGATCGATATGGAGGGGGTCGACAATATTGACATTCAAGGCGCCGATATGCTGGGTGAGATCGCCGAAAACATGAAAAGCGCCGGCGTATATATCCATATCGCCCGCGTGAAACAAGCGGTCATGTCGAGGTTGGAAAAAGTTGGCGTCGACCAGGCAATCGGGCATGATCGCATTCATAGTCGGGTGTTTGAGGCTGTCAATGTGATAACCGCATAGGTGGAATTCAAAATACCACTTTTTTACAAATTTCGGGGGGATGAAACCGCCCGCCGGTGCGGACTATAGTTTTGATAAGCACTGACCGGAAACCCCAGGAAGCGAGAAAAACATCATGTCAATCGAACCGTTTGGGGAAAATCTGAGATTTGAAAATCCAGCCACCTATCGGATTCGGGTAACTGGCCACATCGACGACAGCCTGTCTGGTCAGTTGGGGGGAATGGTCATTACCCGGGCGTTCACAGGGGACGGCCGACCCATGACCATCCTGGTCGGTCATCTGAGTGATCAGGCGGCCTTGTCGGGGGTGCTCAACGAACTCTACGAGTTGCATCTGCCGTTGTTGACAGTTGAGTCCCTGCCGATAGACGCGGACATCTGAAATCGGGCCTAAACCTGCTCTTCCTTGGCCCGATTCGGGTCATGGTCAGTTGGCCCAATCTTAACCACCGGTCTGGTAATCGAGTCAAGGCCGGAACAAACAACCCAAAAAGAAAGAAGAGATCATGAAGAAAATTGTCATTTCAAGCATCGCCATCTGTGTAACCCTTCTATTTGTAATATCAGCCGGGGCTGGGCAAAGCATCGTGGAGACTGTGGCCAACGGCTGCAAGACCGAAATCGACGCCTACTGCAAAGATGTCATCCCAGGTGAAGGCCGCGTGCTGGCCTGTCTATACGCGCGCAGCGACAAATTGTCCGGCAAATGCGAATATGCCCTCTATGATGCCGCCGCGCAACTGGAGCGGGCCGTGGCAGCCTTGTCCTACGTGGTCAACGAGTGCGCCGATGATTTGAATCAGTTCTGCACGGGGGTTGCCGCAGGTGAAGGGCGGCTAATGGATTGCCTTGAGAAAAACGACCCGAAGGTCAGCTCACGCTGTAAGGACGCCATGAAGCAAGTCGGATTAAAAGAGTAGCCCAAACTTACTGCTGAAGGGATACCGCCCTTTGATAAATCGGATAGGATTGATCTCATGTATGAACACCTGACAATTTTGGGCGTCTTTATTTTTCTTTACAGCATTTCAAGCAAAGGTCTCGAAAGCACGCCCATCAACGGAGCAGTTTTATTTACCATTGTCGGGGTGGCCTTGGGTCCGCTCGGGATGAACCTCTTAAATTTCGAAATAGAGGCGGAAGGCATCGCCACCCTTGCTGAACTGACCCTTGCCCTTGTGCTGTTCACGGACGCCGCCAATGCCAATCTCGGGGTACTGAAAAAGAGCTTTCACATTCCGCAGCGCCTGCTGCTGATCGGTCTGCCGCTCACCATCGTTATCGGCTTCGGAATGGGAGTTCTTGTGTTCGGCGGGTTGACCATGATAGAGATCGCCATCCTGGCGACCATACTGGCCCCTACCGATGCCGCCCTCGGCAAAGCGGTCGTAACGAGCGAATCCGTTCCCGACAATATTCGCGAAGGGTTGAATGTGGAAAGCGGACTCAATGACGGCATTTGCGTTCCGATTCTTTTCGTTTTTCTGGCCCTTGCCGTGGAGTCCAATGCCGGGGGTAGCGCATCGATACTTGCTTTGAAATTGGTGTCTCAACAGATCGGGATTGGGATAGCGGTGGGGGGCTGTGTAACGATTGTGGGTGCGTGGCTGCTGGGGCGGTTTTACGACCGGGGTTGGGTGTCTGAAACCTGGATCCAGCTGCCTGTGGTCACCCTGGCGGTGGTCTGCTTCGCTGTGGCGCAGTTCCTCGGCGGCAGCGGCTTTATCGCCGCCTTTGTCGGCGGACTTCTGTTTGGCGGGGTTGTAAAACGCCATAAACACACCCTTCTGCTGGCAGCGGAAGGTACCGGCGACACACTTGCCCTGTTAACCTGGGTAATATTCGGTTCAGCCGCAGTGGGACAGGCCGTCACCCATTTCAGTTGGAAAATCATACTTTATGCGCTTCTGAGCCTCACCGTCGCCCGCATGCTGCCGGTATTTCTGGTGCTATCCGGAATGAACCTGCGAACGGACGAAAAACTGTTCATGGGCTGGTTCGGCCCGCGTGGTCTGGCCAGCATAGTCTTCGCCGTAATCGTGCTCGATGCCCACCTGCCCGGCGGCGATATCATCGTGACCACCGTTGTCTGTACCATTATACTGAGTATCATCGGCCACGGCCTAAGTGCCAATCCCCTTGTGGCAGCGCTGGCTGCCAGGAACAAGCGTCTGATGGAAAAAAGGTAAATCTTACGCCCATGGTCCTCTCCAGAAAAGCCAAAGAAGCCATTAAGACGGGCCTGGCCTTTGCCATGGTCTTCGGCATCGCCATGCAGCTCGGCTGGATGAACCCGTACTGGGCCGGTTGGGCGGTTGCGGTGATCGCACTGCCCACGGCAGGAGCGTCGATCCGCAAAGGAATGTATCGCATTGTAGGGACGATCCCGGGCTGCCTCGCCGCCCTGGCCATCCAAGCCCTGGCGCCGCAGGACCGCTGGACCTTCATGCTGCTCACCTGCGGCTGGATATTCCTCACCAGCTACTTGATGGTTAGCCGGCAGAAAGACTCCTACCTGTGGGTGATGGCCGGCTACGTCTGTCTCCTCATCCTCCTGTCCGATTTGGATTCGTCGGCAAACATGTTCGAGAGCGCCGTGTTTCGCACCGTCGAAACGGTGATGGGGGTTGTGGTTTATACTCTGATCGCCGTCTTCCTCTGGCCGCAGACAAACCTGGGAGCGATCAAGAAGTCGAGCGCTGAACTGGCCGCGACCCTTAACGATATATGGCGCACCGCTCGAGACACCCTGCTCGGCCAGCAGGGACCTGCGGCGAGCTTTCAGGAACTGCAGGGTAAAGCGATCCAGCAACTTGCCCAGTTCGTGAGTGTGCTTCAGGCCGAAGGCTCGGAGAGTTACGAGGTCAGAGAGGTCAGCCATCTCTGGGAACGCTTCCACGGACTGTCCACGGCACTGTTGGAGAGTGTGGGTCGGTGGCAGTCTGGTTTTACCGAACTTGAACGGGTTGACGTGCGGGCGGTTTTCCCCAACCTGCCTGCCTTTTTCGCTGAACTCGACTCTCGACTTGCCGCCCTTTCCCATGTGCTCGCCGGCCAGCCACCGACGTATCTCCCGCGCCCGGTCAGCCTGGCGCTTGACCCCACTGCGTCTGGGCGCCTGACCCCTTTTGACCGAGCCGCAGTTGAAATCGCCAGAAAGGAAATGGAACGCCTGGAGGTGCTGATCGCAGAGCTGCTCGAATGCGCCTGTGAACTGCAGGGTCACCCTGCTGTCAACGGCGAAGCAAAGCCGGTGCTGACGTCCTCCGTGCGGGAGCGAGCGACGTGGATTCCCGTCCCGGACTGGGACCATCTGCGCAGCGCCGCGTTTGTGTCTGCCACCACCGGGGTCGGCTTTCTGATCTGGATTTTCTTGGATCCGCCGGGACATTCCGCCTGGTTCCAATTCTCGGGCACCATCGCCCTTCTCATCGCCCTCGTCCCAACCTTGAGGTCGAGCCCGTTTATCGGATTGGTGGCGGTGTCCTCGGCAATCTGCCTGGCGATTTACGTCTTCATCATGCCCCAGTTGTCCAGTTTCCTGGGCCTTGGTTCGCTGCTGTTCAGCACCATGTTTTTGGTCTGCTACTTCCTCTCCGGCATGGCACGGTTTTTCGGCAGCATGGCGATTTTAAACATTCTTCAGATCCAGAATCACCAAGTCTACAGCTTCGCTGCGATGGCCAACTTCTCCATCTTCCTCGTGCTCGGCTTCACCTTCCTCTTCGTGATGTCCTACCTGTTGGGATCGCCGCGACCCGAGAAAGTGGTTTTGCATCTGCTGGATCGGTTCTTTAGCAGCGCCGAGTTCCTGATGTCGCGGAGCAAGCCTGAGCCAATGCGGGCCACGGGTTTGGAACAATGGAGAATCGTGTTCCACCAGCGCCAATTGCGTTCGCTTCCGGCCAAGCTGGGCGCCTGGACCAAGGCCATCGACCGCAGACGTTTTCCCGATAACACGCCCGAACAGATGCAGGCCATGGTGACCAGCGTCCAGGCCCTGGTCTATCGGATGGAGCAATTTATGGAGACCGGTCCGGTCTATCGATCTAAGCCCCTTTCTTCCGAGTTGCGCGAGGATGTTAAAACCTGGCATGCTGGCATAGAAAACATCTTCGGCAGATGGTCCCGGAACCCCGAGGCGGAGCCGGTCGGAGAACTCAGGCAGCGGCTGGATACGGGCTTGATCCGTCTCGAGGAACGGATCGAGGCGGTCGTCAACCGGGCAGGTGCTGAGGTGAGTCGGCAGGAGGGGGAGAATTTCTTCCAAGTGCTCGGTGGATATCGCGGGGTTTCTGAGGCAGCCCTGGCCTACGCCGGGGCCGCACAAGCTATCAATTGGTCCCATTGGCGGGAGGAACGATTTTCATGAACGACATTCCCAGTGAATTTATCCTCGGCGGTGTTTACCTGCCGCCTCTGCTCGTGGCAGGCTGCCTCGGTGTCCTGTTGGCTTACTGGACCGCGCGCCTGCTGAATCGATACCGGTTGTCGCGTTATTTTTTCTATCCACCGCTGGTCTTCGTCGCCCTGGCAGCGCTTTACACCGTCGTCGTCGGGTACCTATTTGTTCATTTTTAACCAACGGACTCAATCGCCATGAAACCCATCTTAAAATACCTGCTTACCGTTGTGATTGTTTTCATCGCCGCCGGCGCCATGCTATTCAAGTATAAGGATTACGTTGCCAACCCCTGGACCCGTAACGGACAGGTGCGCGCCAGCGTCATCCAGATCACCTCGCGGGTGTCCGGCCCGGTCATCGCCCTGCCGGTCCGCAGTAACCAATTCGTCAAGGCCGGTGACCAGCTATTTGAAATCGACCCGCGCACCTTCCAGGCCAGCCTCGACCAGGCTCGTGCGCAGCTCGATCAGACTGGGGGCAATATCGAGGCCCTCGAAAAACAGGTCGAGGCGGCCGAGGCAGGCGTCAATTCTTCGCGGGCCGCAATCGAGCAAGCCAAAAGCACGATCGCCCAGCTTGAGGCCACAATCACTAAAAACAAGGCCGATTACGAACGCAAAAAGGAACTGCTGCCCCAGAAAGCCACATCAGAACGGTCACTTCAACGGGCTGAAGCCAATTACGAGGTTTCGATAGAACAGAAAAATGCTGCGATAGCGGCACTCAACCAGGCACGGGCCGCCTTGGCCAAATCCCAAGCTACCCTGGCCCAAACGCAAGCCCAGCTCGGCGCGCTGGGTGAGTCCAACCCGCAGCTAAGAGCCGCTTTGGCCGCGGTCGAGCAGGCCGAGCTGAACCTGGAGTTCACCAAGGTGCATGCACCGGTGGACGGTTACATTACCAACCTCAACCTGCGGTTGGGCAGCCAGGCCGTCGCCAACCAACCGGTGCTGGCGCTGGTCGATGTGAACAGCTACTGGATTGACGGGTACTTCAAGGAGAATACGATTTCCAATATCAACGCCGGCGACCGGGCCGTCGTCACCCTGATGACTTACCCTGACAGCCCTCTCGAAGCCCGTGTCGACAGCATCGGCTGGGGCATTGCCCAGCAGGACGGCAGCACCGGTTTTGAACTGCTGCCCACCATCAGTCCAACCTTCGAGTGGATCCGGCTGGCCCAGCGGGTGCCGGTGCGCATCCATCTTGCCGATGTACCCAAACAAATCCAGCTGCGGGTGGGAACGACATGCTCGGTCCTGGTGATGACCGGCAGCGGGGATGGCAGTCATAATAATCCATTACCTGCCGCGCCCAAGGCACTCCAGTAGGGAGAACATCATGAAACGTCCCTTGAAATCGATCGCTTTATGTGTGCTGCTGGCGCTGCTTGCCAGCGGATGCGCCATGGTGGGCCCCGACTATAAAGAACCGACGGCAACGGTCCAGGATGACTGGCTCGAATACGAGGATCCGCAACTCGACAGCACGGCACCGGTGGCAGAGCAGTGGTGGAAGACGGCTTTCAATGACCCCATCCTGGAACGGCTCGTGGATACCGCCCTGACGGAGAACCTCTCCCTGCGCTCGGCGGGACTGCGTGTACTGCAGGCACGTCAACGGCTGGCCATAGCCATTGGTAACCAGTATCCCCAACAGCAGCAGCTCAATGGTCAGGCGGGCATCGCGGGAGTCAGCAGTTCTGCGGCCTACGAGATTTACGACCTGGGTTTCAATCTGACCTGGGAGGCCGACGTCTGGGGCCGCTTCCAACGCCAGATCGAATCAGCGACGGCCGCGCTGGATGCCAGCGTGGGAAGCTACGACGGGATCATGGTGTCGCTGATCGCCGAAGTCGCACAGACCTACCTGCTTATTCGCACTACTGAGCAACGACTCTTGGTGGCCACGCAAAACCTTGATCTTCAGGAGGAGAGCGTGCGAATCACCAATGCCAAGTTCGAAGGCGGAGAGGTCAGCTCACTCGACGTCGAACAGGCCCAGACCCTGTACTACAGAACCCAGGCGTCCATATGGTCGCTCGAGTTGTCACTGCAGCAGTTCAAAAACTCACTGGCGATCCTCCTCGGCCAGCCGCCGCATGACATGCGCGCCATGCTTGGACCGGTGCAACCGGTACCGGCCGTATCGCCGGAGATCGCCGTGGGCATGCCCCAGAACCTGATCCGCCGGCGTCCCGACATCCGCATTGCCGAGCGTCAACTGGCCGCCCAGAGCGCCCAGATCGGTTTTGCGGTCAGCGACCTCTATCCACACTTCGTATTGGGCGGCTCCGTCGGCACCAGCTTATCTACCAACGGCAGCCTGAACTTCAGTGATCTTTTCAGTCCCGAAACCATCGGCTACAGTCTCTTTGGCGCCTTTCAATGGAACATCTTTCAATACGGACGGCTCAGGAGCAACATCCGACTGCAGGACGCGATTTTTCAGCAACTGCTGGAAGACTACCGCCAGACGGTATTGCAGGCCCAGGGTGAGGTCGAGAATGCCATTGTCGCCTTTTTCAAGAGCCAGCAGCAGCTCGTATCCTTGCAATCGGCAGCGTCGGCCGCCCAGCGCGCTGTCGACGTGTCGACTGTGCAATACGAGGAGGGTGAAGTGTCTTACAACACGGTCATCACTACCCTGCAGTCACTCGTTGCCCAGCAGGATCAGCTTGCCGCGATCCAGGGTACGGTCACCACGAACCTCGTCGCTGTCTACAAATCCCTCGGCGGTGGCTGGGATGTTCGGATTAGCCCTGACCCCCTCGATCTGATCGACGAGCAGACCAGGCAGGAGATGCTCGAACGCACCAAATACTGGAACAAAACTTTTGAAAATAAGTGAATCGGTGACGGTGACCACAACTGCTAAACAGATGGGGTAACAGGCATGCTGTTGAACACCACCATCGCATCGATAATGATGATGGCCACAACCGCCATTCATGCCGGTGGAATCAGCCTAGTGGTCATGTTTATAAGGAAGCATCCAGCGCATTGGGCGACCCGGCACCCACTCGTCCGGCTGCGGGCGATCAGCAGCGTTGTTTTGCTGATGTTCGCTCTCTCACTGATGGAGATTACCGCCTGGGCGGCCGTTTACCTTTATGTCGGTGCGCTTGGCGACCTTGAGACGGCCCTTTATTTCTCCACGGTCACTTTCACCACGCTGGGGTATGGAGATATCCTCCTCGATGCCAACTGGCGGCTGCTGGCTGCCTTCGAATCCGCCAACGGCATCATCATTTTCGGATTGACAACAGCGGTTGTCGTGTCCGCTGTGCAGCTTGTGTATTTTCCCAAGCCCACTAATGATGATGCGAGACAAGCCAAGGCTGGATCGGATGAAATACCGTTGAAAGGGGCTACAAAGCGTTCACCTGTAAATAAACATCCATTTTAATATCTGCGTCATCGGTTGTTGTCTGATCGCTGATCATCGGCTGTTCAGACTTGCTGAAGGATATCAACCGCCAACCTTCCACCGTCATCAGTGACGGTCACGAAACCTCCCTTGGCCGGGCATTCGACAGTCAAGGCATGGGTCACCCGGGTCAATCCGGAGTTTTTCTGCTGAGCCACGACCTGGATACATTCGTCGGACGTGCACTTCTGGCCTGCCTGAGGCATTTTCACTTACGCTTCAAACTTATGTCCCCCAAGACGCCTCAAACGAGATGAGTGGTTTCTGCCGACACTCAAGCGGATCACACGATAGATGCGATCCAGATGCCAGCTAACCGGGGCGTTCAATATCCAAACCCTATCACAAAACTAACTGAACTTGCTATATCTGCTATTAAATACCGCCCAGATGAAAAAATAACCGACCACAATACCTGGTGGTTGGCCTTTTCCTAAAATACGTTGGGTTTGAGATTGATATCACAGGCGAAATGTGACGGCTTATTCTTACTGATGACTGGTACGTTTCCGAGTGACAGATGGAGGGGAGGCGAGCGAGCCCGCAGGGGACAGCTCGCGGAGCCTGGGCTGCTCTGTAACTCGGGCCGTCATTGGAAATTCTGCCCCGCCTCCTGCCC
>JAQYWF010000094.1 GCA_030145105.1 Desulfosarcina sp.
ATCATTTCGAGAGCATTATCCGGAATTCTTGCTTGACCACCGCAACGAAAAATCTTAATTAACAAAATGGGTGTTTGCACGGCATTCTCCGGTTTTCATAGATAGTGCCCTATAACCACAAGAACCCGATACTTACAACCGTTGATGGCTGCCCCGCTGATGGGGCTCCCGTCATTGATTGCAGAGTTGAATGTCGTTGAGGTGCCTCATGGCTGAAAATAGAACGCTGCGCAAATTGACAGCGGTCTTAAGTGCAGATGTCAAGGGCTACAGTACGCTCATGGGTGATGATGAGGAATATACGATCAACACCATTACCGCCTACAGAAAAATTTTCGCGGGGGTGGTTGAAAAAAATCAGGGGCGCGTCGTTGATTCCCCCGGCGACAATATCCTTGCGGACTTCAGCAGTGCCCTGAATGCCGTCACCGGCGCCATTGAAATCCAGGCCGCATTGGGCACCCGAAATGGTAAGCTCCCAAAAAACAGGCAGATGTTTTTTCGTATCGGTATAAACTTAGGGGATATCATTCATAAGGACGGTCGTATTTATGGTGAAGGTGTCAACATCGCCGCACGGATTGAAAGCCTTGCCGATCCAGGTGGCATCAGCATTTCCGGAGACGTTTACAATCAGGTTAAAAATAAAGTTGCCTATAATTTTGAGTATATGGGGGCGCACGCGGTTAAAAACATTGCAGAACCGGTCCGGATCTACCGCATTGACTTGAAACGTGAAGACGCGGGTAAAACCATCGAAGCACCGGCATCCGAACCAACTTCATTTCTTAAGATCTTCAAATCCTACCTGACTAGCAAAAAAGCCGTATTACCTGCGTTCGACACCACCGGCCTTAAGATTCAGCAGGAAGCATCCAAAGCCGAGCCAGACACGGACGCTATCGAAAAAATGATTACCTGTGATCCATCACTAACCAGTCATGTTTTACGAATCGCCAACTCCGCCTACTACAAGGGGATCAACAAGGTTTCTACGGTGCGAGTGGCTATCGTCCGTTTGGGTAGCCAAGAAGTTGCCAACATTGCCATTCTGGTGACACAAAAGAGGCCGTTCCAATCCAAAGACCCTTACATTAACAAAGTGATGCAGAAGCTGTGGCGCCATTCGGTGGGATGCGCAGTCAGTGCGCAGTGGATCGCCAACCGTTCTGGATTAAAAACCCTGGCCCAGGAGGCCTTCACAGCCGGCTTGCTTCACGACATTGGCAAGCTACTCATTCTAACTGCCACCGATGAGATAAAACGCACGTGTACCATTAAGCAGATGCCTTCGGGCGATCTCCTTGAGGAAGTGATGGATAAATACCACACCGTTTACGGCTACGCACTGCTTCGCTCCTGGAACCTGCCAGACCACTATTGCGGCATTGCCCGGGACCACCACAAGGCAGACCTGAAAAAGAATAACGATCTGATGATGATGGTCAGACTGGCTAACATAACAACCAACAGCATGGGCATCGGCCTTAAAGGAGCTGAACCGTGTGTCCTAGTGGTCACCCCTGAAGCAGATTATTTTGAACTCTCTGAAGTCGATATGGCCGAACTTGAAATCAAGTTGGAATACGCAAAAGTATTTTCATAACTCTCTCATCCGATCTCAGATCTTCCCGATCACGTCGCTAAGCAAACGCACACCGAACCCCGTGCCGCCGGCCCCGCAGTAATCGGACGCCTTCTTGGCCCAGGCCGGCCCGGCAATGTCGATGTGCGCCCAGCGGGTATCGCCGACAAATTCAGAGAGAAACAGCGCCGCGGTAATGGCACCGCCCCAGCGGCCATTGCTGACGTTGTTCAAGTCGGCAAAATCGTTTTTCAGCAGTTCCTTGTAGTCCTCGGGCAAGGGCAGTTGCCAGCAGCGCTCGTGAGTCTTTTCCCCGGAAGCAACGATGGCAGCGGCAAGATCCGGGTCTTTGGAGAATACACCGGCGATTTTCTCACCCAGGGCGACCATGCAGGCGCCTGTGAGGGTTGCCAGATCGATCATGGTGTCCGGTTTGTATTGCTTTATCGCCCATGCCATGGCATCGACAAGAATCAACCGCCCTTCGGCGTCGGTGTTGCCAATTTCAATGGTCTTGCCCGCATAGGACCGAATTATATCCCCTGGCCGGATGGCCGTCCCCGATGGCATGTTTTCCACGATAGGCATGACGCCCACCACCTTGACGTCCGGTTTGAGGTGGGCCACGGCCAGCATGGTGCCGGCGACGGCGGCGGCGCCGGACATGTCCATTTTCATGGTTTCGATACTGCCAGAAGGCTTTAAGTTGATCCCGCCCGAATCGAAGGTGACGCCCTTGCCGACCAGCACAATCGTCTGCTTTGCGGTCTTGGGTGAATATTCCATGACAACGAGACGAGGCTTGGCGCTGCTGCCCTGAGCCACCGCCAGTATGGCGCCGAATTGCTGCTTTTCCAGCCACCGCTCGTCCATGATGCGGGTCTTCAACCCCACCGCCCGGGCAGCGTTCCGGATCATGTCGGCGAAGACTTCCGGCCGCTTGTCGTTGGATGGCGTCGTCACCCACTCCCTGGCCTTTACACTGGCGCTGCAAACCATTGCCACAGATTTGACCAAGCTGGAATAGGCTTTTTTCTGCGCGGCGGTGGCCATGAGAACCACCTTTTTGACCGGTGTTTTCTCTTTTTCCATCTTGTATCGATCGAAAATGTGATTGCCCAGGCAGGTCCCTTCCATCAATGATCCGAAAATGGTTTCGGCATCGACGGTCAACTCCGTGGTAGATGGCGTAGCAAGCGTCATGGTGGACAGGCCGGCATTGATGCAGAACGTCACTGCGTTTCCGGCAAAAGCCCTGAAGGATTCGCCGTCCAACGTTCCGGCTTTTCCAAGCCCGAAAAAGACCGCGCGGGTAATGCGGGTTTCAGCAGGTTGGAATAAGGTGATCATATCACCCTTTTTCCCCTTGAACTCTGCGAATGATTTTGCAGCAGCGACAAGTGAGGTCAACAACTTGTCGGTGTGAATGTCGCGATCTTCACAAACTGGCACCACTATGGTGTCCACCTTTGCACGTTTTAAATTGACAGCTTTGACATCGAGCATGCATGGCCTCTTTGCGGCCTGCCTTTATTGGTAGACGGGGCAGGCGGTTACTCCTGAATCAGCGATTCACGATCGCCGTATGGTGACCTTCTTCATGATGACTGGTTCTTTGGGTTTGTCCATGGGACCCGTGGTCAAGGCGCCGATTTTCATCACGACGTCAAGCCCTTCGGTCACTTTGCCAAACACCGAGTGACGGTCGTTAAGATGGGGCGTGGGGGCCAGCGTCACAAAAAACTGACTGCCGTTGGTGCCCGGTCCGGCATTGGCCATGGACAGCACACCGGCGCCATCGTGCCTAAGGGTTGGGTCAAATTCATCGTTGAACTGGTAGCCCGGACCGCCGGTGCCGTTACCAAAGGGGCAGCCGCCCTGGATAACGAACCCCTCGATGACCCGATGAAAGCCCAGGCCATCAAAATAGTTCCCCCCCCTGGCAGTCTCCTGCCGGCCTTCGGCCAGATTGATAAAATTCCACACGGTCTCGGGGCACTCCTTGGCATATAGTTCAGCCTCGAAAGTACCCATGTTGGTCTCGAATACAGCCGTGGCCCGATCGATTTCTTCTTGGTAACTATCCTTCTGGTTCGACATCGATTTCTCCTTGTGCATAAAATGAAAAAACACGCCTCAGGATGGCGTGGAGCAGATTGCTTCGCATTGCGGACAATATAGGAGCCTGCACCTATGGTGTCAATGTCAAGCAAAAGTCAGAGGGCAGAATAAATATTGGCAGCCACAGACTTCTGTCATCGGGCATCGGTCCTTCGTCCTCCGGCCTCCGTCAGTAATTCCAGTTCCCGGTCGTATCGATCGATGACATAGGACCAGGCATGCCGCGCCATCATGTCCGCCAGCACCGGCCGGTGCAAAGTATAGCGTTCAGGGTAGCGCAACATATCGGCCAGTTTAACCACCAGGTCATCATCGTCACGATACATGAAGGCGCCATGAAATTCTTTGGGAAGGATTTCCGGGTAGGAAAGCCGATGAGGCAGCAGCGGCAGACAGCCCTGTCGCATGGCTTCAACCATGGCGATGCCGAAGTTCTCCTGGATGGCCGTGCTCACGGCGACGAACCCCTTCCTGAGCCAACCCACATACGCCTCCTTCGATGGTGCATACCCATATTGAACGATCTTGTCGCCAAAACGGGATTTTGCCTTAACAAACGCCTTTGGTTCCGCCTGATAATTCTCACCCAAAAGGGCCAGTCTGAATTCAATCCCCATTCGATCCACACGGTCAAGGGCATCAAAGAATGCCTTCGGATTCTTGTCAAACTCCCAGCGGTGGTTCCAAACGACCAGCGGTGGCCCCGGATGCAACGGCGCCGGTTCCAGCGAAACTGAATCAAAGCGGCATCCCGGGTGGAGAACGCGGGCTTTATTCCGGATGGCGTCAACGGCCCAGAGTGGTTTGAACTCCGGCATCTGGCCGATAAACCTGGGAAGGATGGAGAAGAATTGATCGAAATGAAATTGTGAATTGAACAGAACCCGATCCGCACAAAGGGCTGTCGTGATGTCGGTAAAGCCGAACTGCAGGTCCATCTGCTCACCGGGGGCCAGCGGATAGGTGAGCTGGTTTTCGTGAAAATAAACCATCATCGGGGGGTGGCATTCATCGCAAAGCGCCGTGAAATCCGCCAGGCTCATCAGTCCGGTGGTGATGATTCCGTCAAACGGTGCCAGGTCGCCGATGGTTTGAGCAAAATGAAGGGCCGCGCCGCGCATGCGCCACTTCCAGAATCGCGCCGGCAAGGTTGCCAAATGGATGTCATGGCGGGAATGGGTCGCAAGGCCTTTTGCAAAGTCTCGATGAGAGCCGCCGTAAAAGGGTTCCAGAAAGAGAAAACGCATGCGCTAACCCCACTTACCCGATCTTCACCGCAGCGACCAGTCGATGGATTTCATCGAAAGGCATCTCTTCCACGCGGGCACTGCCCAACGCGTCGAGAAATACAAAATGGATTCGGCCCCCTTCACGCTTCTTATCCTTGCGCATCGCCGCGAGCATGGATTGGGCGTCCACCGGTGGCCGAACGGGCAACCCGTAGCTTTCGACGATCCGTTCGAGGCGCCTCGCATCAGTGGGAGGCAGTAGTCCTTGTTGCACGGATAATCTGGCGGCCAACACCATGCCGATGCCCACGGCCTCGCCGTGGGGGATGCCCGTGAGTTTTTCTATGGCGTGACCGAAGGTGTGCCCGAAGTTCAACTTTCGCCGCTCCCCTTGCTCCCGTTCGTCACGGGTGACCACGCCAGCCTTGATCTCCACCGACCGATATACTAGATGCTCGATAATGGCGCTATCCAAATCCAGGGCGGCATCCCGGTGGTTTTCTATAAAATCCAACATGCGGCCATCCGCGATTGCCCCGTGCTTGATAATCTCAGCAAAGCCGCATTGGATCTCCCGGAAGGGCAGGGTTTTGAGAAGCACCATGTCGCAGACGACGAATTCGGGCTGATTGAACACCCCCACCATATTCTTATATCCACCGAAGTTCACGCCATTTTTGCCTCCTACGCTGGCATCGACCTGCGACAGCAGCGTGGTAGAGACAAAACCAAAGGGTATGCCCCGCATGTAAGTAGATGCGACGAATCCGGCGATATCGCAGACGATACCGCCGCCGATGCCCAGGATGACAGAAGATCGGTCCGCCTCCATCTCCACCAACTGACTGAATATGGTCGTTACCGTCTCCAGCGTTTTGATCTGCTCCCCCGAATCGATGGAAATAACCGGACAGGCGGGAAACTGGTCTTGGTAAAGCCTGGCAACCGTGTGGTCGGTAATGATCACCGTACGCCGCACATCCACATACTGTTCCAGGTTGTCAATCGACTCCCCGACCAGAATCTGGGAGGAACCGGAAGCCGCTCGAACCAACAACTTTTTCATAACCTCACCACCGTTTAATCTATTTAGGGTCGTGGAAAAACCGGACGCGGACGCGGGCAATGCGTCTCGATTGATAGCATGTCTCATACCACAGTCAATTCAGATCGAAAAGCCAAACCATCAAAACCAGTAACAACCCCAAACCCCCTGTCCCGTCAGATGAGAAACCGACAAGAAACCAGTTGGCAAACGGGTTTTGTTGTGTTTTTTGCAGCCATGGGGTCAACTTCGTGGCTTGCTCCCCGCCCCGGTTTGGGTTATGCTTATGTCAATCCGCTATGTATGGCAGCAACACTGGCGCATTCAATAAGCAACTGCGAGATCATCATGGATCCGGTAGTCGTCCCCATCGACGGTGTCCTTGACCTTCACACCTTTGCCCCCGGCGAACTCAACGGGCTGATGCAAGACTATATCGATGCCTGCCTGGAATCCGACATCTATGACCTGCGTATCATTCACGGTAAGGGCAGTGGGGTGATGCGTTCCCGCGTGCACGCTTGGCTGGAAAAGGATGCGCGTGTTCATGGGTTTGAAGACGCACCGGCCGATGCCGGAGGCTGGGGGGCGACGCTGGTGACACTGAAAAGGACGTGAGATGGCCGAAAAAGGATGCATCCTGGTGGTGGACAACGAGTCCGATCAGCTGGAAATGATGCAGGAGGTCCTCGGGCGGATCGGCTTCGATGCAAAGACCACCAACAATCCGCAACAGGCCCTGAAAATGGTGGAGAATCACCCATTCAGCCTGATTTTTATTGATCTCATCATGTCTGAGATCGATGGAACGGACCTTTGCGAGCAGATCAAGCAGGTTCGGCCGGACGCCTGCGTTTACGCCTTTTCCGGCCATGCACACCTTTACAGCCCCGAGCGACTGGCGCGCGCCGGGTTCGACGGCGCAATCGGAAAACCTGCCACCATGGACGAGATCGAAGCAGCCCTGAGCCGTGCCCTGAATCGTGCAATGGACACCCAACCGATCTCCTGACTGCGCATTGCATGATGGATGATAATCTGGGGCGCGGTGGCGCCCCCGTCCGGCAACCGTTACCAAAAACACTAAAGGATATCGTGACTATGTTGAAAAAGATTATTTCCGGTGGACAGACCGGCGTGGATCGGGCGGCCCTGGATGTGGCCATGCGCTTGGGCATCGCCCACGGCGGGTGGGTTCCAAAGGGTCGCCTGGCCGAAGACGGTACCGTGCCCACTCACTATCAGTTGCAGGAAACTGCCTCGGATGACTATCAGGCCCGCACAGAAAAAAATGTACTCGATTCAGACGGCACCCTGATCATCTCCCGCGGCAGCCCCACCGGCGGCACAGACTATACCCGCAAGATGGCATTGAAGCACGGCAAGCAACTGCTACACATCGACCTGTCCCTGGGCCAGCGGCCATCGGATGCGGGCTCGCTGGTCGCCTCCTGGATTGAAATGAACCGGATCGAGACCCTCAACGTGGCCGGCCCCCGCGCCAGCCATGATCCGGCCATCTACTTGGACACCATCAACATCATGACCCACACCCTTCGATGACGCTGCTCTGAACAAAAAAAGGGGCCGCTCAATAAAGCTTGCCCCTTTCATGATATATTTGGTGGAGCTGAGGGGGATCGAACCCCTGACCTCATGACTGCCAGTCATGCGCTCTCCCAGCTGAGCTACAGCCCCGAAAAAAACAACGCAATTTAACAAAATCGGTTTTCCATGTCAATGCCATTTTTTAGTTTCAATGGCCATTTCCTGTTCGTCCGTCGATGGGTTGACCGACACCAACAGTCGCTGCAAACGCCGCCGCCGTTTTGCCTACAGGCACTCGCAAGCGGTAAACTGTTGACAAAATGCGCGGCAACACTTAATGTCAATCGTTTGAAAAGATGAGACATTTTAGCCTCCTGTGGCATCACCATGGCAGCCATTGGCGAGGCCTGTCACAGAATGCGTCTTTTCGCCGGTTCCGACAGATGACCGAACAAGATCGCAACAACAATAAAATTCAGGGATCGGCATGGATCCCGGTAAAATGGTCTAAAGAAGAGGTTGTGAATGCTCAATGTGATGCGGAAACAAGCTGGCAGTTGGATGATCAAAGTAATCCTGTTCGCTATCGTAATCGTGTTCGTGTTCTGGGGCGTGGGTAGTTTCCGTACCCAAGAGGCAACCAAGGTTGCCACCGTCAACGATGAAATTATCTCCGTAGCTGAATACCGACGCGCTTACAACAACCTTATCGATCAATATCGTCAGCGATTCGGGTCCAGCTTGAATGATGGCATGATTGAAATGCTCAATATTAAAAAACAGGCCCTGGACCAGCTGATCGACCGCACCGTTCTCCTGCAGGAGGCAAAAAAGCTTGATCTGCGAGTTTCCGATGCAGAGGTTGCCGAATCGATCATGGGGACCGCAATCTTTCAGAACAACGGATCCTTCGACAATCGCCGTTATCAAAGTATCCTTGCCCAAGTTCACCTCACCCCAGAAGAGTTTGAAGCGGATCAGAAAAACGTTTTACTGGGTGAAAAACTCACCCGGATCATCACGGGTGCCGCAAAGGTTTCCGAAGCGGAGGCACGCCAGTGGTATGACTGGCAAAACGCCTCGGTGAACATCGACTACGTCTTGTTTGAACCGGCCCGCTACCTTGATATCAAGCCGTCGGCGGAAGAGATGGCCGCCTATTTTACTGACCAGAAAGAAAGTTACAAAACCGACCCCATGGTAAAAGTCCGATACGTGGTGTTCGACCCGGATAATTACAAAGATCAGATTACCGTTGATGAAGAAGAGATCATGGACTACTATGATTCCAACATCAACGATTTCAAAACCGAAAAAAGCGTAGAAGCACGCCATATTCTGATCAAATTGGATTCTGAAGCCAACGAAGAAGCCGACCTGGCGGCCAAGACCAGGGCGGAAGAGGTCTCAAAGATGGCCAAAGACGGCCAGGACTTTGCCGAACTGGCAAAAACCTATTCTGAGGGCCCTACCAAAGACCGAGGCGGCTATCTGGGCAAGTTCCAGCAATCACAGATGGTCAAACCGTTTGCCGACAAGGCATTTTCCATGGCTGCCGGCGAGATCAGCGAACCGGTAAAAACTCAATTCGGGTGGCATGTCATCAAGGTTGAGTCCGTGGAAGAGGCATCCACGAAAACGATTGAACAAAGCAGAGGACAGATAATCGACACCCTGACCCTCAGAAAAACACAAAATCTGGCTTACGACAAGGCCGAGCAGTTCTATGAGAGGTGTTTTGAAAAGGACGACTTGGTCAACAATGCAAAGGCCCTTGAGATGGCCGTGATGGAAACCGGGTCCTTCAGCCGCCAGGGGCCGGAAGCATTGGGCAGCGACAAAGGCACATTCGCAACCGCCGCCTTTGCCCTCCAGACCGATGAAATCAGCGACATTCAGGATATCGGGGGCCGGTATTACCTCATTCAGCCCACCGAAACCATCGAAGCCGCCATTCCTGAGATGGAAGTAGTTAAAGCCAGGGTAGAAGATGACCTAATCAAGAAAATGCAGACTGACAAGGCCCGTTCGGATGCCGAGGCCATGTCAGCGGATCTACGTGCTGGAAAAACGTTTGAAGAGAGCGCTGCCGGTCATGGTGTGGGTGTCAAGCAAACCGGTTTGTTTACACGCAATGCAACCATACCCGAGATAGGTTCGGACCCGAAATTCACTGAAGCGGCCTTTCAGCTGTCTTCAGCTGGTGGCACAAGCGATGGGCCAGTGCAGGGAAGCGCGGGTTTTTACCTGCTGCGGCTATCAGAGCGAAAACCACCTGCAGCCGACGGTTTTGAAACTGAGAAAGACAACATCAGTGGCATGCTCCTTCGACAAAAGCAAAGAACAGTGATCCAGGATTGGATCGATGCACGGAAATCGGACAGCAAGGTTACCATCGAAAAAGAGTATCTGGAATAGCGATTCGGCAAAAGCATTTTCCTGCGTCATTCACGATAAGATGAGGTTGATATGAAAACACCACACGCCTCGTTTGATTCCGACAACCCTACCGGTTATATTTCAAAAAAATGCCCGGAATGCATGGAGTATATGTCCCTGAAGGTGGACGTCTGCCCGTCGTGCAAACTCCCTGTCGGGAAGATAAACAAAAATGGTATGGCTTCAAGAAAAACGGATTGGAAAGCATATTCGACCGCCATCGCCGCATGGATATTTTTCTTCCTCTATATCTGGTGGGCGTTTATCAGAGAGCCTTGAGAACGAGCCTTCCCCGGCTTTCCTACTGGAGTAGTTTCACTTCTCTTGCAGTATCCTCAAGATCATTGCGCCGCTCCCTCCACCCCTGCCTCAGCGCCATCCTCTACTCCCCTGCCATCATCATCGCGTAAGATCACAAAATGGGCTTTGATGCGGGCTTCCTTATACACTGCTGGCAGAAAAGATGTTTTCGGGAGACTGATCATTGGCCATCTTCTTCTTCCATGGTTGAAGAAGAATTGCTCAAGACACGGCAAAACGGGGTTGACAATAAATGAGAAATATATTAGGGCTCAGAATAACTAGCTAAATTCTTAGCCAAAACCGCTTTAATAAGGAGGCTCGAGCCGATGAAAGATGTTCAAAAGGAACTAATGGCAATTTCCACTACGCTGTCTTCTCTTGTACAAAAGATGGAGAAAATAGCTAAGGCCATTGAAAAAGGAAGTGGAAAGGCGGCACCGGCGAAAAAAGCGAAACCAGTAAAAAAAGCAAAAGCACCTGCTAAGAAAGCCAAAGCAGCGACTAAAAAAGTCAAAGCAGCACCCAAAAAAAAAGCAGCAAGAAAAAAGGCCGCAAAAAAAGCAGCGCCGGCCCCAGCGAAAGCTAACGCCTCCACTGTCGCGGGTGGTAAGACCATGCTCGACAGCATCTTCGGGATGATCAGCAGAAGTCGGAGTGGAATCACCGTAGAGCGGCTGAAGAAAAGAGCAGGCCTTGAGGCTCGTCAGGTGAGCAATGCACTTTATAAGCTGACCCAAAAAGGCAAAATCAAGACCATCTCCCGCGGCCTTTACGTTAAAAAGAAAAAATAGTCACCCATCGAAAACGACGCTAACGACAACCCACCCGTATCGGTATAGAAAAAGCCTTCCGGTTGTGCCATCTGACAGATGGAACCAGAAGGCTTTTCTCTTTCCGGGTCGTGTCACGCATTGCCTTTCTCCTGCGCTGTATTACTATCTGAATATTGTTCGTGAAGCACGCGCGTTAAAAGGAAGCGACCAAGCAAAAAGGGATGCAAATGATTCACATCCGCGAGATCGGAATAAAAAGAGCAAGCGCACGGCAGACCATTGCAGCCATGGCGGTCACATTGGTGCTGATGGGATGGGTGGGACCGTCCACGGGCACGGGCCTGTCGGCATCAACACAGTCTCCGTCGCCTTTCGTTGCGGGTCAACAGGAAAGCAGGGAGCGGCCACACCCACCATGGCCCCACGAAAAAAGTGATCTTCCCCCGGATCCCGCCGTTACTTTCGGGCGACTTTCCAATGGGTTTCGATATGTCCTGATGGAAAACAAGCGCCCAGAGAACCGGGTCAGTGTTCACCTTTACATCCGGGCCGGCAGTTTGAACGAAATGGATGCACAGCAGGGCGTGGCCCACTTTCTTGAACATATGTTGTTCAATGGGTCCACCCATTTCCCGCCGGGTGAACTGGTTCGCTATTTCCAGAGTATTGGCATGCAGTTCGGCAACGACGCCAACGCCCATACGGGATTCGACGAAACCGTATACGACATCATCCTTCCTACAGGAGATGAGGAAAACCTTAAAAAGGGCCTGCTGGTGATGCACGATTATGCCACGGGTGCACTATTGCTGGAAGAGGAGGTAAAACGGGAAAGTGGTGTTATTCTCGCAGAAATGCGCGCCCGGGATTCAGCCGGTTACCGAACCTTTAAAGCCACACTCAAATTTGAACTGCCCGGCCTTCTGGTGTCCGAACGGCTGCCCATCGGCAAGGCGGCAATCATCAAAAAGGCGGACCGGGAAACGCTCAAAGATTTTTATGATGCCTGGTATCGGCCGGACAACATGGTGCTGGTCATGGTAGGAGACTTTGCCATCCCCTTGGCCGAGCGGCTCATCACGGACCAATTCAGGGAGTTCACATCGCGCGCATTACCCCCTGCCCTGCCGGCCCTCGGCACCATCGATCACAATGGGCTGGAGATTTTTTACCACCATGAACCCGAGGCCGGAGGAACGACGGTCAGCATCCAAACCATCCGGATGACTGATCACTTAACGGATTCGATGGCCCTGCGGCACCGCCAAATGGTGGAAGACATGGCCGACCGGATCGTTCAGAATCGCCTGGATTCAAGGCTGAAAGCCCCGGAAGCACCCTTTACGTCGGCAACGATCGGCAGCGGCATCTACCTGAACCGCATCCGTTACGCAGAAATCTCTGCCGACAGCAGCACGGAAAACTGGCAACAGACCCTTGCGGTCTTAGAACAGGAGTTGCGACGGGCCAGGCATTATGGTTTTACCGAATCCGAACTGGCACGGGTTAGGAAAGATACGCTGAAGATGTTGGAAAACGCGGTCAGGGAAGCGCCCACCCGAAACAGCACGGCGTTGGCCAGAACCCTTGTCCGACATCTTGCCGGCGACCGGGTCATCCAATCCCCCAATCAGGGAAAAAGCAATTTAGCCCCTATGGTAAGAGCCGTTAGCTTGGCTGACGTCCACCAGGCCTTTGTGGAGAACTGGCCGGATGACCACCGACTAATCCAGGTCACTGGCGACACCGATTTGAAGCAGTTTTCACCGAAAGTTCCGGAATCGCTTATTCGCAATATCTACCTGGCCTCGGCAAGCACTCTGGTCCAGCGGCCCACGGTCGAGGCCATCGGCGCATTCCCCTATTTAACAGAACCGGATAACACCGGCGCAATCGCCTCCCGGGAAGTCGTGGAAGACCTGGGCATCACCCGCATTCGGCTTAGCAACGGCATCCAGATCAATTTGAAACAAACCAGTTACCAAACCAATGAGGTCCTGGCCAATCTGATTTTCGGCCACGGCATATCCGCCGAGCCTAAATCCCTTCCTGGCATCTCACTTCTGGCCGAAGCAACAGTCAATGAAAGCGGCCTGGGAGCCATGGATACCAACGAGCTGGAGCAAGCCCTGGCCGGCAAAAGCACCACCGTGGATTTCAGAGTTACCGAAACTCATTTCAAATTATTCGGGCAAACCGTCTCCGGTGAGTTACCGCTGCTTTTCCAGTTGTTTTACGCACACATCATCGATCCCGGTTTTCGCGCTGACGCCATGGTGTTGGCCCGCGAACGGTTGCGGCAGGATTATCAGTCATTCTCCCGATCGATCGAGGGCATGATGAGAACGAATGGATTCCGGATATTGGCCGGGGGTGACAGCCGCTTTGGTATGCCGCCGTATGAGCAAATCGAAGCCATTCGTATAGATGACATTCGGGACTGGATCGCGCCCCAGTTGGACAACTCTCCGTTGGAACTCTCCGTTGTCGGCGACTTTGACGAAAATGAAGTCATCCAACTGGCCCAGCACTACTTGGGATCCTTGCCTGGCCGAGGTCGCGAACCGGAAAACCCCAGAGTCGATTTGCCCTATCTGCCCACGAGAACCGTCAATCGAATCGATGTGGACACCCAGATTCCAAAGGCCATGGTCGTTGCCGCCTGGCAGACGGGAGACTTCTGGGACATCAGCCGGACTCGACGGCTCGCTGTCCTCGCCGATGTTTTTTCCGAGCGCCTGAGACAACGGATACGGGAAAAGCTGGGGGTGTCCTACTCTCCGTATGCCTTTAACCGGGCCAGTCGAGCGTATAAAGGCTACGGCATATTTCAGGCCCATGTCAATGTGGCCCCGGATCAGACCGACATCGTGCTGTCCGAAGTCAAAACCATTGCCGACGGCCTGGCCCGAAATCGAATTGCGGTTGATGAACTGGCACGGACGATCGACCCGATTATCACTTCGATCAAGGAGTTGCGACAGACCAACGGATATTGGCTCAACAGCGTGATGACCGGCTCGGAACGACATCCCCAGCAATTCGAATGGGCCAGGAGCTTCCAGGAAGACTATGCACGGGTGACCGTCGACGAGCTTGCCACGCTGGCGGCCACCTATTTAGTCGATGAGCGGGCGGCGGCCATCATCATTCAGCCAAGACCAAAGTCAGGGGACTGAAGTCTGAGCTCTGAAGTCAGAATGAGATGTCAAAAGAATAGTTTCGCTTGACCTTAATAAATCGTTTGAATAGCATGACCTGACAGCCAAGAATGATGGTATCTGCAAATTGGTCAGACACATCATTATCTCAATACATCACCACGCCACCGATTTTTTAGATATATTCATTGCCTGATGTGTAATCACAGCCCACCCGAAATGTTGTCTGACCACGAGATATAGCGGCGCTTGAAATTAGCCTCGATTCAAGCTTTTGGCAAGGGATCGATAGCTTCAGTTTTTCGATCTATCCGTGCTGTGTAGAAATTTGATTCTTCATTGCTTTCAACCCAAACGATGGGAGCTTCACCGATAAAATTGTCTCTGGATCCGCATTGTAGAGCTGTCAGTAGCAGAAGCTCTAAGTCAAAGGAAAAACGCTTGTCACTCATCTGATCCAACGCATTTTTCAAAATTTCGGTTTTAAATGCCTTGAAGCCACATTGGGTGTCTATGATTTCTCCAATTTGGGGTAAAAGTTTGGATCGAACAAAATGACGAAACACAAGCATCAAACGATCGTAATCAGTCACGCCCATTGCACCTTTCGGGGTACAGTATACACCACCGGCAGAATATCGAGTCCCAATAGCACA
>JAQYWF010000217.1 GCA_030145105.1 Desulfosarcina sp.
AAAAAAGGCTTACAGCGGATGCCGTAAGCCTATGATATTCGTTGGCTGAGGGACAAGGATTCGAACCTTGATTGGCGGAGTCAGAGTCCGCTGTCCTACCATTAGACGATCCCCCAGTATCGGGTAGGTGCCCGTTTACACAAAAGCGGCTGGGGAGTCAAGCCCAAATCTTTGGCGGCATTGGGGCGCTCACGTGCATGCCAACCCCAGTTGCTTGGTAAATTGAATATGGGGAAGGCAAATCACAATATCCAAAAAACAAATCTCAAATAAATCCCAATCACCAAACGCCAAATGACAAACAGGACCGGATCGGCTTTTTTTTGGGATTTCGATATTGTTATTTGAGAGTTATCTGCGCGGCAATCATTTCCCTGTCGATTCAATGAATTCCGCTGCCGCACGCAGCCGTGCCAGCACCCGGGCCTTACCCAGCACTTCGATCAGTTCAAAAATGCCGGGACTCACGGTCGTGCCGGTCAGGGCGACCCGCACCGGTTGGGCGATCTTGCCGAAGCCCAGGCCGGTTTCATCCATCACGCGTTTAAAGGCGACCTCCTGGGTCTTTTCCGCCAGGTTGTCCAGTTCCCCAAGCTGTTCGGCAAGCAGGGCGAGCACCCGCGCCGTCTCCGGCTTCAGAAACTTTTTGGCCGCCTTATCGTCGTAGGGCCGCACATCTTCACGGTAGTAGAAATGCGCGCCGTCGGCCATCTCCACCAGGGTCTTGCTGCGGGTATGCAGGGTGCCGATGACACCCGCCAGATAGTCGTCATCGGCAGCATCGTAGCCCTTGTCCCTGAAAAAAGGCAGCGCCCGGGGGGCGAGCTGCCGGACCGACGTGGCCCGAATGTGGTCGGCATTCAGGGCGGTAAGCTTGTCCGTGTCAAACACGCCGGCGGATTTGCCGATGTTCTTCAGGCTGAACTTTTCCACCAGTTCCTGGCGGGTGAAGAACTCCTGATCGCCATGGGACCACCCCAGCCGGGCCAGGTAGTTGATGAAGGCATCCGGCAGGTAGCCCATGTCCCGGTAAGCGGTCACCGACATGGCACCGTGGCGTTTACTCAGCCGCGCCTTGTCCTTTCCAAGCACCATGGGCACATGGCCGAACACGGGCAGCGGTGATTGAAGCGCACGGTATAGCAGGATCTGCTTGGGCGTGTTCATGACGTGGTCGTCACCACGGATGACCGTGTTGATGCCCATGCTGATGTCGTCCACCACGACCACGAAATTATACGTGGGTGTTCCATCGCTGCGAGAGACCACAAAATCGTCCTGCTCGGTGTTCTGAAAAACGATGTTGCCCTTGATCACGTCCTCCACCACCGTGGTTCCGGCAAGGGGGGATTTGAACCGAATCACGGCATTGTCCGACCTGGGCAGGCCGCGTTCCCGGCAGCGGCCGTCATATTTGGGCTTGCCGCCTTGGGCCATGGCCTTCTGGCGCATGGCTTCCACCTCCTGCTGGGTGCAGATGCAGTAGTAGGCATCCCCCGAATCCAGTAATTTCTGGAGGTATTCCCGGTACAGGTCGAAGCGCTGGGTTTGAAAATAGGGACCTTCGTCCCAGTCCAGCTCCAGCCAGCGCATCGCCTCGAAAATGGCATCCACGGATGCCTGGGTAGAACGCACCGTATCCGTATCTTCGATGCGCAAGACAAACTTTCCATTATTCTGACGGGCGTACAGCCAGTTGAACAAAGCCGTACGGGCACCGCCTACATGCAGATAACCCGTAGGGCTCGGGGGAAATCGGGTAACGATGGTTTCCATTGTTGATCTACCTTATGTTAGTCGTTCGTGAACGGATGCAAATGACACATCTAGTGAAAAAATAAGCTATTTACCAGTCATGACGTGTCGTGCCGTTTCCATGCTCGCCGGCAGCCGCGGGATCTCAATCCGGAAGCCAATCGCCGGGCTGTCCGTGGCCAACCGATATCTTCAAAAAGACGTTAACCGTTCGTAATAACAATCAATGATGTCGTAACCAGCCAGTCATCGCCGGCCGCAGGCCCCCTCATTACCACATCCCCAAAGGGGGAACAAGGGTGCAGCGGGAAAGATTTTTGGGAAAAACCTTGACATTCGCTGGCTTTTTAATTACTACAGGCGCAACCAATTAAAAACACAGCTGATTCTGGAATAGTTATAAATATTTTAATGAGTTAGGAGATTACTAATGGCTGTACCGAAGCATAAGACATCTAAGTCAAAACGGGATAAACGACGCGCCCACGACAAAATTGCCGCCCCTGCGGTGGGAACCTGCCCGGGATGCGGCGAAGCCAAACTTCCCCACCATGCCTGCCCCGAATGCGGCGAGTACAAGGGCAAAAGCGTTATCGTCAACGACGAAGACTGATTCCCCCAAAGGATAAGCCGATCATGACCGACACCGGAGCCCATCGCCCGCAGGGTGGATTGGACGAAGAGACTCGGCAGATGGTGGTCGACACCGTCCACCAGCTGTCCAAACGCCTGCTTACCAAAAAAGCGGTCCTGGAATGGGACCGTGACGAAATTTTTCCCGAAGCCGCCGTCCGGGAGATGCTGAGCCCGGAGATCGGGCTCCAGCTGCTGTTCATTCCCGAGGCCTACGGCGGTATGGGCGGCGGCGCCATGGACTGCTGCGCCGTCACCCGGGAGATGAGCAAAATCTGCCTGGGTGTGGGAACTGCCTTCTTTGCCATTCAACTGGGCTCGGACCCCATCATTGTTGGTGGCACCGAAGCCCAAAAGGAGCGTTGGCTGGGCGCCGTTGCCGAAGGCCACAGCCTGGTGGCCTACGCGGTGACCGAAGCGGAAGCCGGCAGCAACCTGGCATCACTCAAGACCAAGGCCGAGCCGGTCATGGACGATTCCGGCACGCTCACCGGCTACCGGATCAACGGATCCAAGCAGTTCATCTCCACCGGCGGCTACGCCGATTTCGTGACCGTACTGGCGCAGACTCCCGAAGGACCTACCTTTTTTGTGGTCGAAAAGGGCACCCAGGGCTTCGAGCAGCACAAGGGCGAGGAGAAGCACGGCATCCGGGCCTCCAACACCTCACCCCTGACCTTTACCGATGTTTATGTCCCCGTGGAAAACATGATCGGCGACGCCCCCGGTAAAGGGCTCAAGCAGGCCAACCAGGTGTTCGGCTACACCCGGCTCATGGTGGCGGCGATGGCACTGGGAGCCGGAGAGGCTGCCCTGGAAGGAATCGCCATTCCCTATGCCCATGAACGGATCCAGTTCGGCGGTCCCCTTTCCGATAAAAAGGGCTACACCAACAAGCTGATCGTCCCCCACTGGGTCAACCTGAAGGCCGCCGCCGCCCATATCGAAGCCATTGCCCGCCGAATCGACAGCGAAGACGAGGACTTTCAGGTGGAAGGATCGATTGCCAAGCTCTTCACCTCCGAAGCCGCCAACCGGGCGGCGGACGATGCCATGCAGGCCCTGGGCGGCTATGGCTACATCAGCGAATTCGGCGTAGAAAAGATTAAAAGAGATGTAAAAATAACCTGTATCTATGAAGGCACCAGTGAAATCCAGCAGAACATCGTATCCACGTTTCGCTGGAAAAAAACCCGTAAAACCAAAGGTGCCTTCTACGAAGAGATGGCCACGGGGCTGGATGGGCTCCACGGCAACTGCGATCGAGCCGGCTGCAAGACCTTGGCCGCCTGTGCGCGGGCGTTGAACCACACCATCAATTTTGCCCACGAAAACCGCCTCACCCGCCACCAGCAAGTCATGTTCGCCCTGGCCGACATGATGACCCACGTGGAGGTCGGGGATAGCATGGCCCGCCTGGCCGTGAACGAGGCGGATGAGACCCACCTGGCCACGGCTCGGATCTTTGCCAACACCTGCGCCCGCCTGGTGGCCGAAAAAACCAGATTGATCGCGATGGGCAGCGACGTCGTCGCTGCTGAAGCGGCCGATCATTTCCTGCCGTCGCTGGATCTGGCCGCATTGGAGGGCAGCTACCGGGGGCTGATCGACGACATGGACCGTATCGCCGACCGGATTTTTGAGAGGGCGTCATGACCGGATCAGGCGATCGCGTCGTCGTGGTCACCGGGGGGTCACGAGGCATCGGACGGGCCATCTGCGCCGCCCTGAGCGCACCGGGGACCACCGTCTATTTCAACTACAACAGCAATCTGGATGCGGCCCAGACCACGGCCAAAAGCATCTCGGCCGGCGGTGGCACTGCTTGCTACCACCAGGTGGACGTGGCCTCGGAAAGCGCCGTATCCGACTACCTGGGTGTTGTCTTGAAGGCGTCCGGACGGATCGACGTGCTGGTAAACAACGCCGGCATCACCCGCGACGGCCTGCTGGTGCGCATGAAGGAAACCGACTGGGACGCGGTGATGGACGTCAACCTGAAAGGGACCTTCAACTGCATGAAGGTGGCCGCCAAGGCCATGATGAAGCAGCGCTATGGGCGTATCATCAACATCTCCTCGGTGGTGGGCGTTTCCGGCAACCCGGGACAGGCCAACTACGCGGCTTCAAAGGCGGGAATCATCGGTCTGACCAAGGCCGTGGCCCGGGAACTGGCCAGTCGGAACATCACGGTGAACGCTGTGGCCCCCGGTTACATTGATACCGATATGACCGGCGATCTCAACGACAACGCCAAGGCGGCCATGATCGGCCAGATCCCCATGGGACGCATCGGCACGCCTGAAGAGATTGCCGGCGTCGTCGCTTTTCTCGCCTCTGCAGCCGCGGACTATATTACCGGCCAGGTCATCCATGTGAGCGGGGGCATGTACATGTAGGAACCAATTTAAAAACGTACCATTTCGGCCAATATCGGCGTTGAACTCACATTTCAATCCTCGAAATACTTAATGTATGTCTGCGGTTGAAAGGGTCGCCCGCCTTGATCTTGACCGAACTGCAACGTTTTTAAACAGGCTCGCAGGGATTGTGAAAAAAAGAATTCAACACCTGTCCCTGATACCTTATAACTCAAAATCTTGAATGGTTATTTGCCGTCAACAACGGTAAACCAAGGAAGACAAACCGAAAGGAGATCATCATGTCAGCTGAAGATAAAGTAAAAAAGATAATCGCAGAGAAGCTCAGTGTAGACATTGCCGAAGTGGTTCCGGAAGCCTCTTTTGTGGACGACCTCGGGGCCGACAGCCTCGACCTGGTGGAACTGATCATGTCCATGGAAGAAGAGTTCGACGTGGATATTTCCGACGAAGATGCCGAAAAGATGGTCACTGTCAAAGACGCCTTTGACTATATTAAAAACCACTAAAGCTAATTTTGAATTGGAAATTATGAATTTTTAATTCATGAAAGCCGCCTATTTTTCTTAAAAACGATAGGATGCCTTCATTCAACATTAAGAATTCAAAATTGCTAATTGATTATATTACCAGAAGGGACGGAATCGTTGAGCAGACGGGTTGTCATTACCGGATTGGGACTCGTAACACCGCTGGGTATCGGCGTCGATGAAACCTGGTCGGCCCTGTGTGAAGGCCGGTCCGGCATCGCTGAAATCACGCGTTTCGACCCCAGCGCGTTCACCACCAAAATCGCAGCAGAAGTAAAAGACTTCAATGCGGAGGACTTTCTTCCCAAAAAAGAGGCCAAGCGAACGGAAAGATTCATTGCCTATGCCGTGGCCGCCGCCCGCATGGCCGTTGAAAATGCCCGCCTGACCATCGACGACACCAATGGCCCCCGTGTGGGCGTGATTACCGGCTGCGGACTAGGGGGGCTGAAGATGCTGGAGCTGACCGCCAACACCGTTCAGGAAAAGGGCCCCAAGCGCTGCAGCCCCTTTTTCATCCCCATGCTCATCGGAAACATGGCCCCGGGAATGATCTCCATTCACCTGGGGGCCAAAGGGCCCAACATCTCCGTTGCCACGGCCTGCGCCGCCGGCGCCCATGCCATCGGCGATGCCTGCAACACCATCTTGCGGGGACAGGCCGACGCCATGATCACCGGCGGTGTGGAATCGGTCATCACCCCCACCTGCATTGCCGGTTTCAACGCCATGAAAGCCCTTTCCACTCGTAACGACGACCCCCAAAAGGCCTCACGGCCCTTCGACCGGGACCGAGACGGCTTCGTGGTAGGTGAAGGCGCCGGCATGCTGATTCTCGAAGCGCTGGACCATGCGCTCGAGCGGGGTGCATCCATTCTGGCTGAAATGGCCGGTTACGGCCAGAGCGGCGACGGCTACCACATGACCTCCCCGTCTCCGGACGGCGATGGCATGATCCGGTGCATGCAGGCCGCCATCGACAGCGCAGGCATTACCAGCGATGCCATCGACTACATCAACGCCCACGGCACGTCCACCCCATTGAACGATCTTTACGAAACCCGGGCAATCAAACAGGTATTTGGCGATTTCGCACCAAAGGTGCCCATTTCTTCCACCAAATCCATGACCGGCCACCTGCTGGGCGGTGCCGGCGGCATCGAAACGTCATTTACTGTGCTGGCCCTAAAAAACGGCGTCATCCCGCCGACCATCAATTTGGAACATCCTGGTAAGGAATGCGATCTGGATTACGTGCCCAAAGTAGCCCGCAAAGCGGACATTGCCTACGCCATGTCCAACTCCTTCGGCTTCGGCGGTACCAACGCCAGCCTGGTGGTGAAGCGCTACGAACCGTAAAAGATGAACATACGGTCGGTCTGGGTTCAAAGGTTCCGTGTTCCCCGTTCAGGATCAATTACCTCTCTTTTTTCTCTTTCCCATCAGTTTGAATGGGTAAGGTGAAGGAAAAATCAACCTCTGAACCTTTGATGGTCCAGTAAAAAGTCGTAAACAGTGTCACTCCCGCGAAGGCGGGAGTCTATAACTAATTGAAACTTATGGATCCCCACCTGCGCGGGGATGACAAAAAAGAGGACAATTCGACTTTTTTACGGGTCCGTCAACCTTTGAACGGTGAACCCTTTAATCGATCATGGGGTTTAACCCCACCTGCACCCTTAAGCCATTCACCCACCCCGGACACATCGGAAACAACAAATTACAAGCACCAAATTACAAGTAATTTCTAACGTCCAATATCCAAATCTCGAATAAGATCAAACTCCAACTGTTTGGAATTTTGTTTATTGTGATTTTTTTGTTATTTGTCTTTTGGTCATTGTGATTTGATCGTATTTTGTTATTTTTGGCAGAAGGACGAAACACATAAGTACCTAACCAACCTAAACACTTCCCTTTTTTTCTTGCGGTGTTGGCTGGTTCTGGATATGTAAACACGTTAGGCCTTTTATCGATCACGCTTTCTCCACCGAAAGGAACCAAGGACATGACCGATTCATCCGGCCCACAGCGAATCATCATCGGCTGCGACCATGCAGCATACCGGCTCAAGGAAACGCTCAAAACGGCAATGGAGGCGCAAGGTCTCGCCGTTACCGATGTCGGCACCCACAGCGAGGCATCCATGGACTATCCGGATACCGGCAAGACCGTGGCCGAAAAGATTTCCTCGGGCGAACACGAGCGCGGTATTCTCATCTGCGGCACCGGACTGGGAATGTCCATGGTGGCCAACAAATACCCCCACGTGCGCGCGGCCCTTTGCAACGACCTGTTCTCGGCCACCATGAGCCGGCGGCACAACGACGCCAACATCCTGGTTATGGGTGGTCGGGTTATCGGTGACATCCTGGCCCTGGAAATCCTGAAGACCTGGCTGGAAACACCCTTCGAGGCGGGTCGACATCAGCGCCGCCTGGACATGTTTGACAGCATCTGATTGGAAAGTAGGAGCGGCATCTTGCCACGATTTAAAGGCGGCAGAAGCCAATTATCGCGGCTGGAAGCCGCTCCTACAACCCAAACCGGCAGATGAAGAGAAAGCGAGAACGCACGTTGAACACCGACTTGATTCGAGAAACCGATCCCGAGATCGCCCGTATCATCCAGGACGAAGCGGTGCGCCAGCAGTCTCATCTGGAGCTGATTGCATCGGAAAATATCGCCAGCCAGGCCGTCATGGCAGCCCAAGGCAGCATCCTGACCAACAAATACGCCGAAGGCTACCCCGACAAACGCTACTACGGGGGATGTGAATTCGTCGACCGGGCCGAACAGATGGCCATCGACCGCGCCCTGGCCCTGTTCGGCGCCGACAGCGCCAACGTGCAGCCCCACTCCGGCTCCCAGGCCAACATGGCCGCCTATTTTGCCCTGCTCGAACCCGGTGACACGGTGCTGGCAATGGACTTGGCCCACGGTGGCCACCTGACCCACGGCGCCAAGGTCAGCTTTTCCGGTCGTCTTTTCCACTTCGTCCACTACGGTGTCGATCGGGAGACGGAGGTCATCGACTACGACCAGGTGGAACGCCTGGCCAGGCAGCACCGCCCGAAAATGATCGTGGCCGGTGCAAGTGCCTATCCCCGGTTTTTCGATTTCAAGGCCCTGTCGGAAATTGCCCGATCCATCGAAGCGCTGCTGATGGTTGATATGGCCCACATTGCCGGGCTGGTGGCAGCAGGTGTCCATCCCTCGCCTGTGGCCTGTGCCGATTATGTTACTACCACGACCCATAAAACCATGCGGGGCCCGCGAGGAGGCCTGATCCTGGCCAAGGAGGAGTTCGGTAAAAGCTTGAACAGCAAGATCTTCCCTGGTATTCAA
>JAQYWF010000201.1 GCA_030145105.1 Desulfosarcina sp.
ATCCGGAACTGATCGGTGGCATTGTGACCCGCATCGGTGATCTGGTTCTGGACGGCAGTGTGCGGACGCAGTTGCTCAATATGAGAGAATCTTTAAAAAGGGGTGAGAGTGTCTAATGGAACTAAGAGCTGAAGAAATAAGTCAGATCATCAAAGAACAGATCACAGATTACGACAAGAAGATCGAACTGAGCGAAACCGGTGTCGTTCTTTCAGTGGGCGACGGCATTGCCCGCGTCTACGGCCTGGAAAAAGCCATGGCACTCGAGCTGGTGGAGTTCCCCGGCGGCGTCCTTGGTCTGGTGCTCAACCTGGAAGAGGACAACGTGGGTATCGCCATCATGGGCGAAGATACCGGCATCAAAGAGGGCGACATGGTCAAACGGACCGGTAAGATCGCCCAGGTGCCGGTGGGCGAGCCGGTGCTCGGCCGCGTGGTTTCCGGCGTGGGCGAACCCATCGACGGTAAGGGTCCTATCGACACGCCGGATTACCGACGCGTGGAAATGGTGGCCCCCGGTGTTATCGCCAGAAAATCGGTGCACGAACCCTGCTACACGGGTCTGAAGGCCGTTGATGCCATGACCCCGGTGGGCAAGGGGCAGCGTGAGTTGATCATCGGCGATCGCCAGATCGGCAAGACCGCAGTGGCCGTGGATGCCATTTTGGCTCAGAAAAATACGGACGTCTTTTGTATTTACGTGGCCTGCGGCCAGAAAAAATCCACCGTTGCCCAGGTGGCTGCCATTCTCGAGAGGGAAGGGGCCATGGAGTACACCACCATCGTTGCCGCCTGCGCCTCCGACCCAGCCACCCTGCAGTACCTGGCGCCTTACGCCGGTTGCGCCATGGGTGAATATTTCCGCGACAAGGGCCAGCACGCCTTGATCATTTACGACGATCTTTCCAAGCAAGCCGCCGCTTATCGGCAGGTCTCCCTGCTGCTCAGACGGCCCCCGGGACGTGAGGCTTATCCCGGCGACATCTTTTACAACCACTCCAGACTGCTGGAGCGTTCGGCCAAGCTCAGCGACGAACTGGGTGCCGGCTCCCTGACGGCTCTTCCGATCATCGAAACCCAGGCCGGTGACGTTTCCGCCTATATTCCGACCAACGTGATTTCCATTACCGATGGTCAGATTTACCTGGAACCGGCACTGTTTTTCGCCGGCGTCCGTCCGGCCATCAATGTTGGCCTTTCGGTTTCCCGCGTTGGTGGTGCCGCCCAGACCAAGGCCATGAAAAAAGTGGCCGGTACCCTGCGCCTGGATATGGCCCAGTTTCGAGAACTGGAGGCCTTTGCGGCCTTCGGCAGCGACCTGGATGCCGCCACGCAGCGGCAGCTTACCCGTGGGGCGCGTCTGATACAAGTGCTTAAACAGCCCCAGTACAAGCCCCTTTCACACGAAAAACAGGTAACCATCCTGTACGCCGCGACACGTGGATATTTGGACAAGTTTCCCACCGATGTCGTCGCCAAGTACGAGACCGGTCTCTATCCCTTCGTCGAAGAGCGCTACCCGCAGATTTATTCCAAATTAGAAGAGGCGCAGGATATCACCGAAGAGATCGAAGGACTGCTCAAGGCTGCCCTTGAGGCCTATAATGAAGAATTCAAAGACACCATTAAATAGGGTTTTTGGGAACGACCTTGGTAACGCCGCTGAACTCAGACCACATGCGATAAGGACGTAAGCTTTATGCCAACGTTAAAGGATGTCCAGTTAAAAATCCAGGGTGTCAAGAAGACCAAGCAGATCACCAAAGCCATGAACATGGTGGCAACCTCGCGGTTGCGCGGCGCGCAGGGGGCGATGGACGGATTTCGCCCCTATGCCGAGAAATTTTCTGAAGTCCTTGGCAGCCTGGCGGAAAAGGCCGGTGATAAAGCCAGCCCGCTGCTGATTCCCAGAGAAGACGTCAAAAAGATCCATGTGGTCTTGTGCACGTCGGACCGGGGATTGTGTGGCGGCTTTAACATCAATCTTACCGATGGGGCCAAAAACCACATCAAAAACAATTCAATCGACGGTGCCGAATACTCCTTCACTTGCTTTGGCAAGAAGGGGCGAGACTGGTGCCGGAAAAATAAACATGTAATTGCCGAAGAACACCTCGGGGTTGTTGGCAGCAAATTCGGCTTCAGCGTTGCTTCGACTGCCGGTAAAAAACTGGTCGACGGGTTTTTGGACGGAAGTTACGACGAAGTCTACATCATCTATTCTGAATTTGTGAGTATGGCCAAGCATCTGCCGGTGGTACAAAAGCTGCTGCCCATTCCGCCCATCGAGAAAGATGATACGGAGGAGGGCGGTTCTGTTGAATATCAAGCCGAACATATCTGCGAACCCTCTCCGGAAGAACTGCTTGGAGATTTGCTGCCACGTAACGTATATGTCCAGATCTTCCGGGCGTTGCTGGAAACATCCACCAGCGAACACGCTGCCCGGATGACCGCCATGGACAATGCCACCAAGGCGTGCAGCGATATGATCGACAGTTTGACCCTCGCTTATAACAGAGCGCGGCAGGCAGCCATTACTGCGGATCTGATGGATATTGTCGGCGGCGCCGAGGCCCTCAAAGGGTAAAACACATTTTAGGAGGCTGTAAATGTCAGAGAATATAGGTAAAGTCACTCAGGTTATGGGGCCTGTCGTAGACGTTGAATTTGAACAGGGGCAGTTGCCGAATATCCTCACTGCACTGTCAATCACCAACCCGACCATCAATGACGACGAAGACAACCTGGTGATTGAGGTGGCCCAGCATCTCGGCGATAACGTGGTGCGAACCATCGCCATGGACGTTACCGATGGTCTGGTGCGCGGGATGGCGGTGAAAGATACCGGTTCCCCTATCATGATGCCCGTGGGTGAAGCCAGTCTGGGCCGTGTGCTCAACGTCGTTGGACGCCCGGTGGATGGCCTTGGGCCGGTCAGCCAGGAAAAGATGATGCCCATCCACCGTCCGGCACCCCTTTTCACCGAGCAGGATACGGAAGTGCGCGTGCTTGAAACCGGTGTAAAGGTGATCGACCTGCTGGTGCCCTTTCCCCGTGGTGGAAAAATGGGGATGTTCGGTGGCGCCGGTGTGGGCAAGACAGTTATCATGATGGAAATGGTCAACAACATCGCCATGCAGCATGGTGGGATTTCCGTGTTTGCCGGTGTGGGCGAGCGCACCCGTGAGGGCAACGACCTCTACCACGAAATGAAGGATTCCGGCGTTCTTCCCAAAGCGGCGCTGGTTTACGGTCAGATGACCGAACCGCCAGGAGCCCGCGCCCGGGTGGCGCTTTCCGCCCTGACCTGTGCGGAATATTTTCGCGACAAGGAAGGCCAGGACGTGTTGATCTTCATCGACAACATCTACCGCTTCACCCAGGCGGGTTCCGAAGTGTCGGCGCTTCTCGGCCGCATGCCATCCGCGGTGGGTTACCAACCCACGCTGGCCGTCGACCTTGGTGGCCTGCAAGAGCGCATCACATCAACGGACAAAGGCTCCATTACCGCCGTGCAGTGCGTTTACGTACCTGCCGACGACTTGACCGACCCGGCGCCGGCCACCACGTTTGCCCACCTCGACGGCACCGTGGTGCTGTCACGTCAGATCGCCGAGTTGGGAATTTATCCGGCTGTGGATCCCCTGGACTCGACGTCGCGGATTCTTGACCCCATGGTCATCGGTGAAGAGCATTACCTGGTGTCCCGTCAAGTGCAGAATATGTTGCAGAAATACAAGGAGCTGCAGGACATTATTGCTATCCTTGGCATGGAAGAGCTTTCCGACGAGGACAAGCTTACCGTGCAGCGTGCCCGTAAGATCCAGCGTTTCCTCTCCCAGCCGTTCCACGTGGCTGAAACCTTTACCGGCAAAGCCGGCAAATACGTCAAGGTCGAAGACACGGTTCGTGCGTTTAAAGAGATCTGTGAAGGTGTGCACGACAGCATTCCCGAGCAGGCCTTTTATATGAGGGGCGGAATCGAAGAGGTCCTTGAAGCGGCCAAGGAAATGGCCGAGGCTTAATGGAGAGAAAGAGGTAATAAATGGCTGAAAGCATTAGACTCGAAGTGGTTACCCCCGAAAAGTCTGTTGTCAGTGAAAGTGCCCAGATTGTCATGGCTCCCGGTTCAATGGGTGAGTTCGGTGTGCTTACCGGTCATACCCCCTTTCTGAGCACACTGAAGACCGGTGCCCTGAAATATAAGGACGAAAGTGGCCGCGAGCGGTTCGTTTTTGTCAGCAGTGGGTTCGCCGAAGCCCTTCCTGACCGTGTGACGGTTCTGGCCGAATCTGCCGAGCGACGCAAGGATATCGATGTCCAGCGTGCCAAGTCTGCCGCGGAACGTGCCGAAAAGCGTATTCAATCCGGCGGTAAGGATGTCGATTACATTCGTGCCAAAACAGCGCTGTTTCGCGCCATCAGTCGGATACAACTCGCCGAAACGCGCTGATGAATAAATAGAGGCCCGCATATATCTCGCGGGCGGGTACGCGATGAAAATTGGTAGAAGGACTTGAAAACAAAGGGGTAAACCGGATTCGGTTTGCCCCTTTTCCGTCGGATTGAAAAACTGGATTTCGGATCACTAAATATTAGCTAAATTTGAAATGATCGTCCCGTTCAATCGCTGTCCGCCGGATCTGACCTTCATGAAAGCACTTGACTTAAAAACCGTTGGCTGGTTATATTGAAACACGAAGGATAAACTAATATGCTGGATATAGAAGCAATAATTCAACAATTTGAACTCATTGAACAAAAAGTTGAGCATGTTGTTCAGGCCCGCAAGCAGCTTCAGAAAGAAAATGAAGATCTGAACAATCGAATTGGACAGCTTGAAAACTTGATACAGGAAAAAGCCGAGGCCGAAAAGAAACATGAGGAATTGACGGCACTCGTCAGAGCAAAAATTGACAGCCTGATCGGAAGACTGGAAGGGATTTCAGCGGAATAGAAAGCCGACCTGCGGGATTTTTAGGAACGGACGCCAATTGGAACAAACGGTTACACTGCAAATATTTGGTCGCAAATTTACTTTTCAGACAGAATCCGGTGTGCCCGATGCAGAAAAAGTGGCAGCACACTTCGAGGATGCCGTGCAGAAGGTTCAGTCTCAATTTGACGGTAAACCGGTTAATGTCGATAGAGAAACGATTTTGGTTCTAACGGGGCTGAATATTGCCAGCGAACAGTTTAAACGCGAAGAACGTTATCACCAATTTTTTACCCGTATGACCCAAAAATCTGCAGTGGTTCTCAGTGAACTGGAAAAAGCGATTTCTTAACGTCTCGAAAAAGAATGATAATGACAGGCGTCTTGTATTTCAGCCAAAGCGATGACCGACGTTAAGCACTATTTCTGGAATCGTGATTGACAAACGGCGTATCGATTCAACCCCTGCCGTGTTCGTGATTGGATAGTGAACTTTGACCCAACACTTACTAATCGGGAACCTTCACTAGTTTTGGTGAGCAAGTTCTGCATGTACAGAAAAGCCTAAAGAAACTACAAGGTGCCCACCTGATCCATTGGATCAAAGACCGGCCAACACGGCACAATGGTGGGGGTTCCACTCCCGCTTTTATCTGCCTTCCCTTCCTTCCGCATAGGCTTTGCTCGCCTGCCTGTTCCCTTTATTTATTCCTTGTGGGTAACATGGGCATCATCTGGTTGTCAGATGATAAACCTCTAAATATATATGAAGATTAGCACTCGGAGATTCACATGGACATATATACCATCATTATTGCTGGGGGATCGGCTGCTATCGGTTGTGTCGTTGCACTCTTGCTCAAAGGCGTGCTGGGATCAAAAAAACTCAAAAATGCTGAAAACGAGGCAGGCTTAATCGTAAAAGAGTCAAAAGCCAAAGCGGACAGCTTGATCAAGGAGGCGGGCATTGAAGCCAAAGACCTCCTGTTCAAGATGAAAAGCGATTTCGAAGGTGAAGCCAAGGAAACCCGTTCGGAGTTAAAAAGGGCAGAGCATCGATTGATTCAAAAAGAGGAAAATATCGACCGTAAAACCGACATGGTCGATCAGCGTGAAAAGGAAATTGCTGGAAAAGAACAGTCCCTTTCTGATCGCGATAAGACGCTTTCCCACAAAGAAGAAAAATACAATACGCTGCTATCGGAACAAAAAGCGCAATTGGAAAGGATCTCTACCTTGACCGCGGATCAGGCCAAAGAATTGCTGATTCGTGCCATGGAAAATGAGGCCCGTTACGAAGGCGCCAAGCTGATCAAGCGCATCGAAAACGAGGCCAACGAGGAGGCGGATAAAAAGGCCAAAAAAATCATCGCAACCGCTATCCAGCGATATGCCGGTGATTTTGTTGCCGAGCGGACCGTGTCGGTGGTCCAACTGCCGGGTGATGAAATGAAAGGGCGGATCATCGGCCGTGAGGGCAGGAACATACGTGCTATCGAAGCTGCCACGGGCATTGATTTGATTATTGACGATACACCGGAGGCGGTTATCCTTTCCGGCTTCAATCCAGTCCGTCGTGAAATCGCCCGGTTGGCCCTGATCAAACTTATTTCAGACGGTCGAATTCATCCTGCCCGCATCGAGGATGTGGTCAAAAAAGCGGGTCAAGAAGTGGATACGGCCATTAAGGAAGCCGGCGAACAGGCCGCTTTTGATTTGGGTGTCCACGGCATCCATGCCGAATTGATTAAATATCTGGGACGGTTGAAATACCGCACCAGTTATGCCCAGAATGTGCTTCAGCATTCGGTGGAGGTGGGCGTGATGTGCGGCATTATGGCCGCTGAACTGGGTCTGAAGGAGAAGCTCGCCCGGCGAATGGGACTACTTCACGATATCGGTAAGGCGATTGACCATGAAGTTGAGGGTCCCCATGCGGTGATCGGATCGAAGCTGGCCAAGAAATTTGGTGAAACGCCCGGTGTCGTGCATGCCATCGGTGCCCACCACGAAGATATCCCCCCATCATCTGTATACGCCTTGCTGGTGCAAGCGGCAGACGGACTTTCCGGTGCGCGGCCCGGGGCCAGAAAGGAGCTGCTTGAAAATTATATCAGACGTATCGAGGATCTTGAAGGCATTGCCAATGGGTTCCAGGGTGTGGCAAACACCTATGCGATCCAAGCGGGTCGAGAAATTCGTGTGATTGTGAAAAGTGATAAGGTCTCGGATGAAGAATCGGTGTTGTTGAGTCGTGATATTGCCAAAAAGATCGAAGAATCACTGACATTTCCCGGACAAATCAAGGTGACGGTCATCCGAGAGACGCGCTCGGTTGAATATGCCAACAAATAAAAAGGCGATGGTCCCTGTCCTCGCTAATTTCAAAAGGCTGATGTGAAATGGAAAACGTTCTGGACATACTAAGGGCGCGTGGGTTTATAGAACAGACGACTCATGACGATGCGTTACGCGACTATCTCGATTCTAAACAGGTGACCTGCTATATCGGTTTTGACCCGACGGCCTCCAGCCTTCACGTGGGCAGTCTGGTCCCTATCATGTCTTTGGCTCATATGCAGCGAAACGGGCATCGGCCCATCGCTCTGGTGGGCGGCGGAACCGGTCTCGTCGGGGACCCCAGCGGGAAGACCGAGATGCGGAAGCTTCTCACGGTGGAAGACGTGGCGGACAATGTTATCGGCCTCAAAAACCAACTGTCCCGTTTTATCGATTTTTCAGACGATAAAGCCATTATGGTCAACAATGCAGACTGGCTGACCAAATTGGAATACATCCCCTTCTTAAGAGACATCGGCCGGCATTTTTCCGTCAATCGAATGGTCAAGGCGGAAAGCTACAAAATCCGTCTGGATTCAGAGGAGGGGCTGAGTTTCATTGAGTTTAACTACATGGTTCTTCAGGCTTACGATTTCCTCGAACTGCGCAAGGGTTATGACTGCTGCCTTCAGATGGGGGGAAGCGATCAGTGGGGAAACATTGTGGCCGGGATTGATCTGATTCGACGCGTTGAGGGCAAAAGTGCCTTTGGTATCACCTTCCCACTGATCACCACGGCCAGTGGTGCCAAGATGGGCAAAACCGCAGATGGGGCCGTCTGGCTCGACCCCGATCGAACCTCCCCTTACGATTATTTTCAGTTCTGGGTGAATACGGACGATCGTGATGTGACGCGCTTCCTGGCCCTTTTCACCTTTCTTCCCTTGGATGAAATTAAATTTCTTGCCACCCTCAAGGGGGCAGATCTGAATGCGGCGAAATCGATCCTCGCCTTTGAAGCAACCCGATTGGCACATGGTGACGAAGAAGCGCTGAAAGCCTATCAAGCGGCCTCTTCGATGTTTGGTTCAAGGCGGCTCCCCGATGGTTTGTTACCGTCAAGTCAGATCCCGCGGGCGCATGGCACGTCAGATGACGAAACGGTTCCCCAAATCGAGATGCGCCTATCGGCGTTTAAAGATGGCATTCCTTGTTTCAAGTTGTTCCACAGTGTTGGCTTGGCCGACTCTTCCGGAGCGGCAAGGAGGTTGATTCAACAAGGTGGCGGGTATGTGAATGGCCGGCGGCTGGAGCGTTTTGATGAAATGGTAACCAGTAAGGATATCAATGACATGCAAATATTGCTGCGGGCGGGGAAAAAGCATTTCTTCAAGATCCGAATTATGAGTTGAAATAAGCGTTGACAACGGCATCAGAGCCGTGTAGAAAGCGCTTCGTTTTTCAAGAATTACAGGCGGAACCATCCTTTGCGATCTTTAAAAACATGCCGTTCGAAGAGCCTCCTACCACGCCACTGGCGGACTTCATGGGAGCTTTTCAGGCAACGTCGAAAATGTGACCAGTCAACTCAAATTTAAATTTTTTTGTTGTTGACAGTATGCGTTTGGATGGTATATTTAAGCTTTTCGTCAGCTGATGAAAGGCGACATTTTTGATCTTTGAAAACTAAATAGTGACAGGTTTTAAGAGTTGGGTCTCTTTAAGTCAATTTGTTACGCAAGTAACATTAAATAGTTTAATTGGAGAGTTTGATCC
>JAQYWF010000179.1 GCA_030145105.1 Desulfosarcina sp.
AGTGACAACGACTATTCGATGAACCTGGTCAAAAAGAATTTATCCATGATCGACGCCGTGTGCCGCGAACATGCCGGCCGGGGAATCCATGTCGACTTTTTCAGCGATGATACGGAACTGAATCCCGCAACATCGGCGAAACAGAAGGCGGATGACATCAGACAGAAACTGCTCAATCACCCGCTGCTGAACGATGCAGTAGAGATTTTCAGCGGGAAAATCGAAGAGATAAAAATCAGATAGGAGGAACGCCTATGAAGGGCATGGGAAACATGATGAAGCAGGCCCAGAAACTTCAATCCAAGATGCTGCGCATGCAGGAGGAGCTGGCCACAAAAACCATTGAGACTACGGCTGGCGGCGGCATGATCACCGTCGTGGCCAACGGTGCTCAGCAGATCGTTTCGATAAAGATAGAAAAGGAAGTGGTTGATCCCGATGATGTGGAGATGCTCCAGGACCTCGTGCTTGCCGCGGTCAACGATGCCCTGGTTAAATCCCAGGAGATGGTTTCTGGAGAAATGGGAAAACTCACCGGTGGCATGAAGATTCCCGGCCTGATGTGATGGACTACTACCCCGGCTCAATCAAAATCCTGATTAGAAGCCTGGCCCGGCTGCCGGGCATCGGCCAGAAAACCGCCGAGCGTTTGGCGATGCACATTCTCCAGCAACCGGATGAAGAAGCCCATCAACTTGCCCGAAGTATTGTGGAACTGAAAAAAAAGTTGCGATTGTGCTCCCGTTGTTTTTCTCTCAGTGATGACGTCTTGTGCCGGATATGTAATGACCCTTCCCGTGAAAGCGGCCTGATTTGTGTCGTGGAACAGCCGGCCGACATGGCATCCATCGAAAAGTCAGGTGCCTTTAAAGGACGCTACCACATCCTGGGGGGAGGGCTTTCACCCATGGATGGCATCGGGCCCGATGATATTAAAATTGCCGAGCTGGTGACCCGGGTGGAAAAAGAGGAGGTCCGCGAGATCATTCTGGCGACCGGAACGAATGTGGAAGGGGAATCCACGGCGGCCTATATTGCCGGGATTCTCGTCTCCATGCGGGTGAAGGTGACCCGGATTGCTTCGGGTGTGCCTATGGGCGGAGATTTAAAATATGTGGACCAGGTGACCCTGAAGCGCGCAATGGAGAGCCGACATGGGATCTGATGAAAAGGCTTGCCAAGCGCTGTTTGCATGCACCCAGTGCGGCGACTGCTGCAGCGGCTATGGCGGCACCTACCTGTCTGAGACCGACATCGATGTGATATCGCGCTACCTGGGGATATCGGCGGATCGACTGGTGTTGCGCTACACACGCAAGTCCGGTGGCAGGCGTCTGATCGTGCAGGGGGATAACGGCTACTGCATCTTCTGGGACAAGGTCTGCACCATTCATCCGGTCAAGCCGAAAATGTGCCGGCAGTGGCCCTTTATACGAAGCATTCTGGTGGATGTGGGCAACTGGCAGGCCATGGCGGCATCCTGTCCGGGAATGGACCCCGATGCGCCGGATCAAAAGATCCTTGAATGTGTGAAAAAGGCCTTGACAGGTAAGTAAATGCAGATCCAATCAATTCGGTCACCGGTCTCAACGCCATTTTTTCTCATCCACCATCCGATAAACAGGTTCTCCTTGAGAATCGTCGCCCTCGCTATTCAAGATATTTCTGCTCGCCAGTCGGCGTAGTTCTTGTTCAAGTGTGGCCCGGTTGCCATTCCATTTTCCCTCGAGCGTTGCCCGGGTGATTGCTGCGCCCGCATCGGCCACCGCACAGCACAACAGGTAAAGAGATACTGTTTCCACACCCAGATTCATTGAAAATATTTTCTGCCTCATGGTCGGTCCCACTGAATTTCTGTTCATGCTTTTCTCCTGGATGGTCACTTTCAATTGTGCCATTGTTGCCTATACTATGGAGCACAATGGATTGGGATATGCAAGGTGTTTCCCCATTGCCCCGACGTCGCCTTGACACCTTGTAAGAATTATGCAACAAATTGATGACGATCCATGATAGCTATTATTTTCCAGAAAAACAAACAGTTGTATTAACCCATGGAGGCTATGCGATGAACAAGAAGGCGATCCTGAGAATGCTGTTTTTCCTTTTGGTTCTGCTTGCTTTTTGCGGATGCATGGAAAGCATGGTCAAACCCGAGGCAAAAATTGACACGGGTGAGGAAATGGGACTTCCCCCTTACAGCGGCCCCCGAGCCCGGGCAGCCGTGGCGGATTTCGAATGGAAGGTCGATGAGAGCAGCCGGACCACAAAAATCGGTTTTGGCGGTCAGACCATGACCATCGCTTCCTCCGAAAGCTCCGGATATACGACCGGTTTGCGGGACATGCTCACCACGGCCATGGTCCAGAGCAAACGCTATCGGGTATTGGAACGTCAGAATATCGACTCCTTGAAAAGCTAAATGGCGCTGACTGGATCGGGTTATACCGACAAGACCGGCGTTACCAAAGGCGCCGTCAAAGGGGCCGATCTTCTGGTGATGGGCGCGATCACCGGATGGGAACCGGGCACCTCCGGTGGCGGCGGTGGTCTTGGGGGCGGTGGCATGCCGGGCAAGTCGTCGGCGCTATTCGGCGCAGTCAAGGGTGCTTATAAAAAGTCATCAATGGCCATGGATATTCGTATTGTCGATACCCATACCTCTGAGGTGCTGGCGGCCACCCGTGTGGAGGGTGTCGCCAAGGACGTGAGTCTGGGCGTTGCGTTGGCCGGTTTCGGAGGCAGTGGGGGCATGGGTGGTGCATTGGGCGGTTATGCCAAAACGCCCATGGAAAAAGCCATCCGCACCTGCCTTTACGAGGCGACCAAGTTCATTGCCGAGAACACCCCCCAGGAATACATGAAGTATTGATGGCCAACGGGGGCGGTTAACCCCATACAGATTGTGAAAAACGACAAACCTCACGGAGCCGTTGCCCCGTGAGGTTTTTTATTGAATTTGTGCATCAACAGGAAACGCCGGTTTTCAGCCGAGCATCGTATACTTAGGTCCGGCGATGACCAGGTTGTTTGAAATGGTTGATTGGATTTTCTCCATCATGCTGCCGAACATGATATCTTTGATAATCCCGTGGCCGTAAGCCCCCAGAACGACCAGGGCATTATGGGGAACGTCATACAGGTTGTCCTCGAAGCGGCCCTTTTCAAAAAACGTCCATTGGTTCAGAACGCTTTTCAGCGGTTTGTCCAACCCCTTGTCCTGGACAATGGACCGGTATTCCGAGGGCGTGTTTTTCCCCACATGGGTGTAGATGTCAAGTGTCATGCCGGTAACTTTGGCGAGCCTGATGCCCAGTCGCAGGGCGTTGACCGCATTGGCGGATCCGCCGAAAAAGGCGGCGATCGTCTGCCAGGGTTTGTATACCGGGCTGGTAATGAGAACCGGAAAACGGGCTGCCTGGATGATTCGACGGACCCGTGGACCGATATAGCCTAGGCCAATTTTTGAGGACAGATCGCTGATGCTTCGTGGGCAGCACATAAATTCAAAACTGGTGGGAACGTCGGGCAGGGTGGAGGCGGTGTAGTTCTTCGGTGTGAACAGGTCCGGCTTAATCTTCGACGCTTCGAGCAATTGCTCCACGTGTGCGACAGCGGTGTCCGGATCGTTGAGGTACGATGGATCCAGGTCCACCTGAACTACGTCATTTTCGAAGTACATTAAAAACTTGGTGGATTCAGGGATATAGATGTTTGGCCGCACACTCAGCTTTTGGCAGAAATAGATGGACTGGAGCAGGGTCTCTCTGCCCAGGGGCGTATTCCTGAAGATGTGGAACAATTTTTGTGCCATGCGCGTTTCTCCTTTTCTCGCTCTTCTGTCTGGCCCGCTGCCGGACCGCGTTTAACCCTTCAAAACCGGCCGGTCTGCACCATCAGTTCTTTCCGGTACTGATCCAGCAAGGTGGCTTTGGAAATCATGCCCAGGAAACGGCTGTAAGACACGACCGGCATGCTGAAAATGTGGTCGGCATCCATTTTTTGCAGGACTTCGGACAGGTCATCATGCAGGGATACCGTTTTTACATGGGGATTCATCAGCTGGCCGGTCAGCACCGCGTGGTGCATGGCGGGGTCGAACAGGTAGGGCCGGATGTCATCGAGGTGAATCATACCGACAAACTGGCGGCTTTGCTGATCTTCCACGGGGAAGTAATTGCGGTGAGAGGATTTGACGATGTCAATGAAGTCCACCAGGCGCATATCGGGATGAACGCAGATACAGTCAGTTTCCAGAAGCTCTTGAACACTCAGGTCCGTCAGCACTCGGGCATCGGTGCCGGGGCGGAGCAGCTGGCCCTGTTCCACCAGGTCTTTCAAGTAAAAGGACGCCGGTTCCAGGTAGTGGCAGAGCGTGGTGGAAATGGCCGAGACGACGATCAATGGCAGAATGACTTCGTAACCGCCGGTAATCTCGATCACCAAAAAGATGCCTGTGAGCGGTGCCTGCAGGATCCCGCTGATGAGACCGGCCATACCCAGCAGGGCGAAACAGCCTTCGTTGACCCAATGCACCGAGGACCACACCATTGCCATAAACCGGTGAAAACTAAGTCCCACGAATGCACCGATAACCAGACAAGGGGCGAAAATACCACCGGATCCACCCGACCCCAAGGTCAGCGCGGTTGCCAAAACCTTGACCAGGGCGATTACGGTCACTAGCAAGAAGCCGCCTGAAAAACCGCCTTCGATGGCTGTTCGGATGGCATGATAGCCTTCGCCGAGAACATATGGAAGAAAATAACCGATGGCGCCAACCATGCTGCCGCCGATGGCGGCGCGGACCCACAAGGGCAGGGTAACGCCCTTGGACACGTGATGCATGGAACGCAGCGCGCGGGTCAACAGGATGGAGACCAGCGCACAAAACACGGCCAGTCCGACGCAGGCCAGAATGTCATGGAAATGAATGTTGAAGTCCCTGTGGGCAAAGGCGATTTGGTTGCCCTTGAGTAGGCGGCTCACCTCGGTTCCCGCCACTGCGGCAATGGCAATGGGGATGATATTCATGGTGCTCCACTCACCAAGAATCACTTCGATAGCGAACACCATTCCTGAAATGGGGGCATTGAATATGGCGGCGATGGCGCCTGCCGCGCCGCATCCAACCAGCGCTACCCGCTGGCGGTCATTGAGCGAGAAAGCCTGGGCGATGTTTGAGCCAATGGCTGCGCCGCTCATCACCACCGGTGCCTCGGGGCCGGCGGAACCGCCGCTGCCGATGGTCAGAAAACTGGAAATCAGACGGGAAAAACTGGACCGCAGACGCAGCAGACCACCATATCGTGAGACGGCGTAAATGACTTCGGGGACACCGTGGCCGGCGCCTTCGTTGACGATCTTTTCCAGAAACAGGGAAGAGAGCGCCGCTCCGGCTGCCGGCAGGAAAATGGCCCACCAGTAAAACCGGTAGTGATGCAGCCACTCCAGCATGGTTTCCAGGCCACGGTTTAACAACAGGGCCGCCAGGCCGCTGCAAATGCCGACGATGATGGCGAAGATCATGAGCAGCAACCGGTCATCGGACCTGAAGAGGGACCATCTGCCCGGGTATTTCATTTTATTTAAAAAGCCTGTCATAGGGTGCAGTTGGTTCCGGTTTCTGGTTGATCCACGGGTGACACCGGGAGACGGTCAGAAAAAAGTGACGGCTCCGAGCATGTTGCCTTGCCAGGTGCTTGTCTCAGTTAATTTTATGTTGATCAGAGATCGTCCAACTGTTTTTCAAACTCGGCAATGCGCGAAAAAAGAGCCGCCCCATCGGGGTGAGCTCGTAAAAAGGCCACAAAGGCCTTGTCCCGGATGCAAAAGGAGAGTCTGGAGAGCAGGTGCAGGTGATGTTTGACAGTCGGACTGATCAGCAAAAAGAAAACTGACACCGGGTGGTCGTCAATAGCGTTGAAATCTATCGGCTTTTCCAGAAAGCAGGTGGCGATGATCGGCGTCTCGGGAGGTCGGGAGAGTGGATCCCGGGGGTGGGGGATGGCAATGCCGTTGCCAATACCCGTAGAAGCCAGCCCTTCGCGTTCGATCAGTTTTTCAAAAAGTTCGTCCCGGATATCCTTAGAGAGAAAGTCGATGCAGTCAACTGCAGATCTCAATACAGCGACTGCATCCGTTCCGGCAACGCGATGACAAACTTTGCCGCGTTGCATTGCGGCAACCAGGGATTCGAGGGCTTCGGGTGGGAGATCATTGGCCTGGCTGCCGTTCAGGGAAAAGGGTAAATTATGCGTGGCGGCCCATTTTTCCAGTGCCGCGTGAGAGAAGACCACATCGATGCCGCTGCGCTGGATTGGGATTCTTCCCTGGCGGATCCATCGATCGATCGTGGATACGGGAAGATTAAGGCCCCCGGCCACTGTTTTCATGGGCAGTTTCATGGCTGCATTCCGAATAGATCATTCCTGGAAAATTTAAAAACAAGAAAAATACGCTGATATTTTAGAATAATCAAGGGGTCGTGGCATCTTTTTTCCGTCGAAGGGGTTCGCCGACGTGACGATCAACAATGGTGATGTCCCGTTTGGGGAATGGGATTTCGATGCCGTTTTCATCGAACAGAACTTTCACCATGTCGGTGATATGGTCAATCGTATCCATGCGCTTGCGGGCTTCTTTGATCCATACCCTGGCCTGAAGGTCCACCGATGATTCACCAAAATTGCGTACCACTACCTTGGGGGCCGGTTCGGCCAATATCCAATCGGCCGAGTTCGTCGCTTGGATGATCAGTGTCTTGGCTTTGGCTACATCGGCATCGTAAGCGATGCCGATATTGATGCGCACACGGATAGATGAGTTGATGGTGGTGTAGTTAACGATGTCCCGGGTCATGATTTCGTTGTTGGGGATGATGACCACGATATTGTCCGTTGTTTTGATGCGGGTGGCCCGCAATCCGATATCAATGACATCCCCCCACGAGGCGCTGCCGGCCGGTGCGCTCCAAACCTCGATCCGATCCCCGATTTCGAAGGGCCGGTCGATAATGAGCAGGATCCCGGCGATTACGTTGGACAAGGTGTCTTTGGCGGCAAAACCCACGGCAACCCCCATGACACCGGCACCGGCGATAAACGGCATCACGTTGACGCCCAGCGTATCCAGAGCGATGATCACTGCCGTGGCATAGACGATGGCGCCGGAAAACTTGTTGAGCAGATTGATGACAATGTTGTCTATGGCGGTTTGCGTGCGTTTGGCCAGATTGCGTTCGAGGTATTCCAAAAAAATGAGGAGAAAAGATTTGATAGGTGCGGCCGCCACGATGATGAAGACGGCGTGAAATGTCTTCTCAACCACCGTCAGATGAAACAGCCTGATCCACATCACGCCCACCAGCCATATCAGAAGAAGGCCGGCCATTTTTCGCAGGATGACAAACAGTTCCTTGCGCACTTGAATAAGCTTGAAGCGGACGACTTTCTTTTCAAGAATGGTCAGGATCCGTTTGATGATCAGCCAGAGGATGAATGCGGCGAACAGGGCCAAGATTGCGTTGGCCCAGCTTTTCGACAGTGACGCCTCGGCACCGAAAAATGAAATGACCCGATCAATGTAGCCTGTGATGGTGTTCATGGGTAACCTTGTGAAAAAGGTGGCTGGCTGATGCCCCAAACGAGTCGGCATCCGGTTGGGAACCTGTGTTGCCAACGAATAAGGAATCGATTTTTTATCCTTAGGGTGCGGTGCAGTACAACCGCTACAAGCATAAAATTCCCCGCGGCTCGCCGCGGGGAATCTTGATCAATCGTCGCACGAGCTTGGCTGATCGAATCAGGAGAAGAATCCGGCTTTGAAGTATTCACGGTTCAGCCTGGCAATATTGGTGATGGAGATCTCTTTTGGGCATTCGGCTTCGCATTCCGTTTCATTGGTACAGTTGCCAAAACCCAGCTCATCCATTGTCCGGACCATATTGATCGCCCGTTTGGCCGCTTCGGGTTTTCCTTGTGGCAACAGTGCCAATTGCGAGACTTTAGCACTGGTAAAGAGCATCGCCGAGGCATTGGGGCACGATGCCACGCAGGCACCGCAGCCGATGCATTGGGCCGCGTCCATGGCCAGGTCGGCGACTTCCTGAGGGACCAAAATCGCATTGGCGTCCTGGGCACCGCCGGTGTTGACTGAAATATATCCGCCGGCCTGGATGATCTTGTCCAAGGCGCTTCGGTCCACAGCGAGATCCTTGATCACCTTAAAGGCCATGGCCCGGAACGGCTCGATGGCGATGGTGTCACCGTTGTCAAAATGGCGCATGTGCAGCTGGCACAAGGTCGTTCCCTTTTCCGCACCATGAGCGCGCCCGTTGACCGCACAGCCGCACATACCGCAGATGCCCTCCCGGCAGTCATGATCGAAAGCGATGGGTTCCTTGCCGTCGATCGTCAGCTGGTCGTTGACCACATCCAGCATTTCCAGAAAGGACATGTCGGTGGATATGTTCTCGGCATGATAGGTATCGAACCGACCTTTGTTTTTTGGTCCGTTCTGGCGCCACACTTTCAGTGTCAAATTTATCGTCTTTGTCACTTGTAGCTCCTTTGCGTAAGTTTGACGTTCTCAAATACCAGGGGCTCTTTGTGGAATTCAGGTTCCTGGCCGTCCCCCGTATGTTCCCATGCCGCCACATGACAGAAATCGTCATCATCCCTGAGGGCCTCGTGCTCCTCGGTTTCGAAGCGTTCGTTGAAGTGTCCGCCGCACGACTCCTGGCGCGCCAGCGCATCAACGATCATCAATTCACCGAACTCGAGGAAATCAGCCACGCGTCCGGCACGCTCCAGGCTCTGGTTGAAGTCGGCCGCATTCCCTGGTACCCGAACATTTTCCCAGAATTCAGCCCGAAGCTCCTGGATCATCCCGCGGGCCATTTCAAGGCCCTCGTTGTTTCTGGTCATGCCGCAGTATTCCCACATGATGCGTCCCAGGGTTTTGTGGAAATCGTCCACCGTCCGTTGGCCGTTGATGGACATCAGCCGATCGATGCGGCCGGTGACCTGCTTTTCCGATTCATCGAAGGCTTTGTGCCCGGTTGTGACGTCCGCCTTGGCCGTGCCGGCCAGGTAGCCGCCGATGGTGTAGGGCAGCACGAAATAACCATCCGCCAATCCCTGCATCAGGGCGCTGGCCCCGAGCCGGTTGGCGCCGTGGTCGGAAAAGTTGGCTTCGCCGAGGACAAATAGTCCGGGGACGGTGCTCATTAGATTGTAGTCCACCCACAGCCCGCCCATGGTGTAGTGGATGGCCGGATAGATCATCATAGGTGTCTGGTACGGGTCGTCCGCGGAGATTTTTTCGTACATCTGGAACAGGTTGCCATATTTTTTGGCAATCACATCCCTGCCGTCGCGATTGATGGCATCGGCAAAATCGAGATAGACGGCCTGGCCGGTTTCGCCCACGCCCTTGCCCATGTCGCACTGTTCTTTGGCGTTGCGGGAGGCGACATCCCGGGGGACCAGGTTGCCGAAACTGGGATATTTGTTTTCCAGATAGTAATCGCGGTCTGCCTCGGGGATCTGGTCCGGTGTGCGCTTGTCGCCGGGATTTTTAGGCACCCACACCCGGCCGTCGTTGCGCAGACTTTCGCTCATGAGCGTCAGCTTGCTCTGGAACGTGCCGTGCACCGGGATACAGGTGGGGTGGATCTGAGTGAAGCAAGGGTTGGCGAAAAAGGCACCTTTTTTATAGGCCCTGTATGCCGCGGTCACGTTGGAGGCCATGGCGTTGGTGGAGAGGAAAAATACGTTGCCGTACCCCCCAGTGCACAGCACCACGGCGTCGGCGGCATGGCGCTCTACTGCGCCGTTGATCATGTTGCGAACGACAATGCCCTTGGCGTGGCCGTTGACCAGCACCACATCCAGCATCTCGCG
>JAQYWF010000268.1 GCA_030145105.1 Desulfosarcina sp.
CCCCGGTGCAGGTAAGGATCAAATCCCCGACGCCGGCCAGACCGGTAAAGGTTCTCGGCTGAGCCCCCATGGCCAGGCCCAGCCGGCGGATTTCAACCAGTCCGCGCGTGATCAGGGCGGCACGAGTATTGAGTCCCAACCCCAGCCCGTCGATCACACCGGCGGCGATGGCGATGACATTTTTCACGGCAGCCCCCAGTTCGGCGCCAATCAGGTCATCGATGGTGTAGACCCGGAAATAGGGGGTGACAAACACCTGCTGGACAAATGCCGCCGATTCCGTGTCACTGGACGCCACGGTTACCACCGTGGCCATCTGGCGGGCCACCTCCTTGGCGAAGCTGGGGCCTGTGAGCACGGTCAACCGGTCCGCCGACAACCCTGGTATGACCTCAGCCAGTACGCCGGATATGGTCAGATGCGTCTGGTTTTCGATCCCCTTGGACGCGCTGACCACGATGGTGTCCGGCCCGATGGCATGGCCGCAGCGCTCGATCGTCCGGCGGGTGACATGCGAAGGGGTCACCACCAGCACCAGATTCTTTCCGGCCACGACCGATTCCAGATCCCCGGAGGGATGAAGATTGTCGGAAAGGGTAACGCCGGGCAGAAATCGCTGGTTCTCACGCTTCTCCAGCATCTGCGCCTTCACCTCGGCTTCATAAACCCAATGGTCGACGGCAAAACCCTTGACGGCCAGCAGGTTGGCCAGAGCGGTACCCCAACTGCCGGCCCCGACAACGCCAATTGTCGTGGTCTTGACATCCACAGTGGTTTTCATCGTCTTTATTCCTCCTGCGGTTCGCCTGACCCTGCTTCGCCATCCACCGACTGGTCATTTTCATCTTCTGTTTCAGCCAACCCGGCGGCACTGACCACCCGCTCACCGGGTTCCATGTCCATCAGCCGCACGCCCTGGGTGTTGCGACTGATTACCGAGGTGCCGGAAACGGGGCTGCGGATCAACTTGCCCGTATCGGTCACCAGCATCAGATCGTCTTCGTCCTGAACCAGGATGATGTTCACCACCTGACCATTGCGCTCGCTGGTCTTGATTGAAATGACACCTTTGCCACCACGCCGGTGGATCGGATATTCGTCGATGGAGGTCCGTTTGCCGTAACCATTTTCGGTAACGGTAAACAGCGTCTGGCCGTGTTGAAGCACTTCCATGCCCACCACGCGATCGTCCCTGATCAGTCGCATCCCCCGCACCCCACGGGCAGTCCTGCCGGTCGGGCGGACATCCGATTCATGGAAGCGGATGGATTTGCCCATGGCGGACCCCAGAAACACATTCTGGGTGCCGTCGGAGAGCTTCACCGCAATCAGTTCATCCCCACTTGCCAGGCCCAGGGCGATAATCCCACCGATCCGGGGACGGCTGAAAGCCATGAGGTCCGTCTTTTTCACCGTCCCGTTGCGGGTGGCCATGAGCACGTGCAGGCCCGGCTCAAACCCGGGAACGGCCAGCACAGCGGTCATCCGTTCGCCGTCGGTAAAATCCAGCAGGTTGACAATGGCCTTGCCCCGGCTCTGGCGGCCGGCCTGGGGGATGTCATAGACCTTGCACCAGTAAACCTTGCCCAAGTTGGTAAAAAAAAGGAAATAGTGATGGGTGGAGGCCACGAACAGGTGGGAGACGAAATCTTCTTCCTTGGTGCCCATGGCGGTCTTGCCTTTGCCGCCGCGCCGCTGGCTTTGATACAAGGTGATGGGATTACGTTTGATGTAGCCGGTGTTGGTGATGGTCACGACCATGTCCTCTTCGGCAATCATGTCCTCGATGGTCAGTTCCCGGGTATATTTCAGAATTTCGGTCCGGCGCACATCACCAAATTCTCCCTTGAGGATGTCCAACTCGTTTTTGATGATGCTCAGCACCAGTTGTTCGCTGCCCAGAATTTCCTTGAACCGCGCGATGTCCTTGAGTACGGCATCATACTCTTCAACGATTTTGTCCCTTTCCAGGCCGGTAAGCCGCTGCAGGCGCATATCCAAGATAGCCTGGGCCTGGATGACGGAGAGGCCGAAAGTAGCTATCAGCCGTTCCTTGGCTTCCACAGGCGTCTTGGATTCGCGGATCAACTTGACCACTGCATCCAGGTTGTCCAGTGCCACCTTCAATCCTTCCAGAATATGGGCTCTGGCTTCGGCCTTGTTCAGGTCGAAGCGGGTGCGCCGGATGACGATCTCCTTGCGATGAAGAACGAAATATTCCAGAATCTGCTTCAGGTTGAGGACCTGGGGTCGGTTGTTGACCACCGCCAGCAGGATAATTCCGAAACTGCTCGCCATCTGGGTGTGCTTGTACAATTGGTTGATGATGATGCCGGCCATAAAGTCTTTTTTGACCCCCATGGCTATACGCATGCCCCGTCGATCGGACTCGTCGCGCACATAGCGCAAGCCTTCGATCACCTTGTGCTTCATCAAATCGGCAATCTTTTCGATCAGCCGCGCCTTGTTCACCTGGTAGGGGATCTCGGTGACCGCGATGGTTTCCTGCCCGGTTTGCTTGTCCTCTTCCACCGTCACCCGTGCACGCGTACGAACAATGCCGCGACCCGTTTCATAGGCGTCCCGGATTCCCTGAATGCCGTGAATGATGCCTGCGGTGGGAAAATCCGGACCGGGAATATGAGCCATGAGTTGTTCGCAGGTAATCCCCGGATCGTTGATCAGCGCCTTGATGCCTTCGATCACCTCTGAAAAGTTGTGGGGGGGGATGTTGGTGGCCATGCCCACGGCAATCCCGGACGATCCGTTGACTAAAAGGGCCGGGAATTTGGCCGGTAGCACTGACGGTTCGGTGAGGGACTCATCGTAGTTGGGGACCACGTTGACGGTCTCTTTATCCAGGTCCTCGAGCATCTCCTGGGCCAGCCGGGTCATGCGAATTTCCGTATATCGCATGGCCGCCGCCGGGTCACCGTCGATGGATCCGAAGTTGCCCTGGCCATCCACCAACGGGTAGCGCATGGAGAAATCCTGGGCCAATCGTACGATGGTATCGTAAACGGCACTGTCGCCATGGGGATGATATTTACCGATCACGTCACCCACGATACGAGCCGACTTCTTGTAGGGTTTGTTATAGTCGTTTTTCAATTCCCGCATGGCGTAAAGCACGCGGCGGTGAACGGGTTTGAGCCCGTCACGTACATCGGGAAGCGCCCGGCCGATGATCACACTCATGGCGTAATCGAGGTAAGACTTCTTCATCTCCGCTTCGATGCTGATCTCGGGGCTTTGCAGAACTTCGGTTGTGTTTTCGCTCATGATCGTGAATTATCCTTGCTCTGGCCATTCCGGCAACGGGTGAACCGCTGGATCACCGTAACGTCCGGTCTGGTTTGGTTTGGGAGTGTTCAACAAATGTCTGGTAACTAGTGTGGTAAATATTGGTCAACGTCAGAAAGGCGGTGGCAATCAACGGGCCATAGATGATCCCGAGGATCCCGAAGATATTAAGACCGCCGATGATTGACAAAAACACCACCAGGGTATGCATCTGCACCCGCTTGCCCACCATCCTGGGCTTTAGTAGGTATTCGACGCTGCCTGACAGCAGCAGATAAAAGATCAGGAAAAACAGGCTGGCACCGATACGCCCTTTTAAAAAGAGAAAAATTACCGTGGGAATAAACACCGCACCGATGCCGATAATCGGCAGAAACGCCAGCAGGGACATGATCACGCCCCACAAAAAAGCAGACTGAAGACCGAACAGCCAGAATATCGTCCCCCCGGCGACGCCCTGAATTGCTCCGCACAGACCGTTTCCCACGAGGATGGCGCCGGCCATATCGTTGAATTTTCCGATGAGCTGGGTGTCCTGATCTTCGGGGAGGGGCGACAGATCGATCAGAAACTGTACCAGCTTCGGCCCATCGATGAGCAGAAAAAAAATAACCAGCAGCATGAGGAAAAAACTGGCCAAAAAGGACAAGGTGTTGGACGCAATGGATCGCGCTTGGTCGTAAAGAAACAGGCCGACTGCCCTGCCGATGTCCGAGATGGTTTTGTTCAGTTCCTCCCCGGTGATGGCGATATCAAAGCTGTCCAGCAGCGGGTTGATCCGGTCCAACAAGGCACTGTTGGTAAAATGGGTATTGATGAAGTTGGAAAGGGCCGGACTTTTAGCCAGCTGGATCAGCTCGTAAGCCTCCTGGGCCAGGACCCCCACGAAAAAAACAATGGGGACAAACAGGATAAAGAAAATCAGCAGGCAGGTTAACAAAGAAGCGAACCCGGGACTGATTTTTCCAAGGGTCTTCAACAGTCGGAATACTGGATGAAATGCGCCGGCGACAACGGTTCCCAGAACGATGATGGAAAGGAACGGCGACAGCAGCCACCCCATCAGAGATATGGAAATGAGAAAGCAGGCCAGAAAAAACCACAAAATCATATTCTGGGAGGTCCGATCCTCCATGGTTCCTCCATGAACCGGCGATGGTATCACGATGCCACGGGGCATAACGCAATCTGCGCAAACGCCTGAGTAAAACGGGAAGAGGCATTTGCGCAGATTTGATGTTAGATGCGTCAGACTCGGATGGTCAATTGTCAGCCGGAATCAGACAGGGAATTGGCGAAGCAGCTTATTTGCTGACAATGGCACCGACTGCGAGATAGAGCAAAATCAAATATAAAGCCACCGGAATATAGCTGCCGACCACCCCGTAGACGATCCCGCCACCGATAATGGCGGGAACGCCGCAGAACACAAGAATCCCCAATTTTCTGCTGATATCCATATCTTCAATCTCCTGTCACCGCTTATGGCGAGGGTTTTTTTTACCCTCGCTTAAACCGGACTTTATTTACCAATAACAGCCGAAAAAGTAAAGAAAAAAGTAACCGTTCAAAGGTTCGGGGTTCAAAGGTTCACAGTTCACTGAAAATCTTAACGCTTAAGTCTGCGGTGCCGGAGATTTGACCAAACGGCCAGCGAAAGAAAGCACCCACCTCCAAGAGATGTAGTCACCTGCGGGCCGGAGTCTGAGTGGTTACCTCTGAACCCTTGAACCACGGAACCCACACAACATCACCGTTCAACGATCATCGCCATTCCCATGCCGCCGCCGATACACATCGTGATCAGCCCTGTGGAATAACCTTTGCGCTTCATCTGGTTCATGCCGCTGACCATCTGCCGGGCGCCGGTGCAGCCGATGGGATGCCCGATGGAGATGCCGCTACCCAGTTCGTTGGGCCGGTCAGTCTCGATGCCCAGTTCGCGCATGCAGCCGATGGCCTGGGAGGCAAACGCCTCGTTGAGTTCGATCATGTCAATATCATCCAGGGTCATGCCTGTAGCGGCCAGCACTTTTTTCACCGCAGGTACCGGTCCCAAGCCCATGTATGCCGGATCCAGCCCGCCGGAGCGGAAGGCCTTGATCTTGACGATGGGCTCCAGGCCGAGGTCCTTGGCTTTTTCCGCGCTCATCAGCAACACAGCCGCCGCACCGTCGTTGATGCCCGACGCGTTGCCCGCGGTGACGGTGCCATCTTTTTTGAATGCCGGTCGCAGTTTGGCCATTTTTTCCAGATTGGTGTCCATGGGACGCTCGTCGGTATCCACGAGGATATCTCCCTTGCGGGATTTGACGGTCACCGGAACAATTTCCTGGGCGAAGATACCGTCAGTGATGGCGGCCCGGGCCCGGGTGTGGCTGAGCACCCCCAATTCATCCTGCTCCTGGCGGCTGATGTTATACAAGCTGGCGATATTTTCCGCCGTCAGGCCCATATGGTAGCCATAAAAAATTTCATACAGGCCGTCGAATACCATCAGGTCGTATATATCACCGGTGCCGGTCAGTTCCATGCGGTGTCCCCAACGGGCCTTGGGAAGGGCCATGGGTGCCAGGCTCATGTTCTCCATGCCACCGGCCAACACCACGTCGGACTCGCCGGTCATTATGGCCGACGCCCCCAGGGCGATGGCTTTCAGGCCGCTGCCGCAGACCTTGTTTATCGAAAACGCCGGGGTCTCCTTGGAAAGACCGGCGCGGATCATGGCCTGGCGGGCCGGGTTCTGACCCTGGGCCGCCTGAAGCACGTTGCCCATGATGACTTCATCGATGGACACGGTCGGTATGTCGTCGGTCCAGTCCATGGCGCTTGTCTCCAGTTCGATGAGCCCTTGGTCTTTCAAGGCATCTGGTCCGGCCGACATCAATGCGTCGCTGGACTGGGGCCGTAAACTGACATTTTTTAGGGTCTGTTTCATGACAGTGGAGCCCAGGTTCACCACTGGAACGGTCTTCAACGATCCGCCGAATGACCCCACCGCGGTTCTGGCACCGCTGACAATGACGACTTCTCTCATTTCAATCTCCTCCTGTTGTTGATTCTTGGCAGTGCAGCTGATATGAATAAACAGGACTGCTGGTTGTCAATCATGAAGTAAAAAACTCCGATCCAAACGGTGCTGGTAAATACCACAAATTCCGCGAGGGTGTCCAACACGAAATGAAACGCCGCCTGTATGCCCCGGCCGTGCTTGTCGTCGGTCTGCTGAGCGCTCAGATCGTCGCCACCGCTCATGTCTACCTGTCCAATCTGGATCTGATGCGGACCACCGAGGCGGTGATGCGAAGCGGCTACCTGGCTGTCCCCAACGCCAGGGTGGCGGAGCATCTCAACACTCTGGCAACCGCCATGGCCGGAGGCCTGTTCTTCACCCTGAGCATCGGTGCCGGTCTATCTGTAGTCACCCTGATCGGTGCCTGGCTGTGGGACCGGGCCTTCCGGCGACGTCGGACGGCAATCTATTTCTACCTGCTGATATGGGCGGCCAGTCTTGTCCTGGTCAATGACAACGGCTTGAACCTGGTGGCCTCCGCCTATCTCGTGGTGGTACCGCTGATCACGGCTGTCGCCGCCATTAAGCTATTACCGGCCCGCACGACGATGGTTTCATCCACTGGTGTCTTCTGGCCGGTATCCGCCGCCATTATCCTGGCCCTGCTGTGGAGTCTGGTGCTCGACCGCCATATGTTCAGCAACATCCGTGATCATCTATTGTTGGGAAATCGGGCCGGCCAGTCCATCACCGACGCCTATTATGCCTACACCCTGTTCCCCGCCGAGGCGTTTAAATCCCTGGAGCAGAAACAACTCCGCACCTGTGTCCTCGGCAGCAGTTTGGACCGGGCCAACTGGACCCGG
>JAQYWF010000070.1 GCA_030145105.1 Desulfosarcina sp.
GATCAGCGTTCGTTGAGTTTTGCGGATTTTGCTGTCCTGTTCAGGACACACAGTCAGGGCAAGGTTATTTTAAAAGCCCTGGAAAAAGCAGGTCTCCCCTGTCAGCTGATCGACAGGAAGCGTGTTCTGGATCACCCCGGCGTAAAAGCTGTGATTTCGGTTTTCAAGCTGCTCCATGGACTGGGCATCGTTGACGATATTCAAAATGCCGCAGGGGTATTCAATTCCTCGGTTTCCAAAAAAAGCATAGAACTTCTAAAAACCTGGACGTACCAGAAAAAAATGCCCTTGGCCGAAGCCCTGGTTCAATCTTGCCGGCTGCCGATTCCCCATATGGGACATGCACGTCAGCAGCGCTTATATGAATTTATCCAGCGATTATCCAGTTTCAAGAAAAAAACTGAGGGCTTACCGGCTACGGAAATCCTTGAATTGATATTGAGAAATACCAATTTGAGAGGAAAATATAATGGAGACCCCTCCTTTGAACGGGGTACCGGCCACTTACTGGAAACGGGCAAGACGTATCAAAAAGAAATCACAGGGTTTATGGCGGCGATAGCCCTGTCCAAAGATGTGGACACCTATGATTACCGTGCAGAAAAAGTGGCCCTGATAACCATGCATGCCGCCAAAGGATTGGAATTTCCCGTTGTGTTTATCGCTGGTTGCGAGGATGGTTTTATACCCTACCGATCAGACTCTCGGCCGACAGACATGGAAGAAGAGCGGCGGCTTTTTTATGTGGCCCTCACTCGCGCAAAAAGACACCTGTTTTTAACCAACGCCGACAATAGACGGGTGAACGGCCAGTTACAACCCCGACACCCATCCCCGTTTTTGGAAGATATTGACAATCGTTACAAACGCGTTTCCTTCCCAAGCGGAAAGAAAATAGAAAAGCCAACCCAGGAACAACTTTCCCTTTTTTAGAGAGGATATCCATGTCGACCCATCCCCTTTTGTCCTGTAATTTGAAAACCGGACTGACCCTGCTGGGTTGGGACCAATCAAAAAAAACAACCGCTGATCGTTGGACCGTCTGTGTGATGGTCGAAATGACCATCCCCGTGGAAAGTAAATGGTTCGTCAACAATCCCGTGGATGATGAAAAATTCAGAAGGATCAGATCTGAATTGGGTGAATCAGTTGTATTTCAACAAAAAAGAGAAAGACGGTTCATTCGTGCTGATCAAAAAGATCACCTGGTTAAAGAAATGAGCGACAGCGTCGTGGAAACAGGCGTAAAATATCTTGGGCATGACGAGTTTGCAGCCAAATACATCCTCAAGGTGTTTGCTGACCAGCAACGCCGCCGGCAGGGATGATATGAAAACCGGTGTCCTCCTTCCCATGAACCGATCGGAACGGCTATTGGAAAAGGCGCGCGGTTATCTGGCGGACACGGAGGCGTTTCTTGCCGAACCGGCCGTTGCCGTTGCGGTCTTGTTGGATGCGTTGCCCCACGCCGACACGGAGCATTTAATGAGAATGCTTCCCCTACTTGGATTCGCCGGGAAAGATCGCGTGTTATGGCCGCTTTATAACCTGATGCTCGAGGCCTCGAAGGAAGAACTGGTCCGCCACTCGGCAGCTGTGCAATTGGGCCTTGCCGCTTCCTTGAGCAATGACCCCTCAGCATTGAAAGCCGAACTGATTGAAAAACTGGACCACCCGAATCCCTCTGTTCGCTGCAGCTGTGCGCTGGCTCTCGGCTGGGAGGGAAACTGGCAGGCGGTTGAATCGCTCATGGTCCATATGACTGATCCGGATCGGAATGTTCAGGACGCGGTGGTTGCAGCCCTATCATCGATGGGTGATGTGCGCGCATTCGATTTATTAATCGCTCGTCTGGAAACCGGAACGGTGGAGGAACAGCGTAGTATTTTGCTAAACTTCTGGCGGTTTGCAGAACAGATTCCCCACGTTGAAACCGTTTATTTAGATTGCATGGAGACCCTTTTGCCGGAATTACGCGTGGACGTGTTGTCCGGATTATCCATGCTTCCCTTCTCCACGACCATCCTTAAGGGCTACCAGCAATTTTTAAGGGATGAGGACCCCCGGATCCGCCGTCAAGTTCTGCAAAATATTTCGGTGGCGGAGCCCATCGACGATGAGCAACTGAAAGAAACCCTTTTTGGACTGCTGGCAGACGAAGATGCTCAAATTCGGCAGGCAGCCATTCGGCTCTTGGCCAGGCGTTAGTCGTGTTCGAAAAAAGGCGCTCGGACCTTTCAAAAAGTCGGAGACGTTCAGTGCTGAATCAAAAAAGATAAACCGTTGGGTCAAGTTTCGATGAGGTGGTTCTGGATGGCAAAGCGGGACAGGTCGGCGTTGTTGCGCAGGTTTAATTTCTTCAGTAGACGGAACCTATACGTATCCACCGTTTTAATGCTGATATGATAGGCTGAGGCGATCTCTCGGTTGGTATTGCCCAAGGCAAGGCGTCTCAGTACCTGAAGTTCCCGGGTGGAGAGGGAGTCCAGTGGGCTTTGCGCATTGTTGCCCTTGGCGACCCTGAGGGCCAGTGCTTCAGCGGCCTCGTCTGTTAAAAATAAAGATCCGGAATGGACTTTACGAATGGCTTTGACCAGCTGCTCCGGCGCACTTTGTTTTGTGATGTAACCCATCGCGCCGGTTTCGATGGCCCGAACCACGTACTGATGTTCCTCGTGCATGGTTAGCACCAGAATGGGCACTTCCGGGAACTCACTTTTGAGTTGGGTGATCACCTCCAAACCGTCTAAAATAGGCATGGAAATATCGATCACCGCCACATCTGGCGTCTCTTTGCGCACCGCCAGCACCGCCTCCCGACCATCCGATGCTTCGGCCACCACTTCAATGTCTCCACTCTCTTCGACGATTCGCCGGAGTCCGGCGCGGACAATGCTGTGGTCATCGGCAAGAAGAACCCGGATCATGATGGTCAGCTTTCAGTTAAGGCTACGGTGAAGCAGATCCGGGTTCCTCCCCCGGGTCTGGATTGAACATCAAAAAAGCCTCTCACCAGGTTGGCGCGCTCCCGCATATTTGCCACGCCTAAACCCTCGGCATCACCCAAGGCTTCCGGTTCGAAGCCCGTGCCATTATCCTTGATGCTGAGCGACAAATTGCCGTTGTCAAACGACATGGTTACCTTGGCGCGGGTCGCTGATGCGTGTCGGGCGACATTGGTCAACGCCTCCTGTGAGATGCGATAGGCGGCCGTAGCAATATTGCCGCGGATTTCCGGACCGTCGTTGTGTTCGAACACACAGCTGATGTCATACCGCTTTTCAAAATCAGCGGTATACCATTCTATCGCCTCCACCAGTCCCAAATGATCCAGAACGCCCGGTCGTAAGCGGATGGCCAGGCGGCGAACCTCTTCAATGGTTGTATCGATGAGTTCACACATTGTCAATGCACGGGCCGAGGCGGTCGGGTCGGATTTGATCACGCGGTTACGGATCCAAACCGCTTCCATGCGAAGTGCGGTAAGCACCTGTCCCAATTCATCGTGCAGCTCGCGGGCCAAATAGGCGCGCTCTTTTTCCTGATTGGTCATGATGCTGGCCGAGAGTCGCCGCAGTCGTTCCTGGGCTTTTTTAAGCGCGGTGATGTCTGTGGCAATACCACAAACGCCTGTCACCCGACCTTTGCCGTCGTAAAGGGGAAATTTGGTGCTTAAATAGGTATGTGCATCATCGTCGATCGTGATGTTTTCTTGCACCTGGATTGACTGTTTTTCGCGAAGGACGCGGTCGTCATTTTTAAAGAATTGATCGGCGATATCAGGGGCGAGAAAGTCCTGGTCGGTCTTCCCCCGAACATCGGAAGTGCGGATGCCGAACAATTCTTCGAATTTTGAGTTGACCATGGTATATTTTCCGTCTGCATCCTTGATATAGACCACAGCCGGTGTGTACTGGAGAATTCCCGAAATTTCACGCGTGCGTTTGCGCACTTGACTCTCGAGGTCCTTAGAATAGCTACTGAGCGCCTCCTTGGCTTCCTGAAGCGCCCGTTCGGCTTTGTTTCGCTCGGTGACATCAATGGAGACGGCAAGGGATCTAAAGGTCTGTCGCTGCTCATCACGATCGGTGATGGCGGAAAGCTGAACCTCGATAACCGCCTTGTTTTTTTTGACAAATTGATAGGGAATGTCTTTGATGAAACCCTTTTTGAAAAAGGCCGGAATAATCGTTTCCTCCGCATATTTTCGGGAAACCGGGGAAAGATAGTCCGTGAGCTTTTTACCAATAACCTCTTTCCGTGTGTATCCGAGGGCATCTGACCAGTAGTTACTGACACTGACCAGGTTTCCATTTTTATCGATTGAATGCAGCATGGCCGGCGTGTGGTGGTATAGGGCGCGGTATCGCTTTTCGCTTCGTCGAAGCGCCTGTTCCATGGTGCGACGTCTGGCTATTTCCAGGCTGGCCTGGCGGTAGAGGAAAAAAATGGACGCGCCCAGCAGCAAACACAGGATGATGATGACCGGCTGTATGATTTTCAACAGGGGTTCGGAAACCAGCTTGGATGCGGCTTTGAGGTCGTACAGGTGGACAATTTTCCATCCGGGGTAGTCGTCGACGGCAATCTGGTGAAACAGATACGGTTTTCCGGAGGCGTCAAGGACCTCCTTGTTCCCGTTTTTTCGGAGTCCCGTCCAGTGCCAGGGGCCGTTACCAAACTGCCGGGTTTTCCGCAATTGCTTAATATCATCCGGCTTTAACTGCCACATGAGCTGGTATAGCCATTCGGAGCGGCTGGAGATGAAAATCATCCCCTGGGGATCCACGACCAACTGGATACTGGTTTCCTCCGGTGTTAGTTCCTTTTCAACGAAAAAAATGGATGCCTTGATGACGGCAATGCCCAATGGGGTGTCGGAATTTTTCCGGTATACCGGGTAGCTGTAGTAGGCACCCCGTTTTCGCGAGGTGGTGCCCAGGGCCAGGTAACTGGCCGGAAGCCCCTGCATGGCGTCCTGAAAATATGGGCGGAAGGAGAAGTTCATCCCCACAAAGCTGTCTGGATCGTTTCGGTTGGACGAGGCAAGGGTCTTCCCACGAAGATCCATGAGGTAGCAGACTTCCACATCCAAGGTTTTTTTGAACAGATCCAGGATTGCATTGGCGGCATTCAAGGTCTTCGGCTCAGGTTTATCCAGCACATCCACCAACGGCTGCATTGCCGCCAAGACCCTTATAGGTTTGATATTTTCGGAAAAAAAGGCAGTCAGATTTTTCTTGGTGGTCTGCAGCCGGTTCAGGGCGTTGCGTTCGGCCTCCTGAAAGGCATATTCTTTCAGGGAGCTATAGTACAGATAGCCCGCAACGCAGGCGGAGAGGAAGGCCAGCAGAGAAAGCACCCTCAGAATAGATCTTAACTTCATCGGTTACATGTCGGACTTAAAAAAGGATTCGGCATCTACGATGGTATCCGGCTTTTTCGCGTATTCGGTAGGAACGGAGCCCTCTTTAAAACATTCGAACAGCGTTTTTCGGGATTCGGGGATGGGCAACAAGCCGGTTTCCGCATCGATCTTCGCAAACACCACACCTTCGGGCACCTGGAACATACGTACCGGTTTGTTTTTTAAAATCCTGTCCATGAAACCCAGCCAGATGGGACTGGCGGTGCGTGACCCGGTCTCCCCCTTGCCAAGTGTTCGCCCGTTGTCGAAACCCACCCAGACGCCGGAGATGAACCGTGGGGTGTAGCCGACAAACCAGGCATCCTGAAGGTCGTTGGTCGTTCCGGTTTTTCCGGCCACCGGCCGTTTCAATGCCTTTACCCGCTTGCCGGTTCCCTCTTTCACCACACTTTCCAGCAGGCTGGTCATGATGTAAGCCGTACTTTTGTCGATGGCCCGTTCCCTTGATGGGTTCATCTCTTCAAGGATATTACCGAAACGGTCTTCGATTTTGGTGATGAAGGCGGGCTCCACCAGATAGCCTTGATTGGCGAAAACGGCATAGGCGTTAACCAGTTCTAACAGAGATACGCCGGAAGACCCCAAGGCGACAGAGAGATCCCGGGCCAGGTCTGATTCAATGCCCAACCGGCGGGCGTATTCGATACAGTAGTCAATGCCAATGTCCTGAAGTATTTTAATGGTAACGACGTTGCGTGATTTGGTGAGGGCCTCGCGAAGCAAGGTCGGGCCGTAAAACTTCTTCCCGTAGTTTTTCGGCTTCCACGTGAAGTCATTGACCTCGTCTTTGAAGACAATGGGGGCGTCGATAATCTCAGTTGCCGCGGTAAACCCTTTGTCCAGGGCGGCAGCATAGATGATGGGTTTAAACGCGGAGCCCGGTTGGCGACGGGACTGAATGGCCCGGTTGAACTGGCTCTCCATGAAGTCTCGCCCGCCAACCATTACCTTTACCAGGCCAGTTTCGGCTTCGATGCACATTAGGGCGCTTTGGGCATCGGGGACTTGGTCCAGGGAAACCTCCCACAGATCCCCGGCATCCTGCTTTTTAACCACCCGCACCAGAATGACGTCCCCCGTTTTAAGCACCTGGCCGACCCTTTTCACCTTAGCCTGGTAAAAAGCCAGGTTCGGATTGGGTTTGCGCGCCCAGCGCATATCTTCAATGGAAATGATCCCGCGAGCATCGCCCATGCGAACGGTGGCTGTCCCCCTTTTGCCATTCACATCGATGACCACCCCTTTGGTCGATGTCCCTTCAACTATCGGGTTTTCCTGAAGCGAGACCTGGAGTTCGTCGCTGAAGCTTTCAATTTCCTCGGGTGGCAGATGCGCCTCCGGCCCCCGGTATCCAAGCCGGCGGTCCAGTTCTCGCAAGCCTTTTTCGACCTCTTGCCGGGCGGCCCGCTGCATTTCGATATTGACAGCCGCGTAAATCTTGAGGCCTTGGGTATAAAGGGCGTCTTCGCCGTATTTTTTTTGCACGTACCGCCGGATGTGTTCCGTGTATATGGGCACCTCTTCAATGTACCAGTTTCGGCGCGGCTTGATGTCCATCTTTACGTCGATGGCCTCGGTCACTTCGGTGTTGTTGATAAACCCTTCTGCCAGCATTCGGTTCAACACATAGATCTGCCGCTGTTTGGCCCGCTCGGGAAACCGGAAGGGGGAATATCTGCTGGGGGCCTGGGGCAGTCCGGCCAAAATGGCACACTCAGCAAGGCTCAGTTCGCTGACCGATTTACCGAAGTAATTTTCAGCCGCTGCTTCAACGCCATAGGCGCCGTGGCCCAGGTAGATCTGGTTCAGATACAGGTAAAGGATTTCTTCCTTCGTAAAGGTCTTGTCGATCCGATAGGCTAAAATGGCTTCTTTGATCTTTCGCTCGTAACTGCGCTCAGGGGTGAGCAGAAATGATTTGGTGACCTGTTGGGTGATGGTGCTGCCCCCCTGGACGATGGCGCCCGCCTCGATATTTTTAATAAAGGCCCGGATGATACTGAATAGATCGATGCCCTGGTGCTTGTAAAATCGAGAATCTTCAGCGGCGATGAAGGCCTGCTGGAGCTGGATGGGGATTTTTGACAGGGGAACCACAATCCGCCGTTCCCTGTAAAATTCGGCAATTTTACGGTTGTCGTCGGAATAGACGGTGGTGATGATGGACGGGTGGTAGTCCGTAAGCGACGTGATTTTGGGCAGGTCGTCGCTCAAATAGAAATAGACGCCCACCATGGCCGCGGCACCCATGAACATCAAAATGACGGTCATGATCAGCGACCACTTGACGAGCCGGCCAATAATCGCACCCGGTTGGTGGCGAGCCCGTTTTTTCAGAATCTGAGAAGCGCTTTTTTCTCTGGACATGGCAGATTTTAAAACCTGTTATAGTTTCGGCATCAGCAATGGCTGCGCCAACGAACCCCATTGGTCTGGGCCCGGATGTAATAACCGCATTACCCTAACAAAGTAAATAATTTTTCGCAAGATTATCCCGCAGTTGCGGAAAAAAGGGATTGACTCCCACAGGTGATGTGGTTAGATAATCCGGATTTGCATGAATGATTGAAAGCCGTGGACGATGTTGCTTTTGATCGTGAAAACGAAATGACTGCGTCCAACCGTGGAGTGAAAACCAATGATCGAACTGAATTTTGAAAAAATGGGCGGACTGATACCGGCCATTGCCCAGGATGAAAAAAGCGGAGAGGTGCTCATGCTGGCCTTTATGAACCGGGCCGCCTGGGAAGAGACGTTGAAAACCCGCCGGGCCACCTACTACAGCCGGACCCGCGACACCCTGTGGGTGAAGGGGCTCACCTCCGGCCACATTCAGCATGTCAAGGAAATCCGGGTCGACTGCGACGACGATACCGTGCTGCTGAAGGTGGAGCAGGCGGGGGGGGCAGCCTGCCACACCGGATATGCCAGCTGCTTTCACCAAAGAGAGGAAGGTGGCGACCTAGTTACCGTCGGGCAGCCGGTTTTCGACCCCAAGGAGGTATATAAAGAATGACGACACCCCTGAAGCTGGGCATTCCCAAGGGAAGCCTGCAGAACGCCACCTTTGCCCTATTTAAACGCTCCGGTTGGACCATTAATGTCAACGACCGCAGCTATTTCCCCGAAATCAACGACCACACGATCGAATGCACCATTTGCCGGGCCCAGGAGATGTCCCGCTACGTGGAAAACGGAACCTTGGATGCCGGTCTAACCGGCAAGGATTGGATTGCCGAGAACAGCTCCGATGTTCATGTGGTGGAAGACTTGATCTATTCCAAAGTTAGTGCCCGGCCGGCCCGGTGGGTGTTGGCCGTGCCCTACGACTCTCCGATCAAATCGCTTGACGATCTGATCGGCAAGAAAATTGCCACAGAGCTGGTGGCCTTTACAAAACGCTATTTCGAAGCGCGCAACATCTCCGTGAATGTCGAGTTTTCATGGGGCGCCACGGAAGCCAAGGTCGTGTCCGGCCTGGCGGACGCCGTGGTGGAGGTCACCGAGACCGGAAGCACCATCAGGGCCCACGGCTTGCGTATCATCCACGAGCTCATGCAGACCAACACGCAACTGATCACCAATCGTCGGGCATGGGAAAATCCGCCCAAGCGGGAGAAGATCGAACAAATTGCCCTTCTGCTTAAAGGGGCTCTGCTGGGTGAAAAGATGGTGGGCATAAAAATGAATGTGCCCCACGACAAACTGGAGCAAATCGTCACGCTGCTGCCCAGCCTCAATGCCCCCACGGTGGCGTCTCTTTACCAGTCCGACTGGTTTTCCGTGGAGACGGTTGTCGGCACTGACGTGGTGCGGGATCTGATACCCGTACTGTTGAAAAGCGGAGCAGAAGGCATCATCGAATATCCGCTCAACAAGTTGATTTAACACGTCGTTCACTTCACATGATCGGACGCAAGTATAAGCGGGAAAGGGATTCCATGGCATCGCAACGCACCGAGGAGATGACCTCTTTTATCGTCATGGATGTGCTGGAACGGGCCAGCGCGCTGGAGTGCGAAGGCAAGCACATTGTCCACCTGGAGGTTGGAGAACCCGATTTCGACACGCCGGAATGCGTAAAGGCCGCGGCCTGCAAGGCGCTGACGGACGGATTTACGCACTACACCCACAGCCTGGGCTTGCTGGAGCTGCGCGAAGCAATCTGCGAGTATTATCACGACACCTATGGTGTCCGTGTAGATCCAGGCCAGGTGGTGGTCACCTCGGGCAGTTCGCCGGCCATTTTCATGACCTTCGCCGCGCTGCTGGAACCCGGAGACCCGGTGATTCTCTCTGATCCGCACTACGCCTGCTATCCCAACTTCATCAAGTTCGTCGGAGGAGAGCCGGTGCGGGTGCCGGTCTTCGAGGAAGACGGCTTCCAATATCGTCCAGAGGCCATCGAAGAAAAGCTCTCTGACCGAACCCGGGCCATCTTCATAAACTCTCCCTCCAACCCCACGGGCAACCTGCTCTCCAAAGTACGTATGGAAGCTATCGCCGGAATGCCGCCCTGGATCGTCTCAGACGAGATCTACCACGGGTTGGTTTATGAAGGAAAAGAGCATTCGATCCTCGAGTTCACCGACCGGGCCTTCGTGCTCAACGGTTTTTCCAAACTCTTTGCCATGACCGGCCTGCGATTGGGCTACCTCATCGCACCCAAGGAATTCATCCGCCCCATTCAAAAGGTGCAGCAGAATTTTTTCATTTCGGCCAATGCCATGATTCAGAAGGCGGGGATCGCCGCCTTGAAGGAATCCGGGGACGACGTGGCGCGCATGAAGCGCATTTACAACGAGCGGCGGATATTCATGATCCGACGGCTGAGGGAAATGCGGCTGGGCATCACAGTGGCGCCCACCGGCGCGTTCTATGTGTTTGCCAACGCCCGGCACGTCTCCGAAGATTCCTATGCCCTGGCATTCGACATCTTGGAAAAGGCCTGTGTGGGGGTGACGCCCGGCATCGATTTTGGCCCACACGGGGAGGGATACCTGCGCTTCTCCTACGCCAATTCCATGGAAAACATCGCCGAAGGCATGAACCGCCTGGAGGCGTATCTTAAGGCGCTTAAATGAACCGGGGGCAGCGACATGATCGTTAAATCGGCAGACTTTGTCACCAGCGCGGTCAAACCGTCCCAATATGCCGAGGCCCTGCACCCCGAGGCGGCCTTCGCCGGTCGATCCAACGTAGGAAAATCCTCGTTGATCAACACCCTGGTCAACAGGAAGCGGCTGGTAAAAACAAGCTCCACACCCGGTCGAACACAGCTGATTAATTTCTTTACGGTTAACGACCAGGTGTCACTGGTGGACCTGCCCGGATATGGATATGCTAGGGTTCCCGCATCGGTGAAGCGCAATTGGGGACCCATGATCGAGACCTATCTCAAAGGTCGGGAAACCCTGAAAACGGTCGTCTTGATCATGGACATCCGCAGGATTCCGGGCATCGAAGAACAAAACTTCATCGACTGGCTGGAACTTTACCACAGAACGCCAATTTTAGTGCTGACCACGGCAGACAAACTCTCCAAATCCGCTCAAAAAAAACAACGACAGGCCATCGGCGCCGCCATCGGTGTCGACGAAGCCGCCCTGATTCTTTTTTCCGCCAAGACTCGGCTGGGAAAACAGGAGGTCTGGTCGGCCATAGAAAGGGCCATTCTTTATGAACACCGCGAACGGAACTGACCCAAACCACGTGTTTAGATCCGGCTTTGTGGCCATTCTCGGCGCACCCAATGCGGGAAAGTCCACCCTGCTCAACCGGTTGCTGGGTCAGAAGATATCCATTACATCCAAAAAGCCCCAGACGACCCGCAATCGGATCCTTGGTGTGGCGCACCGGGCCGGGTCCCAGATGGTCTTTCTGGACACTCCAGGTATCCACCGGGCCAGGGGTCCGCTCAATTCCCGAATCGTCGAGGCGGCCCTGTCTACCCTGTCGGAAGTGGATCTTGTCCTTCTGGTGGTGGATGCCCAGACGCCTGACGAACCGTCGGAACGGCTGTTGCTTGACAAGCTTTCCCAACAGCGGCTCCCTGTGCTGCTGGCCCTGAACAAGATCGACCAGGTCAAGCGACCCGCCCTGCTGTCCCAGATCGAACGCTGGTCCGGGTTGATTCCATTTGCAGCCGTCGTTCCCATCAGCGCCCAAAACGGCGAACAGGTGGACCGGTTGATGGATGCCATGGAAGCCACCCTTCCCGCCGGGGCGCCGTTTTTTCCTCCCGAGAGTTTGACGGACCTGCCGGCACGTTTCATTGCCGCCGAAATGGTTCGGGAAAAGGCCATCCGGCTTACCGGCCAAGAAATTCCGTATGCCGTGGCAGTTACCATCGATACCTTCAAGGAAGAGAAAAAAGGCGCGCTGATTCGGATTCACGCCACCATCCATGTGGAAAGGGACTCTCAAAAGGGCATCGTTATCGGCAGACAGGGCACCAAGCTCAAGCAGATTGGCGAGGCGGCCAGGCAGGAGATCGAGGAGATGCTTGGCAGCAAGGTTTTTCTCAAACTTTTTGTGCGGGTGCAGAAAAATTGGACCCGAGACACCAGAGCCTTACGCAAGTTCGGGTACTGATGATTCTCTCTTTTCATCCCTGCTTCGAGGCCGACAGCAACACGCTTTGTGCCGGCAGGGATCCGGATGAAAAAGATATGGCGGCCATCGTTGCCGCGGATGCCGTCATTCTGCCCCAGGGATGCCGGGAGTCACTTTACCGTATGGCCAGACAAAATTGCACCCATGTCTTTCCCGACTATGATGCACGATTTCAATATCCAGGAAAAACCGGTCAGGCCAGACTCTTTCAGGCCCTTGGGGCCCCCCATCCCCGCACTTGGGTTTTTGATGATACGAAGCACTTCCAGCGTTGTGGATCAAAGGTTATCGATGCTGGTTTTCCCCTCGTATTCAAGTTGGATTGGGGGGGGGAAGGGGACACGGTTTCTCTACTCGAGTCACAAGCCGACTTGGCGCGAGCCCTATCAATAGCGGAGATTTATGAACAGTCTGGTCAGCGGGGGTTTGTCATGCAGACCCGGGTCGCCGATTCAAATCGCACGTTGCGGGTTGCCGTAATCGGACAGACTCAGATGGCCTACTGGAGAATTCAGGACAATCCCGGTATTTTTGGCACCGGTCTGGCCCAAGGTGCACGCATCGATACCGAATCAGACCCGAACCTTCGTCAGAAGGCTCTGGCCCTGACCCGCGGCTTCTGCCAGCAGTCTCGAATCAACCTGGCCGGGTTCGATTTTATCTTTGACAAATGCGGGCCCACAAAAAACGATCTGAAACCGCTTTTTCTGGAGATCAATTACTTCTTCGGCAGAACCGGTTTGGGGGGATCTGCCCGTTTCTATGCGATGCTGCAGGCTGAGATAGACAACTGGCTGGTCGGTTTGGGGCTGGCGGCTAGCCGGTCATCCACGACAACGGCGGCCAAGGAGATGCAATGAAGCCTTATGCCTATGATCTGGATGAGCAGGACCTCAAGCGAGAGCGACAAAAAGCCCGGGAATTGAGGCAGTCCCAGTGGTGGAAACGGAGATGTGCCAAAGGCCGTTGCCATTATTGCGGCAGTCGGATACCTTCGGCCGAGCTGACCATGGATCACATCGTCCCGGTGGCCAGAGGGGGGAAAAGCACCAAGGGCAATGTGGTTCCGGCGTGCAAGTCCTGCAACAACAAGAAAAAACAACTGCTCCCTATGGAATGGGAAGCTTACCAGCAGTGGCTTCAGTCCTTGCCGTAATAGAACACTGCCGAATCCATGACGATGGGCGGCGAAATCCCCAGGCCAACAGTTTTTTATATAAATTGCTTCAAAGCGCCTGTGACGGGGTGATCGCCTCCGACATGACCGGAAAGATCATCCTCTTCAACGATGCTGCCGTCGAGGTGACCAGCCATCGGGGGGAAGCGGCGCTCGATCATCTGAACATCAGAGCGATTTACGAGGATACCGGTGCCAAAACGGTGATGCCGCACCTGAGAAGTAATGAGTATGGCGATAAAGGGAATCGGAGGAACACCTGCTCTCCAGGGCCAAGGGAAAAACCCAGGGACTGATTTTCACCATTGGCGACCGGATGGATCTTTCACGGATTGAATCCGGAACCACCTGTCAGAAGCCATCAACGACACCCAGACCGGGGGTGAAATTAAAGTCAAAACGGCACCGGGTGTCATTTTACTTGACCGTTTCGGCCATATCCGCTACTGAGAATCGATAAACGTTGACAGGCGTCCGCCCATTTGGGCGCCATAGTTATTGAGTTATGCAACAGGCATCAGCCACCCAGGCTCAAGCGGGGTGGCTGTTTTTATTTGGTAAGGAGGCAATGATGGCCAAGCTGCTCGTCATCGACAACTACGACTCATTCACATACAACCTGGTGCAGATGTTCATGCATTACGACCTGGCTATCCAGGTTCATCGCAGCGACCAAATTACCCTGGGCCAGGCGGAGGCTGGGAGGCCGGACTATGTGCTGATCAGTCCGGGACCCAAGGACCCGGTTCACGCGGGCATCTCCAAGGCGCTGATCAAGGCGTTTTATCAAACGACCCCCATTTTGGGTATTTGTCTGGGTATGCAGTGCATCAATGAAGTTTTCGGCGGCCTCACCATCCGCTCCCCGGCACCCATGCACGGCAAAACCAGCCAGGTTTATCACCATCAGGAAGCACTTTTTTCACAAATGCCCTCCCCGTTGAAGGTCGCCCGGTATCACTCGCTGGTGGTGCAGCCGTCGGAGGCAGCCGTCGAGCGGAACCTTGTGGTTACCGCACGCACAGCGGATGCGACGATCATGGGGTTGTCCCATCGGCGGTTCCCACTTCACGGCCTACAATTTCACCCGGAAAGCTTTCTGACGGAACATGGATTCACCCTGGTTGAGAACTTCCTGAGGTTGGGCCCGCTGAAAAGCGATCTGGCGACAGAGGAACGACCGCGGGCAGCCACACCCTTTCAGCCTGAGGAGACGCACAGCAGGATAACCGCCCAAGCGAGGGCCTGTTGAAACCTGTGAGCACCAATTTCCCCCGCATTACCGGGGTTAGGACTGAATCGGTTCACTTGGAAGAACCCTTCGCGGATATGGCGGCTCGTTTCGCCCACGAACCCGGTGCGGTGGTGCTGCTCAGTGGCGGAGACTTGGACTGCGCCCGTTACCATATCCTGGGCATCCATCCCTGGCTCTCGCTCACCGGATGGCCTGGGGAAACGACGGTCGTCATAGACGGGACGACCCATGTGGCGTCACAAGCACCGCTGGATTGTCTTGAAACGGTTCTGGCCTGCTGCCGTCTGAACCTTGGCGACACCGTGGGGCCCGTTGCCGCCGGCCTCTTCGGATATCTATCCTACGACCTGAAAGACGGCCTGGAGATCCTGCCACGAACCACCCTCGATGACCTTGGGCTTCCCCAGCTTTGCTTTTTTGCCCCGTCACTGATCGTGGTGCACGACAAGGCCAGCGGCGCAACCGAGGTTCATGCACCGGTTCGCCAGGGCCAGGAGCGTAATGTGGTAAGTGCGGCCATAGAAGATTTCAAGCACGCGTTGAGATCCCCGCCTTTGCCATCCGGCGAATTTTCAGGAACCGGGCAGTCATTGACGTCAAATTTCACCCGTTCCGATTTCACCTCGTCGGTTAAGCGGATCAAGGAATACATTGCTGCCGGTGACGTTTATCAGGTAAATATGTCCCAGCGGTTTGAAATGGGCTTTGAGGGCAACAGCTACAGTCTATTCAAAGCCCTGTATCAGATGAATCCTGCTCCCTTTTTCGCCTACGTCAATGCCGGAGATCATCAGATCGTATCCACGAGTCCGGAGCGGTTTCTGCTTCGCAACGGCAGTCGGATTGAAACCCGTCCCATCAAAGGCACCCGTCCACGAGGGAAGACGCCGGAAGAAGACCGGGAGATGAAGTCTGCGTTGGCCCACAGCCCCAAAGATGATGCCGAGCTATCCATGATCGTGGACCTGCTGCGCAACGACATCGGCAAGGTGTGCGCCGGCGGTTCGGTCGTGGTGGCCCAGCACAAACGCCTGGAAGCATACCAGAACGTCTACCATCTGGTTTCCGTCGTGGAGGGAACGCTTGCCGAGAGAAAGGATTCCGTGGACCTGATTCGGGCCACCTTTCCAGGAGGCTCAATAACCGGATGCCCCAAGATCCGTTCCATGGAGATCATCGATGAACTGGAAACCCTTCGCCGCCATGTCTACACCGGATCCATCGGGTATATCAGTTTTCACGACACCATGGACTTGTCCGTCGCCATCCGTACGGCTACCATTATCGGTAACCGCCTTGTTTTTTCCGTGGGGGGCGGCATTGTCTATGATTCCGACCCAGAGGACGAGTATGAGGAAACCCTTCACAAGGGACAGACGCTGATGTCGGTGCTCACGCAATCGAGGGATAAGCCGGCGAACGGAACCGCTTCAGGTATTTGGGTGTGGCAGGACGGGCGCTTAATCCGCCAGGAGCAGGCGACCGTGGCTGTATCCGACCTGGGACTTCAATACGGATTTGGTTTTTTCGAGACGATCCGCGTGGAAAAAGGGCATGCTTGCCGCTTGCGGGCACACCTGAATCGGTTCAACCGGACCTGGTCAGCCCTGTTTGGTGGTGTGCCGCCAGACCTGACCTGGAAGGCGATCGTCGCCCAGGTTATCGAAAAAAACAGCTTGGGCGATGCACCGGTAGCGCTAAAGATCCTGGCTACCCGGGGTGATGAAAGCCGCACCCGATATCGTGGCAGCCTGCTGGTAACCGCCCGGCCTTACACCCATCGTTTGACGGCCCTGGGGGCAACTGGATTGAAACTGGCAACCTATCCACACCGGCGGATGTCCCCGCTGGCAGACCACAAAACCCTGAACTATTTATACTACCATCAGGCGGCTGCCTGGGCCCGGGAAAAGGGCGCGGATGAGGCGGTTGTGCGGAACCCGGACGGCACGTTTTCGGAAACCAATTCAGCCAGCATTCTGGTGGTTTCGGGCAAGACGGTCACCCGCCCCCGGTCTTCCCACGTGTTGCCCGGCGTGATGCAGGCGGCGGTTTGCCGGCGACTGCGTGCGATGGGATTTTCTATTGAGGACCGCCCGATTGGTTCCGATGCGGTCCTGGATGCCGACACGGTACTGCTCACCAATGCCCTGATGGGCGCCGTGCCGGCCTTGAGTCTGGACAACCGACATTTAAAATGCGACAATTCCTTAGCCGCATCCCTTAACAGCAATCTTTTTAACCCAACGGAGGTGGGTGGAGGCCTACGATGAGACGTTGGAAAATCGGATCCTGTCGTCCATCGAAGGCAGGAAAGGTGTTTCCGCCAAAAAGATGTTCGGTGGGGTCTGTCATCTGATCCACGGGAACATGTTCTGCGGGGTCTACCAGAACTTTCTAATTCTTGCGCCTGGGTGAAGCGGCCGCCGCCAAGGCGTTGAAAAAAGCGCATACCCGACCCTTCGACATTACCGGTCGGCCGATGAAAGGTTGGGTGATGATCGGACCGAGAGGCATTGAAACCGAAGATGCGTTAACGGCATGGCTGCAGAAGGCAGGTGCTTTTGCCCGGACGCTTCCTCCCAAAGCATAGAGAGGCCGGTCATGTCTATCCCAGAATCCCTGCTCGGCGTCCACACCCACTCGGACGCGGGATACCTCCCGTTGGTTGACTTTAGTGCCTGGCGGGTGGCCATATTGAATTACAGCGACGATCTACGGCCGGAAAACATAAAGGCCATGCAGCGCCACGATGCCACCGATGAGGTCTTCGTGTTGCTTCGGGGCCGGTGTATCCTGTTCCTGGGCGAAGGTGATCGTGCTTCGATTTCCGCGATCTATGCTCAACTCATGCGGCCTCAAACGGTCTACAACGTCAGACAATCAGTCTGGCACACCCATTCGCTCAGCCCGGACGCCATGGTCCTGGTGGTGGAAAACCGGGATACGACATACGACAACTCGCCTTTTTGTCCGCTCACGGGCATGCAGCAACAACTCATCTGCAAGATGGCAAGCGACCACGGCATATAGGTTCGTGCCCATCCAGAAACGGTCTTTTTGCCCGATATCTGCGTTATGGAAATAATTTTATCCTCGGGATATCAACCATATGCCGCCGGTAAAATTTTTCGCAGGCCTTGATTTCGAACAAAAATCCTCGTTTCTGGACAGACACGAGGTTAGGAGGTCAATTTGGGATTGTTGCGATGGCGGCGGTTGTCACGGGCGGTTTTTTTTTGCAGGTTTTTTGAAATAGCGATTTCCAGATCTACACCGGTCTGGTTGGCGATGCAGACGAGAACGAAGAGCACATCGGCCAGTTCATCGCCAAGATCCGTTGTGTGATCTTTTCCCTTGAAGCTTTGCTCCCCATAGGTCCGGGAAATGATCCGGGCCAGCTCCCCGACTTCTTCCATGAGCACGGCCAGGTTGGTCATTTCGGCAAAGTAACGCACGCCGTAGGTTTTGATCCACTTGTCAACGGCTGTCTGCAGCGCTCTGACTGTCAGCGACGGTTGCACGGTTTTTTTTGTATCGGCCATTTTCACC
>JAQYWF010000409.1 GCA_030145105.1 Desulfosarcina sp.
GTGGAAGTGCCGTAAGTTCAGGGTTCAGGGTTCAGGGTTCAGGGTTCAGGGTTCAGGGTTCAGGGTTCAAAAAAATAACCGCTCTGTTCTTGAACATAAACGAATTTAATCCTTCAATTGTAATTTTCGAGCGCCAGCGACAATCATGCTCTCTCCCGACCTCATCAAGAAAATCAAGAAGGTCCACATCAAAACCGGCCGCATGGTCAACACGATGATGGCCGGGCAGTACCGTTCGGTGTTTCGGGGGGCGGGCATCGAGTTCGAAGAGGTGCGTGAGTACACACCCGGAGACGAGGTGAAAAGCATTGACTGGAAGGTGTCGGCCCGCATGGGAAAGCCCTTCATCAAGCGCTATCGGGAGGAGCGGGAGCAGGTGGTCATGCTTCTGGTGGACATGAGCGGCTCCGGCCGGTTCGGCACCACGCAGCGCATCAAGCGGGAGACCACTGCGGAAATCGCCGCCATCCTGGCCTTCAACGCCATCCGCAACAACGATAAGGCCGGGGCCATTCTGTTCACCGATCAGGTGGAACGCTACATCCCTCCAAAAAAAGGGTCGGCCCACGTGTGGCGGCTCATCCGTGAAATTTTCACTTTCCAGCCTGAGCACGCCGGTACCGATATTGTCGAAGCGGTGGATTTTCTGGCCCGGGTCTGCCGCAAACGCACCGTGGCCTTCCTGGTTTCCGATTTTCTGACCGAGGATTTCGGTCGAAACACCACTCTGCGGATACGTTCGGCCGCCAGGAAACACGAGCTGATCAGCGTTCTGGTCACCGATCCCGGGGAATTTCGGCTGCCCGACGGGGGCATTGTCGCCTTTCAGGACCTTGAAACCGGAGCCGTGCGCCACCTGGACGCCTCGGACCGGACCACCCGTGAGCGTTTCCAGGCCAGCCGACAGGCGGTACACGAACAGATCTTACAAACCCATAAGGCCATGGACATGGACTGTATCGAAATGCCCACTGACGGCGATGCGGCCGATGCCCTGGTGCGCTATTTCAGACTCCGGGAGCGGCGGCGGCGATGATGTTAGAATTTAAGATACTGTTTTTGGACTGCGTTATCAGTCGCCGCGGTATTTCTAATACAGCGTCCTCCCTCTGGCCTTGCCAAACACACTATCTTAAATTCTATATAGCCGGGATTGTTTTCTTTCTGTTTACTTTCCTTCAAGTGGCTCAGGTTACGGGCGAGGAAACAGTGGCCCCAGCAGGCCCGCTGGCGGCAACTGAATCGCCCCCCCCAAAGACCCCGGCACCCATGACCGACATCCACGACATCCTGCCGCCGGTATCGGTGGGCATCGATGCACCCTGGCTGGTCCCTGTGCTGCTGGGCCTGGCCGCAGCGACAATTCTGGCAGCAGGCTGGTGGTTCTGGAAGAAACAAAAAAAGGACCGGGCCATCGAAACCATCGTGCCCGAACCGCCCCCGGAAATGACAGCCTTGCAGGCTTTAGGTGAGATCGCCGATGTACGACGGCTGGACGGCAAAACCTTTTACTTCCGCCTTTCAGCCATCCTGCGGCAATATGTTTTCGGACGCTTCGCAGTGGGCGCACCGGAGATGACCACCGAAGAGTTCATACCCTGCATCGACCGGTTGAATATGGACAAAATCCTGGCCCAACGTCTTAAAGGCCTTTGCCGAGCAATGGATCCAGTCAAGTTCGGCAGCCAAACGGCAGTGGAAAAACAGATGGAAACAGACCTGATTTTTGCACGGGAATTTGTGCGCAAGACTACGCAACAGACTAATATGGAAGATGAAAAAGATCATGGTGAACAACGTGCGATCGCTCCCATGATTGATAAAAGCTCCAATACAAAAATCCCAAATCTCAAATAATTCCCAATATCCAAACGGCAACCGCAAACATCGTATGATCCTGTTTGGAATTTGAGTATTGTGATTTAAGGAATTTATGTTTCGCTTCGCATCCCCCTATTTCCTCTTGCTCCTGCCGCTTGTGCCGGCGATGATCTGGTATCGTTACCGGCGGCACCGGACGCCCGCCATGGCCAGCAGTGCCCTGTTCCCCGCAGCGGGAATCCCGGCATCACCTGCCCTGCGGCTGCATCGCCTGGTGCCGGCCATCAAGTATACGGTGCTTTGCCTGATGGTGGTGGCCCTGGCCCGGCCCCAGTGGGGCACTGAGCGCACCGAAGTGCTCACCAAAGGCATCAATATCGTGCTGGCCCTGGACCTGTCCGAAAGCATGGCTGCCCTTGATTTCAAAAAAAAAGGCCGCGTCGTCAACCGGCTGGAGGCCGTCAAAGGCGTGGTGGAGGAGTTCGTCTCCAAACGCAGCGGTGACCGCATTGGCATGGTGGTTTTCGGCACCTACGCTTATACGCAGCTGCCCCTGACCCGGGACTACAACACCATGGTCAGCATTCTGGACCGTCTGGAGATCGGCGCCGCAGGCAAAAGCACGGCCATCGGCGATGCCATCGGCATCTCTTTGAAACGGCTGGCCGACATCGAGAGCAAGTCCAATATCATCATCCTGCTCACCGACGGCCAGAGCAATGCCGGCGAACTCTCGCCGGATACCGCCGGAGAAATCGCCGCACAAAAAGGGGCTAAAATTTACACCATCGGTGTGGGCACCCGGGGAAGAGCGCCTTATCTGGTCAAGGACGCCCTGTTCGGCGAGCGCTATGTTTACCAGCAGGTGAATATCGACGAAGATGCACTGCGGGCCATTGCCGACAAAACCGGGGGGCTCTATTTCCGGGCCGAGAATCTGGAGGGATTGCAAGAAATCTATGATACCATCGACGCCATGGAGACCCCCGCGGTCAAGGTCGACATCTTTGCCGAATACAACGAAATTTATCCCTGGCTGTTGATTCCGGCACTGGTGATGTTGCCCCTTTACGTAATCTTACGCAATACGAGGTACCTGATCATTCCATGAGATTTTTTTGGCCATGACGTTTTTTAGAACCGAAATGCTGTTTTTCATCTGGGCCATGCCGGTATTGTTTCTGGTGGTCGTCTACGGGATGCGCCGGCGGCGGGAAATCATGCGCTGCTTCTCTTCCGCCCACGGTCTCGACGTTATCGCCCCGGACTCCGTCGGCGGTCGACGGTGGGTCAAAACATCCCTGCTCATGGGCACGGTGCTCTTCACCGCAGTAGCCCTGGCCGGGCCCAAATACGGTTATCGCTGGCAGGAGATCCGCCAGCAGGGGGTGGACATCATCATCGCCCTGGACTGCTCGCGCTCCATGACCGCCGCCGACATCCAGCCCAGCCGCCTGGAGCGTGCCAAGCGTGAAGTGTTCGACCTGCTGGCCATGCTGCAAGGTGACCGTGTGGGGTTGGTGGCTTTTGCCGGCACGGCCTTTCTGCAATGTCCGTTAACGTTGGATTACGACGCCTTCAATCTGTTTTTGAATTCCCTGTCGCCCGAATATCTCCCGGTAGGCGGGACCGACATCACCGGGGCGCTGGCCACGGCCCTGGACAGCTTCGATCCCAAAAGTGCTTCGGATAAAGCGGTGATCCTGATCACCGATGGTGAAAACACGGGCGACGGCGAGCCGTTAAAGGCTGCCGAGACCTTGAAAGAAAAGAAAATCAAACTGTTTTGCATCGGGGTGGGCGGCAGCGACGGGGTGCCGATTCCCGAGCCAGACGGTGGATTCAAAAAAGACCGATCCGGACAGATTGTGCTCTCACGTCTGGATGAGAACACCCTCAAGAAAATGGCCGTCGTCACCGGCGGCACCTACGTGCGCTCCGTAGCCGGGGACCTGGATCTGGACGCCATCTACACCAATGAAATTCGCAGGACAATGGAAGCGGAGACCGTCTCCTCGGGACGCAAACAGGTCTGGGAGGATCGTTTCCAGTGGCCCCTGGCTCTGGCGCTGCTCTGCCTCGTGGCCGAGTTGATCCTTCCCGTTTGCCGCAAAACCATGCTTGTCTCCCTGTTGGCTGCATTGATGCTCGTACTGCCGCCGTCGGCCGATGCCAACGACACCCGCGACGGCATCGCCGCCTATGAAAAGGGAGACTTCGATATGGCCCTCAAGCACTTCACCGATGCCCAGCTCAACGCCCCGGACAAGCCTGAAACGCTTTACAATGTCTCCTTATATGGCACAGCTTTCTGGGAAAGACCTGGAAGAGCATCATATTCTCCCATAACGCCTATCACAGGTTTTCCCTTCCCCCAAGTAGCTACAAATGCCGTCGGAATTTCTGCAAC
>JAQYWF010000063.1 GCA_030145105.1 Desulfosarcina sp.
ATAATCCACACGCCCCTGGGCCGAGGCCAGGTTGCGGTTCAGGACGGCCTGAACCGGAAATTGCCGGACCGTCTGAGACAGTCCGCAAAGCCGGTCCAGAAAAGGACGGACCACCACGGCAAAGACCACCATGGCGGACACGGCGTGGCCGGGCAGTCCCCAGAATGCCTTGCCGCCCGAGCGGGCAAGGATTGTGGGCTTGCCGGGGCTGATGGAGATCCCGTGGACCAGGATCGACGTGTCGGGAAGGGTGTCGAGCACCTCCACGGTAAAATCTCTGGCCCCCACCGAACTGCCGCCGGAAATCATGACCATGTCGGAGCAATCCAGGGCGCTTCGGCACTTGTCCATGAGGTCGCCACGATTGTCCTTGACGATGCCGAAGACCATGGGCATCCCTCCGGCCGCCAGCACCTGGCCGGACAGGGTTTGGGTGTTGATGTCCCGGATCTGTCCTTCGCCGGGCACCTGGTCCACCGGCACCACTTCGTCACCGGTGGAGATGATGCCCACCCGGGGGCGCCTGAAAACGGTCGTTTCCGTCCGCCCGCAGGCGGCCAGCAGGCCGGACTCCTGGGGGCGTATCCGCGTGCCTGCTTTCAGCGCCGGTTGGGTATGCTGGATGTCCTCGCCCTTTTCGATGACATGCTGGCCCGGGGCCACACTCCGATAAGCCTCGATGGTGGTGTCGTCGAGCATATCGGTGTGCTCCACCATGATGACGCTGTCTGCGCCCTCGGGCAGCATGCCGCCGGTGGCGATCCTGGCCGCCTCACCGGGACCGATGGAAAAGTCGGGCCGGCCCCCCATCCTGATCTGTCCACGTATGTTCAGATAGGCGGGGTTGGCCTCGGATGCGCCGAAGGTGGAGGACGCCTTGACGGCAAAGCCGTCCATGGTGGACCGGTTGAAATCGGGAATGTCCACATCGGAGTATACATCCTCGGCTGTTACCCGACCCAGACAGTCGGCCAGTGATACCGTCTCCGTATCCACTTTTGAAAAGGACGGGGCGTGGGCCAGAACCCCTTGGATGGTCTCAACCTTGAAAAACTCTTTCATGACATCTCTATCTCTTTTTGCTATTCATACCTGAGGGTATCGTAAAAAGCGGGTTACCCTGCTTTTTACAAGTTCATTAAGTCTTGATTATAAACTTTATTGAAATTTCAACGATACATTATCAGTGTCCAGCCGGAAATGGTAGATTTTGGTTTCCCGCAATGCTGGATCTATGACACGCCAAGGCCGCAACGATGTTGATACCGGAGGCGTAACAGCACTACGTCGAGGATATCAACAGAGCGAGAACGTCGACCTGGGCCGAAAGATGCCGTTTCCGGATGAACACTATATCATAATGGAACCCACGGAAACAGAAACAATGGCAACCTGTGTGAACCATCCTGAGAAACCCGCCGGCCTGGTGTGCATGAAATATCAGATTCATGTTTGCGAGCAGTGCGCCAATTGCCGGGATCCTCAATTGTACTGCAAACATCGGACCGCCTGCACCATCTGGTTTGTCGCCAAGGACAGTGAGAATGGATGGGGGGACTGACAGGGGGCGGAGGCCTGAGAACAGATGTCGGAGGGCAGAAGTCGGAAAATCAGAAGTCAGATGTCGAAAGGCAGAAGGAGGCAATTTGCTGCTTTATTCAAAAATGAATCCAGTCCTTCGTTATTCTGCGGATAATCGTTCGAGATTAAATTTTCTCTTTTACTTCCGTTACCTTAAGGCTTTGCACCCAACCCTACGATACTCGCCAGGGAGCGGGCCATGGTGTCAAGGGCCTCGTCGGGCAGGGTGATGGTCATGTTCAAACGGCCATCCGCCGTTCTTTCCATGCAACCGTCCAACTTGGCTTTGAACGACCCGACCAGCCCTTCCAGGTGGTCATCGATCGTCTGGTCCGCCAACATCTCTCCAATAAAGGCAAATGCGGCCCCCACCAACTGGCCACCGGCGGCCGCCACCTTCTCCCTTTTGGCCAGGGCGGCGGCCGCTTTTTGGGCCTCGGCCTTCATGCTCTCATCTTCTGCCGCTTCGGGCCGGGCCCCCAGCAGGATCTCCATGCGGCGTTTAAGCTCTTCCATACCCGTGCTCATCTCCACCTGGCTGGTGTCGGTGTCCGGATCCAAAACCGCCAGGGAGAGTTGATGCTTGGCTGACAGGGTGGCCAGCAGGTTCTCCTCCAGGGTGTCGGCAGTGATCAGCAGAAAGACCTGCACCGGCTGCTTCTGTCCCATGCGGTGCGCCCTGGAGATGCGCTGCTCCAGTACGGCCGGATTCCAGGGCAGATCCACATTGATCACCGTATTGGCCGCCTGCAGGTTCAGGCCCGTGGCGCCCGCATTGGTGGTGATGAAAAGCGTGCAGGCCGGATCGTCCTGGAAGCGGTGGATCAGTTCCTGGCGCTTTTTCTGGGGAACTGAACCGTCCAGGCGCACATAGTTCATCTTGCGGGCGTCAAGCAGGGGTTCGATCAGGTTGAGCATGGTGGTCCATTCGGAGAACAGAACGATTTTTCGGTCCGCTTCAGCCCCGAGTTGATCCAACAGGCCGCCCAGTTCCGCCAGTTTGCTGGAGCAGCCCGGGGCCTGTTTGTCCACCAGAAAGGTGCTGTCGGCGCACATGCGGCACATGAGCAGGGCTTTTTGGAGTCTCAACAGGTCCATTTCCGACAGATACTTTTTGTTGATGATGGTCTGGATGACGCTGCGGTGGCCCTTTTGCATGTCGAGCTGCTCTTCAGTAGGGGCGATACGGATCACCTCGGTGGTGCGCGGCGGCAATTCATCCAGCACCTGCCGACGGGTGCGGCGAAGCAAGATCGGGCGCAATGTCTCACGGAGTCGGTCCAGATGTTTATATCCAAGCAGTTTGCCCTTTTCATCCACGACCCGGTGGCGGTTGAAAAACCGAAAGGCAGGTCCCAGCCGCCGGTCGTCGATAAACTCCACCACCGAGAAGAGTTCATCCAGTCGGTTCTCTAAGGGCGTACCGGAAAGCACCAGCGCAAAGGGGGACTTGAGGGCTTTGATGGTCCGGCTGGTCTTGGCTTCCCAGTTTTTGATGCGCTGGCCTTCGTCCAGGAGGATCAGGTCCCAGGCCACCCGTTCGATGGCCAGAATATCGCGAAGCACCTGTTCGTAATTGCAGACCGTAAAAAATTGATCGCCTGCGTATTGCGCCGGCCGTTCTTTGTAGCTGCCCAGCACCAGGTGGACACTGCGATCGCTGAACCGTCTGATCTCGCTGCGCCACTGGGATTTGAGGGAGGCCGGGCAAATGATCAGCACCCTGGAAACTGCGGCATGACGGGAGAGCAGTTCGGCCACACCGATGCCCTGGATGGTTTTACCCAGGCCCATATCGTCGGCCAGAACGGCCCGGCCGGTTCCGGCGGCAAAGGCGATGCCGTCCAATTGGTATGGCCGCAGTTCGGTTTTCAGCAAGGTCTTGCGCAGGGGATGGGCCGCCGGATCCCTTCGGATCTCGGCCATCACTGCCGTCATGCGCTGTTGAAACAGCAACTGCTGGATGTATTCTTCGGCATCCGGGTAAATCATCACCGATGTTCCCTGGCGTTCCACCTGGCCGATGCGCTGCAACAGATCCTTGGGATCATCGATGGCTTTATCCATTAGCGGCGCCAATAGGGTTTGGATCGGCATCGCCAGTTGGTCGGGAAGCAGCAGGCGAAGTTCCAGGCGCTTGCCATAGCGCAGGTATACGCAGATCTCTTCGACGATTGCCGGGGTGTTTTGCACGCGCTTGCGGAATTTGGCCCGGCCGCGCTCCAGGGCGTAGAGGATATGCTTGCAGGTGCCCAGGGTGTTCTTACGGAAATCGGGACAGGTGCAATAGGACTCGCCCGGTTGCCAGCCCCGCAGGGCCAGTCGGTAGCTTTTACCGGAGAGCAGGTTGGTGACCACGTAATCGGTCCACAACTGCTGCGGCTTCATGGACGTGAGGCGCATTTTTTCATCATTTGCACGCTGCCGGCGTTCGTTTATGGCTTGGTCGATGAGGGCCGCTTCGTCCAGGCTCTCGATGGGGGTGCGCTCCGGGGGCGGCGCCGATAATCCCAGGGCAAGCTTTTCCTCCAGAACCAAGGACAGGGCCGCTCCCTGATGCAAGCAGGCTCTGTTGCAGGCGCTGCAGCACAGGTCGAAACGCTGCCGTTTGTCGTCGCTCAGGCCGATCGTTACCATGGCCTCATCCACGTCCAAACGGAAGTGTTGTTCATCCAGGGTCACCTGTTCATACAGGTCGATGTCGAATTTCCCGCCTTCCATGATTAGTTCCCGGCCCTTGGGACCCAGCAGTTTAGCGGCTTGTAAAAAGGAAAGATGGGAGAGTTTGTCTCGCAGGGTTCTCATACCGCACCTCCAATTATGATCGAATCAGTTTGCCCTCTATACCGTTCTATCCTTCCATTTGCAACTTGAGTGGGTTAAATGGTATCTGTTTTTAGAAACGCCCGGGAGAGCATATCCATGGATTTTTAACGGACGGACGCACCATGACCACCGACAACTACCTTAAACTAGCTAAGGCCAATCTGGACCGGCTTTATGACAATCTGCCCGATGCGTTGGAGGAGCGGCTACCCGGCTGGAAAAATGGATCAGCCTATTCTTTTTCCGCGTTCGGACGATTATGCGTCATCGCGCCGGATGGCATCACCCTGGATGGTGCGGAACCACCGGGCGTGATCGGTATTCTGTTGTCCCTGTATGCGTTGAATGCCGTACCCGACCTTCCTGTCCTGGAGCCGTTAAAGGCCTTCAAGGAGTTTCCCGATTCGGCGCCCTATGTGGGCGCGTTTGCCTCCCACACCGAACAGATCCTGATACCGGCGGTTCAACGGATCAGATCGAAAACCGGCCTGATCATGGAGCGGCTTTCAGGTGGGGCGGCACCCTCCTCGATCAGCGGCGATTTCGCCTTCCTGGTTCGGCCGCTGCCCAAGATTTTCCTGAGCTACATTTTCTACGAGGCCGACGAGGATTTCCCGCCGTCGGTGACCTGCCTTTTTTCCAACAACGCCAACCGGTTCATGCCTATGGACGGATTGGCCGATGTGGGTGAGTACACATCAAAGACGATTCTGGAAATGATCCGTTAACGCTGACCACCAAGTGAGAAACCGGCTCAGGATTAACTGAGTGGTCGTGATCATAAATACGATGGCATTCGATGACCGACGCATCCCGGTCCGTCTGCGTTGCTCGTCGCTTAAATACGACAGGTATTCTCGCTCCTCGCGCCTTGCGGCCCAGGCGCCTCGGCCATCTCGGCGCGTCACCGTATTTATGATCACGACCACTTAGAAAGGCTACCGCATTGATGAAGATGATTGCACAAACGGCCTGTGAACTTATGAATAAAGGCGAAGCATTCGTCCTTGCGACGATTATCACCCACTCCGGTTCCACCCCGCGCACGTCTGGCAGCAAGATGATCGTTACCGCAAGCGGACGTGGTATCGGTACCATCGGTGGCGGACTGTTGGAAGCCGGGGCGATGTCCCGGGCCACAGAACTGATCCAGTCCGGTAAATCTGCAATCATGCCCGTTGACCTGAGCCACGACACCGTCGATAGCATGGACATGATCTGCGGGGGTCAGGCGGAGGTCCTGCTGGACTATGTGTCGCCAACAGACATAAACCGGACTGTCTTCGATCGATGGCACCAGATGCTGGACAAACGGCAAAAAGGGTCTCTGTTAACCGTTTTTAGTCAATCGGAAGTCCAGGTGGGCGCCACAACCCACTGCCTGGTAGCGACCACAGGCAGGATTGTCGGGGATATCCCCCTGCGAGACATAGACCGAAAAAAGGTGTTGGCGGTGGCAGCCGACTCATCTGTCGTCCAGACACTGGCATTCGACGGAGCGCTTGTGGTGGTTGAGCCGACCCAGCGAATATGCACCGCCTATCTTTTCGGGGCGGGTCACGTGGCCCAGGCCACTGCGGCCGTGGCCGCAGTGGTGGACTTCCGGGTGTCGGTTGCCGACGACCGGGAGGAGTATGCCAACCGGAAACGCTTTCGCCAAGCCTCCGAAATCCGGGTGTTGGAATCTTTTGATGATGCCTTTTCAGGACTGTCCGTGGCCAGGGACGATTTCATTGTCATTCTCACCCGGGGCCATCTTCACGACAAAACAGTGCTGGCCCAGGCGTTGAGAACCGGCGCGGGCTATATCGGCATGATCGGCAGCCGCAGGAAAAGGGACGCCATCTATGGGGCGCTGTTCAAGGAAGGCTTTACACAGGGGGATATCGACCGGGTCCATTCGCCCATCGGCCTGTCCATCGGGGCCGAAACCCCGGAGGAGATCGCCGTGAGCATCGTGGCGGAAATGATTCAATTCAATAAAACACGCCCGGAGACATGACGTAGAACCCGGCACCCACAAAGTAATCCGTATCCGGCACCCGGTAAATGAAGGTATGCTTGGGTTTGTTGATCTCCATTCCGGGGACCGGCCACATGTAATGGGTCCAGCCTTTTCCCTTCTCGGCTGCTTTGACGAAATCCTTGAAAAAGGCCTTGCCATCAACATCCGTCGCTTCGATCAGGGTGGCCGGCTTGGTCAGTTCCGGTTTGTGCGGATGGGCCAACATTTTGGATTTCATGTTCATCAGGAACACATAGCTGACACCATCGTTCCAGACGAAGCGGCCGTTTTTGTTGCCGATCTCCTTGATGGCAGTATCGATTCCCTGTGTTTTAATGAAATCACCTGCCTCCTTGCATTTGGAAATGCAATCGTCGCGGGTTCCGGCCAGGCCGGGAACCGTCAACGACATAAACAAGAGCACGGTCAATATGCCTGTAAAAATTCTTTTCAAGAGAGCCTCCATTGGTTCCGGTCATCTGTATGACTCAGGATTCGCATAAAAAATATAAAGAAAACAAAACCTTTGTCAGGGCAGAAGTTGTTTTCTGCTTCACCCATCACCATGTGTCGGGTTTGAGCATGGTGTTGTGATCCACGCAAACCTTAATATCGGCATCTCCTCAGGAAACTTTTGAAAAAAAAGGGGCGCCTTTGCAGGCGCCCTTGGTATTTCGTCAGCTTGGCAACGGATTTTTATTTTAGCATTCGAAGCGCGGTTTCAACTATCTTATCGGGGGTGAAACCGAACTTTTCCAAGACCGTTCCCCCCGGCGCCGAGGCCCCGAACCGATCGATGCCGATGACGCTCCCGCCCGGGCCGACGTAACGCTCCCATCCCATGGGAATGCCGGCTTCCACGGCGATCCGGTTTTTGATGGCCGGTGGAAGAATCCGGTTTTTGAACTCCGTTGAATTCTCTTCAAAAATCTCCCAGGATGGCATGCTGACCACACGGGCAGGAATGCCTTTGCCGGCCAACAACTCCTGCGCCTTCAGGGTGATGTGGACCTCCGCCCCGGTGGTGATGAGGATGATGCGTGGTTTTCCCTTGCAGTCCGAAAGCACATAACCACCCTTTTCTAAACCGTGTGCCGTTTGTTTAGCCTCTAATATGGGCAGTTTCTGGCGGCTGAGAATCAGCGCTACCGGGCTGTCGTTCATGGCGATGGCTTTTTGCCAGGCCTGGGCGGTTTCCGTGGCATCGGCCGGGCGGATTACCGTCAGGTTCGGGATGGCCCGCAGGGCGGCCAGATGTTCCACGGGCTGGTGGGTGGGGCCGTCCTCACCCACGGCCACGCTGTCGTGGGTGAAGACATAGACGACCGGCAGCTTCATCAGGGCTGCTAGGCGGATGGCCGGGCGCATGTAGTCGGCAAACACCAGAAAGGTGCCGCCATAGGGGCGGATGCCGCCGTGCAGAAACATGCCGGACATGATGGCGCCCATGGCAAACTCGCGGACGCCGAATCGGATGTTGCGGCCGTCGTAATGCTTTTTCTGAAATTCAGGTGAACCGTCGATAAAGGTTTTGTTCGAGGGCGCCAGATCGGCCGAGCCGCCCATCAGGCTGGGAAAAATGGCTGCAGCGGCATTGAGCACCTTACCCGAAGCAGCACGGGTGGCCATGGGACCGTCCTCCGGGTTGAACTGAGGCAGGTTCGCTTCCCAGCCTTTGGGCATGAAGCGGGTCAGGGCATTAACCCAGTCGTCGGCCAGATCGGGATGCTTCCGATTGTATTTCTGATATGCCGTTTTCCATTTTTTTTCCGCTTTTTCACCCACCTTGACGCATTTACGGAATGCCGTCAGGGCTTTCTTCGGAATGCTAAAGGCCTTTTTCTCCTTCCATCCCAATGACGTCTTGGTCAATTTGATCTCTTCTTCACCCAGCGGGGCGCCATGGGCATCGGCCGTGTCCTGTTTATTGGGGCTGCCGTGGGCGATGTGGGTCTTGAGCATGATAAGCGTGGGCTTACCGGTTTCGGCTTTGGCCGCCAGGATCGCCTGTTCGACCGCATCGGGATCGCTGCCGTCTTTGACCTTGATCACCTGCCAGCGATAGGCGTCGAAACGCTTGGCCACGTTTTCGGTAAAGGCGATGCCGGTGGTACCCTCGATGGAGATGCCGTTGTCGTCGTAAAGGCAGATGAGTTTTGACAATCCCAGATGGCCGGCAAGGGAGGCCGCTTCGGATGTCACGCCCTCCATCATATCACCATCGCCACACATGACATACGTGAAGTGATCCACGATGTCGAGACCGGGACGGTTGAAGCTGGCTGCCAGGTGTCGCTCGGCCATGGCCATGCCGACGGCGTTGGCAAATCCCTGACCCAGGGGACCGGTGGTGGTCTCCACCCCGGGTGTGTGGCCGTATTCGGGATGGCCGGGGGTCTTGCTGCCCCACTGCCTGAAATTTTGGATCTCTTGGAGACTGAGGTTATAGCCGGTCAAGTGCAGCAGGCTGTAGAGCAGCATGGAGGCGTGACCGCCGGAAAGCACGAAGCGGTCGCGATCCGGCCAGTCCGGGTTTTTTGGATTGTGCTTCATCACCCGCGTCCAGAGCACATACCCGGCCGGGGCCAGCCCCATGGGTGCGCCCGGGTGACCGGAGTTGGCCTTCTGCACCGCATCCATGGACAGGGTGCGGATGGTGTTGATGCAAAGATCGTCAATGGCCGGCTGCGTCTTGGGGGTGCCCGTGCTCATGTGATGCTGCTCCTTTTTCGATGGATTCAATTAAGCGGCGACGTTAATGGGGGTTGATACAAAAGATTTGATTTCGAAGCAAGGGTTTTAAGGGCGGTTTCCGTGACCAATCAAAGCGCCCGCATCCACTCCGGACGCAGGGCCACCTTGCCTGCCAGCGCCGCGTCGATCAGGGCCAGGGTTTTGGCTTTCTCCTTGGGCATGCGTGCGCGGATGGGCAGGTAGTTGGAGGCGTGGTTGGCGTGAAACAGTCCCAGGGTCTGGTGAGTCTCGGCGATCATGGTGCGCAGCTCGGCCAGCATTTCGTCCGGTTCGATGAGGGTGAACCGGCCGCTGCGGGCGTCCTCGTGCATGGGGGTGCCGGGAATCAACATCAAGCTTAAGGCACCCACATATTCCGGATCGATGGCGGACAACACCCGGCCGGTCTCCCGGGCGTGGATCTGGGACCGCTCCCGTCCGGCCAGACCCAGCAGTACGGTGATGGAGAGCTTAATGCCCGCTTCCCTGGCCTTTTTGCCCATGTCGATCATTTGCTGGGCGGTGGCGCCTTTGTTGATGGCCTTGAGGGTGACATCGTCGCCGGTCTCCAGCCCCATGTAAGCGATACCTATGCCGTTTTCCCGGAGCGCTTTCAATTCATCCACGGTTTTCATGTTCAGGCTTTTGGCGTTGGCGTATACGCCGATCCGGGTCACCCAGGGCAGTTGGCGGCGGATTTCGGTGAGTATTTTCATGAGCCGCTTCTGGGGAATGATCAGTGCGTCGCCGTCGCACAGAAACACACGGCGCTGGCGCTGGCAGTTGGCGGCGGCAAAGGCGATGTCCGCCATGATGATGTCATCGGATTTGATCTTGAATCGCTCTCCCTGGTAGGCCCCGCAGAAGGTGCACTTGTTGCGCGAGCATCCCACGGTGACCTGGAGCAGGATGCTGTTGGCTTCACTGGGGGGGCGGATGATGTTGCCTTCGTAGTGCATGACACTCCTCTCTTAAAACAGGCTCAAAGGAAGTTTTTTCTTATACGGTCTCGCGGCTAAGAGCCGCTCAGATAATTCCTCAATTCCAGAATGCCTCAATCCGGAAATTCGTTTTGGTGTTAATCTGATGACCTTTTCCCGTATTGTCAACCGTTCACCATTCTGATATGAAAAACTTCAACTAATGAACCTTGTTTATTAACCGCCGAAGGCCTTAAGGCAGCCATTACCCGCCGCTGGTTCTACGGATGGCAGCCAGCATTGATAAGCATTTTCTATTCGCTTCAATCATCGACTTGCAGGGAGGAGAACCACGCATGAGCAAATTGTTATGGCAGCCGTCTGAAGCGCAGATCAAAGCATCCAACATGTACCAGTTCATGACGCTGATCAACGAGCGATACGGCACCACTTTCGACAGCTACGACGGCCTCTATCAGTGGTCTGTCGATCATATCCCCGAGTTCTGGAAGGAGATGTGGGATTTCGCCGCGATCAAGGGCTCGGTGCCCTATGACAGGGTGATCGACGATGCAGCCAAGATGCCCGGCGCCCGCTGGTTCGAAGGCGCCCGTCTCAATTTCGCCGAGAATCTGCTGCGCTATCGGGACGACCGGCTGGCCCTTGTATTCCGGGGGGAAGACCAGGTCAGGCGGACCCTGACCTACGCCCAACTCTACGACGAGGTGGCCCGGGTGGCCAAGGCCCTGAAGCAAGCCGGGGTTGAGGCCGGCGACCGGGTGGCCGGCTTCGTTCCCAACCTGCCCGAATCGATCATTGCCATGCTGGCGGCCAGCTCATTAGGGGCGGCTTGGTCCTCCTGCTCTCCGGATTTCGGCATCAAGGGCGTCCTCGACCGCTTCGGCCAGATCCGGCCCAAAGTGCTTTTCACCGCAGACGGCTACTTTTTCAAAGGTAAACCACTGGACTCACTGGCGCGCATCACCGACATCATCAGCCAGATTCCCTCGATAAAACGGCTGGTGGTGGTGCCCTATGCCCAGAAAACACCGGATATCAGCGCCATCCCCAATGCCGTGCTGTATGCAGACTTCAAATCGGCGGAAGACGGGCTGGAGATCGATTTCGCCCAACTGCCCTTCGACCATCCGCTCTACATCATGTATTCGTCGGGTACGACCGGCCTGCCCAAGTGCATGGTCCAGAGCGCCGGCGGCATTCTGATTCACCACCTTAAAGAATTGATCTTGCACACCGATCTCAAGCGTGAGGACACGATCTTCTACTTTACCACCTGCGGGTGGATGATGTGGAACTGGCTGGTCAGTTCCCTGGCCACCGGTGCCACGCTGGTGCTGTACGACGGCAATCCGTTTCATCCTTCTCCCAAGGCCCTCTGGCAGATGGCCCAGGATGAGAAAATTTCCGTTTTTGGCACCAGCGCCGGGTACCTGGCCGCACTCCAGGCCGCCGGTGTGCGGCCGAAAGCCGAGTTCGATTTGGTCCCATTGCGGGCGGTGCTTTCCACCGGATCACCCCTTTCCATCGAAAGCTTCGAATTCGTTTATGACGCCGTCAAGTCCGACCTCCAGCTGGCCTCCATTGCCGGCGGCACGGACCTCAACGGCTGTTTCGCCCTGGGCAACCCCATGGGGCCGGTATACGCCGGCGAACTGCAGTGCCGGGGGCTGGCCATGAAGGTGTTCGCTTTCGACGACGATGGCAAACCCGTGGCGGGCCAGGAGGGGGAACTGGTCTGTGCGGCGCCTTTCCCATCGATGCCCATCTACTTCTGGAACGATCCCGACGGGAAAAAATACCACGGTGCTTACTTTGACGTCTACCCGGGCATCTGGCGCCACGGCGATTACATCGTGGTCACCGAACACGGCGGGGTGGTCATGCATGGCCGTTCCGACGCCACCTTGAACCCCGGCGGCGTTCGCATCGGCACTGCAGAGCTGTACCGGCAGGTGGAGCAGTTGGAAGCGGTCGAGGACAGCGTGGTGGTGGGGCAGAAATGGGACAACGATGTGCGCGTGATCCTGTTCGTCAAATTGGCCCCGGGTGTCGAACTCTCCGAGGATTTGAAAAACAAGATCCGCAAGACCATACGCCTGCATGCGTCGCCTCGCCATGTGCCGGCCAAGATCATCTCGGTGCCGGATATTCCCTATACCCTGAACATGAAGAAAGTGGAACTGGCCGTAAAGAAGGTGATTCACAACCAGGAGGTGAAGAACAAGGATGCCCTGAGAAATCCGGAGGCGCTGGACTTCTATGCCGGGATTGCCGAACTGCAGGAAAATTGAGGAATTGGGAATGGGGGGATTCAGGGATTAGGGAATTGAATACAAAATGAGCGGGGATAGTCCCCCGCCCGTTTTGTTGTTGTCCACCATCGACCATTCACTGTTATATTGGTAAATGCGGTTTATAAAAGCTGATTTCTGCGTTTCAGTCCATCTGCAGGTTGAGCCCTTCCCGTGGACCCTTGACCCCTTCTATCCGGTCTTTCCTTTTTAACATTCAACATTCAAAATTCGATGTTGGACGTTCGATGTTCGACGTTCATTCTTGTTTTTCTTTCGGAATCGGTCCATACAGGCACTCCACATAATTCTGCCGTTGGACCTGCTGGTCGCCGAAGATGGGGTGGAGTTTGATTTCAGGAGAAAACTGGCTTGCCGGGACTGTACGGCCTAAAGCTTCGGCCATGGCCCGCACGTGGTGGGGTCCGGCCCCGCAGCAGATGCCGATGTAGTTGATGCCCATGTCCCTGGCTGTTGCCGCGAAATCAGCCATTTCAAACCGGCTAAGCAAAAAGGGATCCAAGGCCACGGGAAAGGCGTTTTTACCATCTTCCAGCCTCAGATCGAAAAAACAGGGCTGCTGGTCATGGGTGCGGTAAGGTACCGGCAGGGCGGCCACGTGGCCGCCCACCGCGCTGCGGATCTGCTCGAGTATCGGGAGCATGGTTTTCGGTCCCCGACCGCAATTGAGTCCCACCACCTCGGCACCGTTGTCTGCCAACCGTTTGCACGCCTCGGCTAAAGGAAACCCGTCGCAGGTGGTTTGGGCCACCGGGCTGAAGGTGACCACTGCAGGCAGGCCGACCCGTTTGATTTCCTCTAGGGACAGCAGGGCTTCGCCGTAATGGCTGAAGGTTTCGGCGATGATGAAATCCGCGCCGCCATCCTTGGCCCACTGGACCTGCTCACGGAAAATCGGCCGGACCTTCTCCTCCGACGCTTTCAGGTCGGACGGGTCGTATTCCCAGGTGTTGCAGATGTTGCCGGCAACCAGGGCGCCGGTTTCCCGGGCCGCGTCGACGGCCAGTTCAACAGCCTTCACGTTCAATTGCGCCAGGGCGTTTTCGATGCCGATGGACTGCAGTTTCGAGCGGTGGGCGTAGTAAGTGCAGGCCACGACCACATCGGTCCCCGAACGAACGAATTCCCGGTGCAGGCCCCGCACCACTTCAGGATACCTGAGAACCGCCTCGGGGACGAAAGGACCGGCCTTCAAATACCCCCTGCGCTCCAGTTCGAAAATATATCCTTCGGCAACCAATACGGTGCCCGCATCGAGTCTTTCCGTCAGCGTCTGGTTTGGCTTGGTCATTGGTTTCTCCGTGTTTGCGAACAGGTAATGGCAACGGGGATATTTTTAGCAAATACACCAACTCAAATCAGTTTACGATAAGCCATATTGCGTGAAACCCAAAAATAGGTCCTATTCCGGGGTTGTTTCCTATTTCTTGGTGCTGCCTCCCTGATAGTCAATCTGTCGGACCAAAAATGATGATCCTTTTTCTTGAAGGCGCATAGATATTTTTCCCGCGTTTTCACGCCATTTTTTGTCGGGCGGCAACCATTTAAGGAAAAAATCTCCGTCTACTTTTACGATTCCCATATTTTCATTGTATGAAAATTCCTGCAATTCAATCCGATATTCAATGGCTTCGATAAATTCGAAATTCCTTTTGTATTTGGGCAATAGGCGGATAAACGGTGTGCCATTTTCCCTGGCGTCGGGAATGAATAAATTGGTGAACGCATCTAAATCTTTTGCAGCATAGGTATTGCAATAGGTCTGCAAAAATGAGCGAAGCCGGTTTTCCATACCAATTGCATCCAATTGCCCCGCGGCGGTCGAGGTGCTCCCACTCGTTTTGGCAGGAGATTGCAGTTGCGTCTCCGCTTTGGCTGAGAGGGTTGCTTCAGGGCGGTTGCCTGAAGGTGCTTTTTCAGTCGGTTTGGTTTTTTCGGTTGTGGTGGTGGATCGTGAAACTGAGGCCGGGCTTTCCGTTTCAGCGGTGCGTGGTCCTTGGGTGTTGATCGGTTTCGACGCGCTGGTCGCTGGTTTGGCGGCCAGGACGGCTGCAGCCGTCTTGCCAGGTGTGGTCGCATCGCTTTCAACCCCGGATGGTTCAGGGGATGCGTCGGGTTCCGGTGCAGCGTTGGCTGCATTTACTGCCTTTTGACCATCGGCGCCCGCATCAACTTTCCGGGCAGGCGTTGCTTTCTGCGCCACTGTCTCTTTCCGGGGGGGCGGGGCCACTTTTGGTTTCGGCTTGGCAGCCGGGACAGCGACCACGGCAGCGGCTGCTGCCGCCTTGTTGGCCGCGGTCACAGAGCTGTCCACCGCAGGTGTATCGGTGGATGTGTCGGGTTCCGGCGCAGCCTCGGCTGCAGGCACTGCTGTTTGGCGATCGGCACCTGCATCAACTTCCCGGGCAGGCGGTGCATCTGGTACAACTGTCTCTTTCCGCGGGACCGGATCCACTTTTGGTCCGGGGTCGGCAGCCAGGACAGCGACTACGGCCGCCGCCGCCTTGCCGGATGCGGTCACAGGGCTATCAACCGCAGGCATATCGCTGGACGGGTCGGGTTCCGGCGCCGCCTCGGCTGCTTGACCATCGGCGCCCGTATCAACCTCCCGGGCTGGTGGTTCAGCCTGGGCAACTGCCTCTTTCCGAGGAGCCGGGTCTGCTTTTGGTTCTGGCTCGGCGGCGGCCAGGACAGCGGCCTTGGCCGAATCCGGCGCCGCCTTGGCGGGCCCGGTCACTCGGCTGTCCACCTCACTGATAGTGGGCAGTGGGCCGGGTGCAGGAGAAACTTGGGTAGTGAGAAGTGGCGGCTGGCGCTTAGCGATCGTCAATGCCTCATCGGGGGCGACGTTGTCCCGGGGGCCGGATTGCTTCTCAAGTTGTGCACGGGCGATTTCATTTTTCGGTGATGTTTGGGCAGGTGCTTTTGGGCTTTTCTCGGTTATCCTCGGTGGCGCCTCTGCGACTGTGCCCGTTTGTTGCGTGGAGGCGTCCGCCAGTTTGTTCTGGGTATCTGGCGTTGTTGTCCAGCGGGGTGCAGGCCACAGCAAATAATAACTCACCAAGGCGCCCAGGACGACAATCAGGCCGATGAGCATGGGAGCCCCCATGGACATGGACCGGCGAGGTGGCGGCTGGGACGTTTCGGGTCGGGTTGTGTCGGTTGGCGTCTGAATAGCGGGCCGGCTGAAATCAAAACCTGCTCGAATATTCAGCTCTTGTTTACATTCCTTGATTACATCTGAATCGATTGATTGTAAGCCTGACGCATAGCCCGTCAATAATGCATGATCGCAGATAACATTGATGGCGCGAGGAAAGCCGCCGGTGAATCGGGATATCTCACGGATCGCGTTCGATTTAAAAATTTTCCGGGTGGCACCGGCCACCTTCAGGCGGTGTTCGATGTATTGCCCGGTTTCAGATTCAGTCAGTGGATGAATGTGGTAGTTGATGGCGATCCGCTGGCGGATGGCTCGGTTGCTATTGGTCATCAACATATTTTTAAATTCAGGTTGGCCAACAAAAAAGATGGTGATCAGTTTTCGGTCGCTTAGTTCGATGTTGGAAAGAACCCTTATTTGGTCCAAAAGCTTGTTGTTTAACCGCTGGGATTCGTCGACAATCAGCAGGACCTTTTTATGATCCGAGTAGGCTGCGTAGAGGAATTTTTCCAGCTCAATTAAAAACGGAGCTTTGCTGTAGAATTCGGTAGGGATGTTGAATTCGACGGCCAGAAGTTTGAAAAAATCGATGGTTCCCAACCCCGGATCAGTGATGTGGGCCACAATCGTCGATGAATCCAGATTGCTGATCAATCGATGGATCAGGGCGGTTTTGCCCACCCCCACATCACCGGTCAGCAGCAGGAATCCCAAGTCCTCTGAAATCCCGTAGATCAAGGTGGAAAGCGCTTCTTTATGCTTTTCACCGAGCCAGAGAAAGCGTGGCCCTGGGCTTAGATCAAAGGGCTTTGCTTTTAGATGATAGTGATCGAGATACATGTGCCGAGGTTTAACCGTTTCCAATAAGAATAGTGAACCGATTGATGCGACTTCCGTATGCGGTATCTTATACAACAAATCGATCAAGAGTCAAAATCAAAGCAACGCCTAATATAACAATTCGTTATTACATGGTTAAAATAAGGTTTGCATGGATCATTAGCAACCTAGGCTGGTGGTAAAAAAAAAGAGGCCTTAAGAAACCCTCGATTCCGATACGGGCCAATGCCGATATAAATATTTAACCGAATGTATCTATATGATATTTATAGGGTTAAATCTTTTGTTCGACACAGCAATCGGGTTAAATCGAAGGCTTGATAAGGCCTCAACAGGTCAATCTGACTCATGGACGAGGAAGCGGGGGACCATACGTTTGATAAAAACCGATTGCGCCTGGTCAACCCGCGTTAACTTCATCCGACAATTTTATTTATCTTGCCCAATAACTAAAACCGGTGCCGAGAATCGACACACTGAAGCCTCTCATGAAACTGGCGGTGCCTCTGGCATCGACGATCAGGATATCCCGGTCGTTGATGGGCATTTCCTTAACACCCGGTTTGTTTAGGTCAAGATCAATTATTTCCCGTTTTCCGTTTTCAGCCATGCGCACCAGTTTGATCTTGTCCTTCACGGCCCAGGACTCAATGCCTCCTGCCTCCACCAGGGCTTCTTGAATGACAGTGCGATGTTTGATGGCATAGGCGCCAGGCTTCTTAACAGCTCCGTCCACAAAAAAAACACCGGCTTCGGGAATGAAAAGGACATCGCCGCCGTTTATCTCGATATTCAGTTGAATATTGCCTTTTACTACCAGTTGGTCCAGATCGACCATAACGACCGCGGGTTGTCCCTGTGAATGGCGAGATTTGCGGATCTGCACCATCTGGCCGGCCTTTTCGCTCAAACCGCCCCCCAGGGCAATGGTGTCAAGCAGCCTCTGCTTGGTTGGATAATCATAGGTGCCTGGATTTTTAAATTGGCCCACCAGCGTGATGCGCTGGCTGACATGTTCTTCAACGAAGATGCTGACATGGGGATTCTTGATGTATCTTTGTTGATAAATGGCTTCAATTTTTTCTTCAGCTTCTATGGCGGTCAGGCCTTTTACGTCGACGGTTTCGATCAGCGGAAGGGTAACCAAACCGCGTGAGTTGACACGGACCGTCGTATCGAGCTCCTTGGCCTCGAAAACACTGATTCGCAGTAAATCGCCTTCTCCGAGAAGATATTCACCCGGATCAGCGTTCATTTGGACCTGGGAGAGAATCATCTCATTCATCCTGCTGATTTCGTCTTCTCCCAGGGAATAGTCGACGGCCAGCTGCTGATTTGTCTGGTTGTCTGCGGAGGGATGGTTCGTAGAGGCACATGCGCCGAAAAAAGAAATTCCAATCAGTATTAAAAGGGTGGGCAACAAGGTCGATTTAAGGGCGTGCACGAAAAAAGCATATATATCATTCGTTTGTTTTACATCGTCCACCGCGATATCTCCTTTTTTGACATGCGCACCTGTCGCGAAATATTTTTAGGTGCTTGGCATTTTCGTTCCCGCCTTCATGGCGTCGACGGACTCACGGAACCACCACCGTCGCTGCCACCACCGCCACCACCGCCGAGGCCCAAGGCAATGCCTGCGATCGCCGCGACGCCTATGGCGCCAAAGGCAACTTTTTTACCCGTCGACATGCCCGGCTTAGGTTCGGGTGGTTGCTGTGCTGCCGGTTTTTCATCCTCGGGGAGTCCAATATCCATATCCGCCTGTGAAAGAATAATTTTGTTGCCGGATTGAATCGTCATCAGGCCGTTATCGGTAAATACATCCATCGATCCGCCTTCAGCCACGCCCAATTCACTTTGGTTCTTATTGACGGTAACATATCCTTTAATCGAGCCATCACCAGCGGCAGCGTTGAGTCGAATGCGTTGGATGCTGATCGGGCCGTCCGGTGTAATGAAAGAAAACGAGCGCTTCATTGCCGACGTTTTAAAATAGACGGTGCCTTCCTTGACGAACAGATTCCTCTGCCGGCCGGAGGTATTTATAGAAAATACACTTTGATCTTCACCCACCAGGTACAAATCGTCTAGCTTGATCGCACACCTCCCGTCAGCGGAGATGATCGACCCTTCTGGAAGCGGTGCCTCTTTGGTGTAAACACCCACGATTTTATCACCACGATAGAGGGTTACTTTATTGGTGGGATAAATCCTGTCCGAGTCGGCCAAAACGGTTACCCCCTGGCTGACCATCAGAAATGCCAGTAAGAAAACAACGATTCTGATTTCGATTCTTTTTTTTCTAAAAAAGACCATGACATGAACCTCCTGTATTATTTTAAACCACGTTTTAATAGACGATCATATCCAGAAAAAGAAGCAGTAGTACGAAGATGAAAACCAAACCGCTTAGATAACACAATAATATAGTGGGGCGTTTATCTGCCGGGAAAAACCATTTGGGGCCCTCGCGCCATCGCGACGGATGTTG
>JAQYWF010000148.1 GCA_030145105.1 Desulfosarcina sp.
GAAGATCCGAATCCCAGAGCGGGCCCGTCTTGAGAAGCTCTACACCGAATCGCTCCTCAATCTGTAGCGATCGCTAACCGCGAATTCTGAAACGCTGAACCTTTGAACCCTGAACCTCTGAACTCAATATTTGAAAAAAGGAGAACCAGCGATGGCATCCATGATATCCTGGCAGATGACAGAACTCGGAAAACCCCTGGCGAAGGTGGAAGCACCCATTCCCGAACCCGGTCCCGGCGAGGTGCTGGTCAAGGTGGCCGGATGCGGGGTATGTCACACGGATCTGGGCTTTTACTACGATGGCGTGCGTACCAAATCCCCGCTGCCCCTGACCCTGGGTCATGAAATCAGCGGCATTGTCACCGCCGCCGCTCCCGATGCCCGTCAGATGGAGGGTAAGGCGGTGATCATTCCCGCGGTGATGCCCTGCGGGGACTGCGATGTCTGCAACCGGGACCTGGGCAACATCTGCACCACCCAGAAGATGCCCGGCAACGACATTCAGGGGGGATTTGCCAGCCACATCGTTGTCCCGGCCAAGCAACTGTGCCAGGTTCCGGTGGATGACCAGTACCGGCCTGTTGGCGACGCAGACGTCTCCCTGGCCCAGTTGTCCGTAATCGCAGATGCGCTGACAACGCCTTACCAGGCCGTTGTCGATGCCGGACTGTCCGCCGACGACACGGCCATTTTCGTGGGCGTGGGCGGCGTGGGCGGCTTCGGTGCCCAGATCGCCAAAGCCTTCGGCGCTTTAGTGGTGGCCATCGATGTGGATCAGGCCAAACTTGATGCACTGGCACCCTATGTGGACAAAACCTTCAACGCTGCCGAGATGGTTTTCAAGGATCTGCGCAAGGCGGTTTCCGCCTTCGTCAAGGAGCGAGGCAATCGCCGGACGGAGTGGAAGATTTTCGAAACCTCTGGCACCGCCGCCGGTCAGAAAACCGCATTCGGTCTGATGACCTTCGGGGCCAATCTCTCCGTGGTGGGTTTTACCATGGACACGGTAGACATTCGTCTGTCCAACCTCATGGCCTTCAACGCCACCGCCAGGGGCAACTGGGGCTGCCTGACCCGCTATTACGCGCCGGTGCGGGACCTGGTCCTGTCGGGCAAGGTGAAAATGGCACCGTTTGTCAAAACCTATCCGCTGTCCGAAATCAACGCGGTCTTCGACATGGTGCACCATAAAAAGATCGTCGAACGGGCGATCATGGTGCCCTGAAGCCATCGTTGACAATCACCGCCGCTGCAGCGACGCGAAACGTTTTCACCCAACCCAAACAGCCGGAATCATGCGGCGAAACACAACAGGAAACGACGATGCACAAACTACTTACAGACAGCCCCGGAGAAAAGATGCTGCTCCTGGGCAACGAAGCCATCGCCCGCGGCGCCATCGAAGCCGGCGTAGCATTTGCAACCACCTACCCGGGCACGCCCTCGTCGGAGATCTCATTGAATCTGTTCCAGGTTTCCCATGAAAGCGATCTCTACTTCGAATACAGCACCAATGAAAAGGTGGCCCTGGAAGTGGCCGCCGCCGCCGCCAACAGCGGTGTGCGCACCTTCTGCATGATGAAGCACGTGGGCCTGAACGTGGCGGCTGATCCGCTGATGACACTGGCCTACGTCGGGGTAAATGCCGGGATGGTCATCCTCACCGCCGACGACCCGTCCATGTTCTCCAGCCAGAACGAACAGGACAACCGCTACTATGGCAAGCTCTCCGGCCTGCCCATTTTAGAACCCTCATCGGTGGAGGAAGCCCGCCAAATGACGGCCGAGGCCTTCGACCTGTCCGAACGGCTGGGCGAACCGGTGATCCTGCGCACCACCACCCGCATCAACCACTCCAGCGCCTTTGTGGAACTGGGGAAGCTTACGTCGCGCAAAACCAAGGGGGATTTTAAAAAAGACCCCTTCAACCTGGTTACCGTACCGGCCGTCTCCCGCCGCCTCCACGTAAAACTGCTGGAGAACTGGGACAAGGCCCAGGCCCTGGCCGAATCCTCCGGCTACAACTTTACCGACGGCACAGGTGCCTGGGGCATCATCTGCAACGGGGTCAGCTACGGCTATGTTTCCGACGCGGTGAAAGAGCTGGGCATCGCGGACAAAGTCCGCGTCCTTCGACTGGGTTTTTCTTACCCTTTGCCTCCGAAACTGATCAAAACTTTTCTAAAAGGCTGTGACAAGGTGCTGGTGGTCGAGGAGGGTGAACCCGTCATGGAAGAGGCCGTCAAGGCCTTTGCCCAGGAGGCCGGATTGACCCTGCCCATCGCCGGCAAGGGAGAGGGTCTGTTCTCCCGGCTCTACGAGTACGATCCGGCCATGGTACGCCGGGTGATGGCCGGTTTCTTCGGCGTGCCGCACACGGAAAGCCAACCGCCCGACCTGTCAGATGTACCCGAAATCCCTCAGCGCCCGCCCAACCTGTGCGCCGGCTGCTCCCACCGAGCCACCTTCTACGCGGTTAAAAAAGCCGCCGAGGGCGAGGAGACCATCTATCCCACGGACATCGGCTGCTACACCCTGGGTTTTCTGCCCCCGTTGGCCATGGGTGATTTTCTCATCTGCATGGGCTCGTCGGTGAGCACGGCCTGCGGTTTTTCCAAGGCCACGGACAAAAAAGTGATCTCTTTTATCGGCGACTCGACATTTTTTCACTCGGGTCTGACCGGCCTGGTCAACGCCGTTTACAACAACCACAACTTCACCCTGGTCATCCTGGACAACGGCACGACTGCCATGACCGGCCACCAACCCAATCCCGGGGTTGACATGAGCAACTTCAACCTATCCGGCTACGGTCACGTCTCCATCGAGGCCGTGGTTCGCGCCATCGGCGTCGAACACGTCACTGTCATCAAGCCCTACAAGGTGAAAAAGAGCATCGAAGCAGTGAAAGCGGCCCTGGATCACAAGGGCGTATCGGTGATTATCTCCCAGGAGATGTGCACCCTGTACGCCCGCGGCCTGAACCAACTCAAGGTGCGGGCCTTCACGGTCACAGACAAGTGCAAGAACCACCGGGACTGCATCAACCAGATCGCCTGCCCGGCTTTTTACCTGGATGGAGAAAGGGTACAGATCAATCCCAACACCTGCGTGGGCTGTGCGGTCTGTGCCCAGATCTGCCCGGAAAATGCCATTACACCGGTCAAGGCCAAACAGGCAGGCTGATCGTCTGAGCGGTAAGACAACAACCTTCGGCTGCGGTCAAGGATTTTCCGGGAGATTCGATCAACCGGCCCTTTGAACCGGTAGCCCTCATCATACAGGAAACGACCATGGAGACTACAAGACTGATTATCGTGGCGGTAGGCGGTCAGGGCAACTTGCTGGCATCTAAAGTGCTTGGAGAAGCGGCCCTGCTTTCAGGTGTGCCGGTGCGCATGAGCGAAATTCACGGTATGGCCCAGCGCGGCGGTGTGGTTGAATCAGCCATCGTTTTCGGCGATGCCAAAAGCACGATCATCTCCGACGGCGAAGCCAACGTACTGGTGGGCTTCGAGCCCTCCGAGACCCTGCGGGCCCTGAACAAGTGCAGCGCAGACACCACTGTGATTACCAATATGGCGCCCCTGCCGCCCTTTACCGTGGCCATCGGCCGCGGCACCTATCCGGACCTTGGCCAGGCCCAGGACCTGATCAAAGCCAAAACCAAACGGCTGATTGCCTTCGATGCCGTCGACCTGGCCACGACCGCCGGCAGCGTCATGTCGGTGAATATCGTACTGCTTGGCGCGCTGATCCAGACCGGCATTTTACCGGTCTCCAAGACGAATGTGGAGGAAACCATTCGCACCAAGACCAAAAAGGCATTTGTGGAGGCCAACCTAAAAGCATTCGATTTGGGCTACAGTGCCGCCGCCAATGCATGACGCGCTGTCAATAACATGCATTGACCGGCTGTGTATAATCTGAATGTGCCCCAGCGGACGAATGGGTCCGCCCCTAAGCAAACCGACCACTGATAAGGAGGAAACGATGCCCTGGAATGAAAAAAGTGAATGCATGCCGGTAGCCCAAATTCAGGCACTTCAGGTTGAAAAGCTCAAGGAGACGTTGGAGTGGGTGACCAAACGCGTTCCGTTTTACAAGAAAAAATTCAAGGAGGTCGACGTCAAGGCCGCCGACATCAAGGGCATCGAGGACGTGGCCAAACTCCCTTTCACGGTAAAAAATGATCTGCGGGACAACTATCCTTTCGGCTTGTGCGCCGTTCCCTTAAAGGAGGTGGTGCGTGTTCACGCCTCATCCGGTACCACGGGCAAACCCATCACCGGACCTTATACGGCCGACGACCTGGCCCAGTGGGGCGAATGCATGGCGCGCAACTTTCATGCTGCGGGCGCGCGGCCCGGGCACGTGGTTCAAAACGCCTACGGTTACGGCCTGTTCACCGGTGGCCTGGGTTTTCACCAGGGTGCCACAACCATGGGCTGTACCGTCGTGCCCACCAGCTCCGGACTCACCGAACGCCAGATCACGCTCTTGAAGGATTTCGAGACCAACGTCCTGTGCTGCACCCCATCCTATGCCCTGACCATTGCCGAACGGGCCGAGGAGCTCAAGGTGGATTTTAAAAAATTGCCTCTTTCCATCGGCATTTTCGGTGCCGAACCGTGGACTGCCGGTATGCGTGCGGAAATCGAGGCGCGCATGGGCATCAAGGCCATGGAGGCCTATGGTCTCACCGAACTGGGCGGTCCCGGTGTGGGCTTCGACTGCGAGGCCCAGAGCGGTATCCACATCAACGAAGACTACTACCTTGCCGAAGTGGTTGACCCGATCACCCTGGAGCCCGTTCCGTTGGGTGAAAAGGGCGAGCTGATTTTTACGTCGCTGCAGCGCCGGGCCATGCCCATGATCCGCTACCGCACCAAAGACATCACCCGCCTGTATCGTGAAAAATGTGTCTGCGGCAGGACATTCGTCAAAATGGACAAGATTTTCGGTCGAACCGATGACATGCTGATCATCAGTGGCGTCAATGTCTTCCCGTCCCAGATCGAATCCCTGCTGCTGGATATCGAAGAGGTGGAGCCCCAGTACCGCATGCTGGTCCGCAAAAAAGGCTACCTGGATCAACTGGTGGTGCAGGTGGAAGCCAAACAGGACGTGTATGCAGCCGGTGACCGTAAGAAGTTTGAAGTCGAAGCCAAGATCATGGCCCATATCAGAGGCAACATGGGGATCAGCGTGGAAGTTAACCTCGTGGAGCCCAAGTTCATCGCCCGAAGCGAGGGTAAGGCCCTTCGCGTGGTTGACGAACGACCCAAGCAGTTCCGCTGATCAGATCAGCGATACTTGCAGACCCTTAATAAAGCGCCACTAACCACCAGAACCATGGGAGGACCAGCCATGCCTGACAAACAAACCTTTGTCCCCAAAACCTTTGCTGTCATCGGTGCGGGTCCCGTGGGCTGTATCGTGTCCGCATTTTTGGCCAAAGGCGGCCATCAAGTAATCTTGTGTGACGTCATTCCCGAGCTTCTGGAACCGGCACTGAATCGGGGAATCATCATCGAAGGCGCCGAGAACCTGACCCAGACGGTCAGCCACACCTGCACCAGCATCGATGCCCTGCCCGACTACAAGCCCGACGTCATTTTTGTCACCGTCAAGGCCAATGTCCTGCCGCTGATCGCGTCGGCTATCGAGGGTTTCCACAAGAAAGGAATTTATGTGGTCAGCTGGCAGAACGGCATCGACACCGAACTGGTGTTGGCCAACAGCCTGGGCAAGGAACCGGTGATGCGGGCGGTGGTCAACTACGGCTGCGGTTTGCTGGGGCCGGCCCATGTGACCATCCCCTTTCACCACCCGCCCCACTTTATCCAGGAGCTGGACCCGGAGGCCAAATTCGCCGCCGATGCCATTGCCGAAACACTGACCGCCAGCGGCCTGACCACCCGCCATACGGAAAACATCGTTGCCATGGTGTGGCGAAAAGGAGTTCTTAACGCCTGCATGAACCCGGTCTGCGCCGTTACCGGCCTGACCATGTCCCAAGCCATGAACGACCCGATCATTTTCAACCTCGTTGACGCTTTGGTCAAAGAGTGCGTCAAGGTAGCCCGGGCCAACGAGATCATGCTGGGCTGGGAGTACTACCCCAATGCCATCGAATACATGCGCAACGCCGGGAACCACAAGCCTTCCATGCTCATGGACATCGAGGCCGGCCGCCGAACGGAAATCGACTACATCAATGGAAAATTCGTGGAATACGGCCGCCGGGCAGGCATGGAGACCCCCTACAACATCACCCTGCAGAGCCTGGTCAAGGGGTTGGAATCCAAACTGTAAGATAATTGGCATCTTGATCCCGAAATTCGATTTTTTATTTCAGAAAACAAAAGGCAAATAATAAATAAAATACAATAACCAAAAACCAAATGACAAATAAATCACAATAGCCAAATTCAAAAGTCCAAACCTTACGGTCTTGAACAATGGGCATTCCGATTATCGATGTTGGAGAAATCAAAATGATACTCAACCGTTGGTTTATGCCCTTATTTGGATATTGTGATTTGGAATTTATTTGGGATTTGTGATTTGTAGTTTGTGATTTAAGATTTGGTGCTTGTAATCTATTGTTTCCGGTTTACCCGGGTTAGGGATTGAGGGAATAACCAACAAAGAGCTAACCATGTCGACAGCCAATCAGGCAACTTCTCAACACCCCACCCCACCCTATTTCACCGGTGCCGATGTGGGGGCGTCCAGAACCAAAGTGGCGGTGATCGATGCCGATGGCCATATGGTCGGTTATTGTGTGAATCGATCGGGAACGGATTTTACGGCCACAGCTGATCGATGCCTGGCCGAGGCATTGGCCATGGCTGATATCGGGAAAGATCGGATCGTCCGCACGATCTCTACAGGATACGGCCGGAATAATGTCTCCTATGCCCATGACCACCGCACCGAAATCAGCTGCCACGGAAAAGGGTGCTACCACTATTTTCCCTTTGCCATCACCATTATCGATATCGGCGGCCAGGACAACAAGATCATCAAAATAGATGAAAATGGCCGACGGACGGCCTTTAAAATGAATCGCAAGTGCGCCGCCGGTACAGGCGCGTTCTTAGAAGAAATGTCCCCCCGCCTGGATATCCCTCTGTCGGAAATGAACGGCCTAGCCGCGGCATCCACGGACATGGTCAAGCTGGGCAGCTTCTGCACGGTTTTTTCCGCCACCGAAGTACTGGAGAACATCCGTCGTGGCAAACGGGTGGAAGACATCGTCAAAGGACTTTTTTTTTCAGTCATCTCCAGAATTACCGAGATGGACGCCTTCACCGAAAAAGTAGTCATGACCGGCGGGGTGGTGGCCCACAACCCTTACCTGGTGGAGATGACCCATGAACTGATCAGCCGTCCCATCCTGGTACCTGAGTTGCCTCAATTCACCGGTGCCCTGGGCGCGGCGCTATACGCAAGAGAAACGTATATGAATTAAGAGATTGGGGATTTAGGGATTGAGGAAGGATTTTCCAACCGCCAATTCCGCAATTCCCCAATACCCAATCCCTCAATTATTTTACCGGAGGTAAGGAATGACTGAAGAGAAAAAGATTAAACTGAAACGGCTGGAATCGTCCAAGGTGTTGGGCAAGTTCATGGCCGACTATTACTACGAGCTGGACAACGCCGCCAAAACAGGCGAGCGGAAGATCGCCTGGTGCACCAGCGTGGGACCGGCGGAGATTCTGCGGGCCATGGGGTTCCTGGTCTATTTTCCCGAAACCCACTCGGCCATGCTGGGGTCGTCTCGCATGGCCACGGAGCTGATTCCCAAGGCCAACGCCGTAGGCTATTCACCGGACATCTGCTCCTATCTCACTGCAGATGTCGGCGCCTACCTGGAAAAAGTCTCGCCTCTATCCAAAATCTTCGAAGGCATCCAGGGCCCGCCCAAGCCGGATGTGCTGGTGTTCAACACCAACCAATGCCGCGACGTACAGGACTGGTTCAACTTCTACGGCGAAGAATATGACGTTCCGGTGGTAGGCGTCCACTCTTATGTGGGCGTCCAAGAGGTGGAAGATGCCCACGTGAAATCCATTGCCCGGCAGATGGAAGATCTGATCCCGCCGCTGACGCACATCATCGGGAACACACTCGACATGGATCGGTTCAAGGAGACCGTGGCCCTGTCCAGGGAGTGTTCGGACCTTTGGAAACAGGTGCTCGATACGGCCGCCGCCGTTCCCTCCCCCCTCACCTTCTTCGACGGCACCACCCTCATGGGCGCCGCCGTGGTGGGCCGGGGAACCCAGCGGGCCAACGACTGCTATCGCACCCTGCTGGCGGAGCTGAATCAGCGTATCGCCGACAAGGAAGGTGCCATTGAAGACGAACAATTCCGGATATACTGGGACGGCATGCCCGTGTGGGGTCGGCTGTCCGCCCATGCCAAGCTGTTCGCCTCCCTGAAAACCAATGTGCTGGCCTCGACCTACTGCAACTCGTGGATATTCTCGGCCCTGGACCCGGACGATCCCTTTAACTCCATGGCCCGGGCCTACACGGAACTGTTCATCGTGCGTGCCGACGCCCCCAAGGAAGCATATATTCGCAACATGCTGGAATTCTTCAAGGTGGACGGCATTATCTACCATGACGCCAAAACCTGCCCCAACAACTCCAACTGCCGCTATGGCATGCCCCAGCGTATCGAACGGCAATCCGGCATCCCCAGTCTGACCATCAACGGCGACCTGAACGACCTACGGCTGATTTCAGACGAGCAGACCAAGACCAATGTGGAGGCCTTCATCGAGCAGTTGGCGGAAAATAAATAATAACAATTGCATATTAAGGGATTGGGGAATTGAGGAATTGGATCCCTTTGATTCCTAAATACCTTAATCCCTAAATCCCATAATTCGTCACGCGAATCTTCAGAAGCAAGTAAACAAGAAGGAGTAGCAATTATGCTTGACAGCCTTTTCAATCCCGCCGGCGTAGCCGTCATCGGTGCGTCAGGAAAAGAACTTCACATCGGCAACCGGGTGATCAAAAACCTGATAGACTTCGGTTACCAGGGGGGTATCTACCCCATCAACCCCAAAGCCGACGAAATCCGCGGGATCAAGGCCTATAAATCCATTCTCGACGTTCCCGGGCAGGTGGATGTGGCCCACATGGTGATCCCGGCCAAGTTCGTGCCCATGGCCGTGGAAGACTGCGGCAAAAAGGGCGTCAAACACATCATCATTAACTCCGGCGGTTTTTCCGAAACCGGGCCCGAAGGCGCCGACATCGAAAAGGCTTTTCTGGAAAAGGCCAAGGCATACGGCATCCGCATCTTCGGTCCCAACTGCCAGGGCATCATCAATTCAGACCCGAACGTCCGGGCCTATTGCAATTTCACGTTCACCTTTCCCGAACCGGGGCATATCTCCATCGTGGCCCTGTCCGGCGGGGTGGCCGAGGTGATCCACCAGGGATTTTCCGCCATGGAGGTGGGTACCCGCATTTATGCATCCAACGGCAACGCCTGCGATATCTCCATCCCGGAAATCATCCGCTATCTGGCCGACGACGATGGCACCCGGGTCATTGTCACCTATGTGGAAGGCCTCAGGGACCCCATGGATTTCTTCGCGGCCGTCAAAGAAGCGGCGGCAAAAAAACCCGTGCTGGCCATGAAGGCCGGCCGCACCATGGAGGGCGCCCAGGCGGCCGCCTCGCACACCGGCGGTCTGGCCAGGGAGGACATGGCCACGGACCTGATTTTCAAGAAGGCCGGCATCGTGGATTTCAGGGATGAAGGCCAGTTGATCAACGCGGCAATCGCTTTCGGGTCGCAACCCATTCCCAAGGGCAACCGGGTGGGCATCATCACCAACACCGGCGGTCCGGCGGTCATCGCCACAGACATTCTTGTTGATGCCGGACTGACACTTCCCCCCCTGTCAAAAAAAACCAAGGCGCTGCTCAAGGAAGCACTCTATCCGGAGGCCACGGTGAGCAATCCGGTGGATGTACTCGCCACCGGTACTGCCGACCACTTTGGCAGGTGTCTGGAAGCCATGATGGTCGACGACAGCTTCGACTGCGTGCTCGTGAACTTCGTCACGCCTTTTTTCATGGACACGGAAAGTATTGCCACGGCCATCGCCCAGGTCAACCAGAAGCAGATCAAGCCCATGGTATGCAACCTGATGACCGACCGTCGCCAGTGGGCTGAGACCGAGGCCATCCTCAAAGCCAGCGGCGTGCCCTGCTTCGCCCTGCCCAGCGATGCCGCCCGCGCGCTGGTCGCCCTGGTGCGCTATCGCAACATCCTTGACCGGGAGCCCGGCCGGGTCCGGTCATATGTTGACGTGGATACCACTATCGTACGGGAGATTGTCGACCGGGCCAACGGCCAGTCTATGCTGGCTGCCGATCAGGTTTACGAAATCCTCGAAGCCTATGGCATCAATGTCCCCGAATGGCGCATGGCCGGTGATGTGGATGGCGCCGTGGCCGCTGCCGATGACATCGGCTATCCGGTGGTCCTCAAGGCCGATGCAACATCCGTGATCCACAAGAGCGACATGGGCGGTGTGGCCGTCAACCTGACCGACGCCGATGCGGTGAAGAAAGCCGCCAAGACGATGACCGAGCGAATCGACGCCCGGGACCTGCGCTTCTTCGTGCAGCAATTTGTGCCCGGTGGCAGGGAAGTGATCCTGGGTGCCAAGGCCGAGCCCGGCATGGGACATCTGATCATGTTCGGCCTCGGCGGCATCTTCGTCGATGTGCTCAAGGACGTTATATTCAACCTCACCCCGGTTACTGACGCAGAAGCCCGCGAAATGGTCGACGGCATCCAGGCATC
>JAQYWF010000329.1 GCA_030145105.1 Desulfosarcina sp.
CCCAACCACCGGCATGGGTGATGACCGCCTCGCCGGCCCGGATGTCCAGCGTGCCGTCTTCCGATTCCACCCGGAGCCGCCCCTTGAGGACCACGGTATATTCGTCGAACGCGGGTCGCTGACCGGGTTCCTGCCATCCGGGTGGAGAGATCATGCGGGCGACGCTGACTGCACCGGTGCCAGAATTGACCTGCCCGATATATTCTTCGATGCGTTTGGGCCGGGTGCCAACCGCTTCGATGATGCTCGGGCCGTTGATTTTTGTGGGCATGATTATCCTTTCAGGATCAAGAGGACAGAAGCCTGACGTCAGAGGTCCGAGGTCCGAAGACGGAGGGCTGCGATCCGGGACTGGCCAACTGTATCAATTGAACAGCTTCTCTGCGATATTCACCAATTTTTCCATCTGGGTGATTCTAAACCAAACCAATTGAAAATTATAAATATAACGGTTGCTTAAAAAGATGGGATATGTTCGATTCCTTCGGTCAGTCTATCAGGCAGACCAGGTGGTCGTGCTGACCCCGTTCAATCTGGAACTTGTCGTTGTGCTTTTTCAGCAGGTCGGCGAAGCTGCGGCATCCATAACTGGCTTCGTCGAAGGTCGGGTCCAGCCGCTTGACCACCGGTCGGATGGCGGCTTTGAGCACCCATTTGTCTCCGTTTCTCAGGGCGATCTGTTTGATGGCCTTGGTGATCAGTTCGGCAGCATCCTTGACGGTGGCGGTTTCCGTCTCCTCTTCCTCATCTTGTGGCTCAAGGGCGAAAGTTTCATAATATTTGAAGTCGGAGCAGCTGTTGGCCCAATGGCGGTTGGTGGCGTTCTTACACCCCACCCCGATGAGGTCCTTGCCGGCGGCTTTGAGCTTCTGGGCCAGGGGAATGAAATCGCTGTCTCCACCCACGACGATGATAGACGAAATGTGGGGAAATCGCAGAATATCCTCCACCGCGTCCAGGGAGAGCTTGATATCCGCTCCGTTTTTGGCCTGGGCGCCCGGGGGGAAAAGCTGGATCAGTTCCACGGCACACTTGAGCAGGCTCTGGCGGTACCTGGTAAACCAGTGCCAGTTGCAGTAAGCTTTGTTGATGGCCACATTGCCATAAGTGGTGGCGAAATCGTAAACGCCCTGAACGTCCACCAGAACCTCCTGCTGCCGATTTCGGTTGGCCGGTTTCGGATAACTGCCGCTGCCGTTGAGGGAATCGAAGATGCTGGCGTGCAGGTTTTCGAAATCCCAATAGATGGCTACCGCTTCCTTGGTCATATGCTCCTCGTCAATGGATGGGGTGGGGCTGAAAAGTCGATCGTTTGTCGGGTTCTCCCGCGACATTACAACCATTTAAACATTAATGAGAATATCGGATTTTGTCAATTTTTCCGTCGACGCCGCCGGATAATCCACTCTCAGCCTTTATCTATAAAATTTGCGCATTATAATAGATGATGTTTTTGTTGACGAATGGCCATCTGCCAAACAAAAGGACAGACTACTGAAAACCGTCGCCCCCGACAACCCGTCACCATCACCGTTTTCGGTGAACAATGTGCGCATGTTCATTGCCTTTCGGGTGTTTTTCAACTGTCGGTTCTACTACCCGATTTTCACCGTCTTATTCCTGGATTTCGGGCTCACCGTGGCTCAGTTTTCCATTCTCAACGCGGTGTGGGCGGCCACCATCGTGATGGCCGAGGTGCCTTCGGGCGCCCTGGCCGATATCGTCGGCCGGCGTCGACTGCTGGTGTTCGCCGCCTTTTCCATGCTAGTGGAAATGGCAATCCTGTGCTTTGCGCCGCGGGGCAACACCACGCTGCTGTTCAGTTTTTTTCTAGTCAATCGGGTGCTCAGCGGTCTGGCCGAAGCGGCCGCCAGCGGTGCAGACGAGGCCATCGCCTACGACGCGCTCCAAGCCAGGGACATGGCTGACCAGTGGGGGCGTGTGCTGGACGTTCAGATGCGACTGCGTTCGGTCATGTTCATCCTCACCATGACAGTGGGTGCAGCTGTTTACGATGCGGGTTTAATGACGCAGATCATGGCTGCGTTCGGATCGGGTTATCAGTTCACCCAGGCCCAGACCATGCGGTTTCCCCTTTACCTGACCTTCATCCTGGCGATTTTCACCATCGCCACTGTTTTGCGGCTGGACGAGATCTGTCCCAACCCCAAGGCGGATGGCACCTGTGAAGAGCAGTTCGGCGGGTCGGCTATGGATGCGTTCAAACTGACCCTTTCCACCGGTGGATGGATTCTCAAAACCCCATTTGTCCTTGCCGTCATCCTATTCGGCATGCTCTTCGACGGTATTCTGCGCATGGTCATCACGCTGGCCAGCCAATACTACCGCATGGTGCAACTGCCCGAATCACTTTATGGGATCCTTGGCTCGGTGATGGCGGTGGCCGGGCTGTTTATTCCCCGGCTGGCGCTTCGAATTGCGGAAAACCATTCGCCGACCTTCTGCCTCTGGACCACCGCTGCTTCGGCCTTTGTCGGCCTCTGCGGCATGGTGTTTTTCTGGCCTTACGCTGGATTGTTGCCTGCCCTGGTTGCCTTTTCCGCTCTTTACATGGTGGGTTTCTACGTCAGTTATTTTGTCAACCAGCATGCGTCGTCATCGCGCAGGGCGACGGTGCTCAGCTTCAAGGGGCTGGCCTACAACCTCTCCTACGGTATCATCGGGATCGTCTACGCGGGACTTTTGGAAGTCAAAAAGAGGGGCATCGAAACCGTCGATATTAATACCCAAGCTGTGGAGAATCTTGTTTTTAAGGAGACGTTTATCTGGTTCCCGCTAACCCTGGCAGCCGGCCTGGCGGTGGTGACGGCAGGCGTCCTTGTCTTTCGGGCGAGGCGTTGAGCGTCGCCGGGACGCCGGAAAGTCCGTGTTGACAAGGGAAAAGCAGTTACCTTATTCTACCTATTTACGACAGCTGTTCCTTTCCCATTGGGACACGTTGATTTAAGGACCTGACGGCCCTGCGCCACCCTCTCTAAGGAAGACAAGGTTTATTCATGGTTCAATCCGATGGAATCGAACAGATTCCGGCACCCGGCGCCCGGCAACTTCATTTTGCGGGAGACACGGTCACCTTCCACCTCAACGTACCCGAATCCTGGGACGGGCAGGCCTGGCTGCGGACCAGCCTGGGGCACAGCAGGTCCGTACGCCGGGAAATCATCCGGCAGGTGGACCGCCAGGAAAATCCCCTGGGCCGGAGCTGGTACGATATCCCGATGACCGCCGTCGAAAAAGGCCACTTCACCCTCACCGTCGCCCTGACCGAAGTGGGACACTTCGAGGCCAAGGGCTATTTTCTGGGGCAGGAGAGCGCCGACCCGCTGTGGCCGCCCGGGGCCAATACCGCCATCAACGTGGCGCCGGCGGATACCTGTTGTGCCAACATCATCTACAATGCATTCGTGCGTCAATTCGGCCCGAACAAGAATGGGGCCATGGGCGTTGTCGACCAGCCTGTAAAAAGTCTGGACGAAGCCGGATACACGGTCATTCCACCCTCGGGGACCTTTCGCGACCTGATCGGGGAGCTTGATTTTATCATTGGCCACCTGGGCTGCCGGATCGTTCAACTGCTGCCGATCCATCCCACGCCCACCACCTATGCTCGCATGGGCCGCTTTGGCAGCCCCTATGCGGCCCTGAGCTTTACCGCCGTAGATCCGGCCTTGGCCGAATTCGATCCCAAGGCCACGCCCATGGAGCAGTTCATCGAGCTGGTGGATGCCGTTCATGCCAGAGGGGCGCGGCTGTTTATCGATATCGCCATCAACCACACCGGCTGGGCGGCCAGCCTTCACGAAACCCATCCCGAGTGGCTCTCCCGGGAACCGGACGGCCAGATCGAAAACCCGGGTGCCTGGGGGGTGGTCTGGGCGGATCTCACCCGTTTGGATTACAACCATAAAGATTTGTGGCAGTATATGGCCGATGTGTTTCTGACCTGGTGCCGCCGGGGCGTGGATGGCTTTCGCTGCGACGCTGGTTACATGATTCCCACACCAGCCTGGCGCTATATGATCGGCAAGGTCCGGGACCAGTTCCCCAATGTGGTTTTTTTGTTGGAAGGGCTCGGCGGCAAGATCTCCGTCACCCGTGACCTGCTCAACTGGGCCGATTTCAACTGGGCTTACAGTGAGTTGTTTCAAAACTACGACCGAGGCCAGATCGAACAATACCTGCCCGGCGCCATGGAGATCTCTCAGACTGACGGCACCGCGATCCATTTTGCCGAAACCCACGACAACCTGCGCCTGGCCGCCACTTCCCCGGCCTACGCCCGCATGCGGGTCGCCCTGTGTTCCCTGTTTTCCAGCCAGGGGGGATTCGGATTCGCCAACGGGGTGGAGTGGCTGGCCACGGAAAAAATCAATGTGCACGGTTCCCCGTCCCTAAACTGGGGGGCACCGGAGAATCAGGTGGATCCCATCCGCCGGCTCAACGCCCTGCTCACGGTTCACCCGGCATTCTTCCACCCGGTTCGCGTAGAGATGATCCAGCAGGGACCAGGAAATACGCTCGTGGCCGCCCGTCGTTGTCGATCCAATCGAAACGGGCTGTTGATTTTGGTCAATCTGGATGCGACCTCGGCCAACGAAGCGGCCTGGCCTCGGAGCCGGTCCCCCCTGGACGGGGATTCGACCCTTGACCTGCTAAGCGGGCAACCGGTATCGACTGGCGGTGACGGACAGACCGGGCGAATCTCATTGGAGCCGGGGCAGGCGCTCTGTCTGACCAACGACCCGGCAGACCTGGAGCGGGTTACCCATGCCGCAGACCGGTTTCCGCGTATCCCGGATCGCATTCTCAGGCAACGGCTCCGGGCTAAGGTGCTCGAGGTTTGGCGGTTCCACCGGGGCGTCGGCGACCTGGGCAAATGGGACCCGGATCAGGCAGCCGAGCAGTTGCGGGCATCACCCCTTGATTTTTGCCGATCCATGAATCCCGCCGGCGCCACGCCACGAACCGTGGTCTGGCAGTTTCCCGTCGACCTGCGGCGGGAGGTGATGGTGCCACCGGGCCATTTTCTGCTGGTAAGCGGTCGTCACCCGTTTCGGGCGTCCATATCTGAAAATGGGACGACGATGGCTGTCGAAGAGAGTCTGACTGACGCCGGCGGCAAGGCCTTTGTCCTGTTCCGCCCACTGCCGCTCTCCGGTCGACATAAACCGCGAACATTAAAGCTTTCCTGTTACGATCCTGACGGTTGCACTCACCACGAGGCACCCCTGTTGTACCTGACGGAAGCCCGGCAGATCAGGGTGAGAAAAAGGTTTACCCGGCCGCGCAAACGGCTTTCCAGCATTCATATGCTGGGCACCAATGGACGCGGCGCCATGACCCGGGCCCATGCCCATTGGGACCTGTTGCCCAGCCGTTACGATGCGTTGCTGGCGGCCAACCTGAGCCCGGTTGTTCCTGAGGATCGCCATATACTGCTGACCCGGTTGAGAGGTTGGGTGGTTTTTCAGGGTTTTTCCCAGGAGATCGGCCCGGACTGCCTGGATGCGTTCGGGTTCGATTTCGATGCATGGGGCGGCTGGCAGTACCACATTCCTTCGGGGCAGGGGGAGCACGTGGTGTTGAGTGTCGGCATCTGCATGCTGCCGGGCACGAACGCCGTTGATATGGTGTTCTACCGGCACCCGGACCAGGGCCGCAAGGATCGGCTGGCTGATGATCGACCGGTGACCCTCATCCTGCGCCCTGACATCGAGGATCGCAATTTTCACGAGGCCACCAAAGCATTTACCGGCTCGGAACACCGCTTTCCGTCTGCTGTCACCTGCCGGGGAAAGGGATTTATTTTTCACCCCAGTGACGACCATGCGCTTGAAGTGGAAGTGGAACGGTCTGATTTTTTCATCGAGACCCAATGGCAGTACATGATC
>JAQYWF010000107.1 GCA_030145105.1 Desulfosarcina sp.
ATCATCATTTTACGCAATTGGGCCAACACGTACCGCAGTTGATCCGCCGTGGTTTCGTAGCGCAGCGCCAGGGTAGCCCGCATCAATGTCCTCTCCCTGCTCGACAGATTCTCCAGTTGGAGTTGGGAAAACTCCGCATTGGGAATAGTCACGAGTGTATCTTCACGCATGCGAACACGGGTGGATCGCAGGCCGATTTTTTCTACTATGCCGATCCGCTTGCCGCCGGGACTGTTGAATCTGCAAAAGTCGCCTATGCTTACCGGCTTGTCTACCATTAAGATGATATTTCCAATCAAGTTCTCCAGCGTTGGGCGCACCGCAAGAGCCACGGCAAAGCCACCGACACCAAGTCCGGCGAACAGGGGAAACAACGATAGCCCAAATCTATCGAGCCCTTCCAAAACCAACCAAGTGCCTACGATCAGACTGAGAACACGGCAAAAGAGGTGTATCAGGGCGGCGTATTCTTTCTTGGTTTGTATTTTTGGTGACCAACTAATTGTGTGGGCCACGATATCCCCAAGCCTCAAGATAGCCCATGCCGAACTGATAAGAATAACAATCCACAAACCCGTTTCGGTTACAGCATCTATAACGCCCAAGGCATCTATCTGCTCGTCGATCAGTTCGTCGGCAATAAAGGCAATGGCTATTGCCCCCACGGGTAGCACAAGTTTCCACCAGAGCACACGTGTCTCGTCATCGTCTCGTCCTGCACGTATGCGTCGGTCTAATAGAAGAATAAGTGCGAATATGAGGCAACTGGAAACCAAGACAAGAACTATGGCCAACAATTTCCAAACAGGGTGTTCTAAATAGACAGTTCTTGTCCACGCCGGCATGTGGTCGAGCCACTCAGACGGGAAAGACTCTTCAGGGAGAAAGACTCGGTATGTATAAAGCCCTCCTAGTGGTCCGATCGATCCCACCACTGCATCAGGTCGATACGGGAGTTCCTTGACTATTTCGTAGAAATTCTTGACGTTGGCAACAGTCTCTTGGGTAAAAAGCCACTCTCCCTCTCTCTTATCTTCTTCTACCTTGGCAATAGTGATCTCGGTCTTGGGAATAGTCCAGCGGGAGAGCTTCTCGTTTTGCACGACAGTAGTATCGGGGATTTTTTCATAAGGCGGCAACTCAATTCGATCTAGAACTTCTTGGAGGAGTACTATTGCAACGTCGTCCACATCGTTAATGCGTTCCTTTGAAATGTTATTTAAGTTCAAACAACTCGCTGCTTTATGGTCCAAGTAGTCATCGCGAAGTACCGAACCCTGTTTCAGCGTATACATGTCGGTTCGAAGAAGGTCCCCGTACTCTCCCATAATCTTTTGAAAACTCCTTAGGGTCGCACGAGGGCTTGAGGTATCAGCCGGTTCCAGGGGATGAGATTCTAACGCTTGCAGTGTTGTCGTGAAAAGAAACAACAGGCCACATGAAATCATAAACCGACATGCATTTTTAATTATTTTCATACCCATAATATATGCCCTGCTTGATCGAAGTTGCCTACTCGGCAGGCCTTCCTTTTCAAATTAAATTAGGGTCTCGACTATGACAGCGGTTTAGTTCTGAACATTATAAGCAATAGCAAGTAGATATCTTAGTTACGGTTGTTAAATCTAAATTCGCACTCTTTCAAGTGCAGGTAGAAGGTCGATTCGGCGATGCCGTGAAATTTCATCAAACGGCCTTTAGCAAAGGCCCAAAAGGATTCGATTCCATTGATGTGGCAACGGCCACTGGCAAATTCATTTTGACCATGAGAAACACGATAGTGCTTCTTAAATCCACGGTCGACCAGGCCATCATAACCGCGTCAGCCATCTGAATGAATAACGCTGTCGGGATCTACACGACCGCGAATAATCCCTTGTAGCGTGGATTTAGCACAATCAGGCACAACTTCGGTGTATACCTTGCCGCCACGTTTTAAGATACCAAACACAGGTGTTTTTTATAAGCGTCACGGCCTCTTTTCACTTTGATTCGTTTGCCACCGAATTAGGATTCATCAACTTCGATTTCTCCTCTGACAGGCGACTGCGTTTCGCAATGTTCCGCGATTCGCTGGCAGCCTCAAGGTATCGGCACGTTGGCATTCTTAAAGATATTTGGAAAGTACTTCGCAGTAAGCATGCAATCTTCGTAGTGACATTCATTGAAACAGGAAGTAGACCGTCAATGGGGATGATTGCGCTTCCACTTCCACCTTCTGGTTCTCTTTGACCGCGAATCCTGCCCATCATCTTTTTGATCTTGTTCGTCTGCCGAAGATCGAACATCCAACTGGCTGGCAGGCGAACCCGCTGGTGGATAATCGAGCGTATCTGCAAGTTGCTGTTCCTCCAATTGCGCAAACTCGGGGAAAGGCAGGCTGCCATCTGAACGCCATCCAGTGACCTGTTCTTCGGCTCGTCGGGTTTGCTCGCTATCCAGGCCACTGTCGTTGGCCAGGTATGCAGTTTGGGACGGGAATGCAAAGCCTGTCCCTGCATCCTTGACAATATCCATGATCCGCAAATTGATATCTTCCCGGATCGCCATGTAATCTTGATAGGAGGCGGTGCGTATATAGGCAAAAAATTCTATGTCGAGAGAGCAGTCACCAAAACCCTTGAATCGCACCCACAACCGTTCGGCCGACACCTCGGGGTGGCCAATCATCATTTTGCGCAATTGGGCCAACACGTACCGCAGTTGATCCGCCGTGGTTTCGTAGCGCAGCGCCAGGGTAGCCCGCATCAATGTCCTCTCCCTGCTCGACAGATTCTCCAGTTGGAGTTGGGAAAACTCCGAATTGGGAATAGTCACGATTGTGTCTTCTCGCATGCGCAGACGGGTGGATCGCAAGCCGATTGTTTCAACCATACCGATCTGATTTCCACCGGGGTTGTTGAATCTGCAGAAGTCGCCCACGCCTACCGGCTTGTCGATAAAAAGGATCATACCGCCGATCATATTTTCCAATGTCGGGCGCACGGCCAGGGCGATGGCGATACCACCCACACCCAAGCCGGCGAGTAGCGGCATGATAGACAGCCCAAGTCGCTCAACACCGTAGATTACAATCCATCCGGCCATAACCATACTGGTGATACGTATGCCGATGCTGGTCAGATAATGGTGCACATCGCCCGGGCCCCTAACCCAGAACCGAAAAAAAATTCTGGAAACGATGCCACCCAATTCGATAATTGCCCAACCCCAGAAGATCAAAGCAATGGCCCATAAACCAGTTTCGCATACCAGATCGAGATAGCCAACCACATTGATCTGTTCATCGATAATCTCTTCAGCCTGGTGGGCCAATAGGGCGCCGCTGACGGGAACCAGCAGTCTCAACCATTTATGCCCTATTTTATGCACACCCTTACGCTTGTTGGCCCAGCGGTTAAACATGCCGACCAGTGCTAAGAACGCGGTACCGATCAACAGGACAAAGCTGACAGCCATCCATTTCCAGACCGGGTTGTCTAAATAGACAGCTTTGAGCCATGCCGGCAGATGCTGGATCCATCGATCCGGGAAAGTCTCCTCAGGTAGCAGGATGTGGCGCTGGTAAGGACCGCCATACGGTTCAATGTATCCCATGATGGCATCTGGTCGATAAGGGAGGTCTTTGACCCTCTCGTAATACCTCCTGAGATTCTTTCCGGTATTGTTGCTGAACATCCATTGACCCCGCCGTGCTCCCTCTTCGATCATGATCAGGGTGATTTCGGTATGCGGGATGGTCCAGTGGGTAATATCGTCGGCTTTGACGGCATCCGCATCAGGGATTTCACCTTCCGGAGGCAGGTCAATCCGATCCAGAATTTCCATCAACAGGGGTCTATCATCGTTGGCAATATCCTCTATGCGCTCGACCGGGTCAGTTCTGTAGTCGAATAGGAGCTCTACCTGTTCCTCAAGCCGCTCATCCTGGGCTCGGTTTTCCTCGCTTTCCAGATAGGGATCTTTTTCCAGTAGTGTCCGGCTATCACGCATGATGTCCAGAAAGGACTGCAGGGTCGCCCGGGGGCTCGAGGTGTCGGGCGGAGCCAGTGGGTGAGATTGAGCCACCGCCAGCGTTGTCGTGATAAGAAACAACAGACCATATAAAATCAGAAGCGGACATGATTTCTTTTCCATGCGCATACCCATGCGAGAGGTCCTTTTCAGGTGACGCTGCCTATTCGAAATCCGGTTTGATTTCGGGAATTTCCTTCCTAAAAATACCGGGAATGCTCTCAATCCTCTTCTCGAGCGTGGATTTGGTAAATTCTTTGAAGGCGGCATAACCGTTTGCGGTAACTACAACGTCGTTTTTAAACCACACAACCACCTCCACAGGAAGGGGAAAACGCTTGGCAACCGCCTGTTGAATGGTCGTAATCTGACCTGGTTGGGGTGCCCGCAGCCCCACAACCTCGGCCAATGCACGCCAGGTTCCCTTTTCTTCATTGACATGAACATCAACCGGAAACAAATTTGTGACCTGGGCCACTTCCTGCCTGACAATCGCCTTTAATTTCGGTAGCAGTTCAAAGTCTGTGGTCGTATCGTAATTGGTCCACGCTAATAGATATCGCCCGTATTCGTCAAACAGGGAGGTATCCACCGACTGGATTGCAAAACCCAAATCCGATAATTCCAGTCGATCCTGCAGCCCCTGACGGAGTCGGCGGATTTCTTCGACACTGAATGGCATGGCCGCTCGCAGGGTTACGAGGATATTGGGTTGATTTGATACGATTCCATAGTTGACTGACTCGATTTCGAGTCCCAATCGTCCGGTTAGCTGCTCATACAAAAACTGCTCGGCAATCCGCTCCTGTTTTTCCCTATGGGAAAGCTCGGTACTGATCAGCCGGCCGTCCAGGTTCGGCTTGGCGACCATGGCGTTAGAGCCTGCAGCCGTTATGTCATGGGAAGGAAGGGTGCGAATGACCAACTCGGTCGGTTTATGCAGGGCGTCAGTCAGTGTCTCCTTTAGTGCCGATACGTGTTCGGGTGATAGTATTTCTGATGTCAGTACCGTTGCTATCACTTGGAAATTGCCTTTAACTTGGCTGTGATCGATTTTCAGTAGCGTAAAAGGCGGAAGATCCAACTGGGCCAGCCCGTTGGTGATCACATTGGACACGATGCGGGTGTTGCGCCGCTCTTTGACCATGGTTATGAGCGAATGGGTCAGCAGGACGCTGACAAGCACAAAGCCTGCTGCAGCAAAGAGAAAGTTTCGGGCCAGATCCCGCTTTTGTATTTTTACAGTTTTCCTCAGCATTCCAGCAGCCGCAAATGTAGCTGCACCGATGAGAAGAATAGCAAAAAAATTGGCAGCAAAAAGGGTAAAAGAGCCAATTGTGCCGCTGTAGGCACCCAAAGCCAGGCACAGGCCGGTGTTTGAAAGGGGGGGCACGATAGCTGTTGCGATGGCGACACCGGGCAGGGCCGGACTCACCCGTTCATCGATGATGGCAAAGGTGCCAGCAAAGCCGGCAAATACCGCCACCATCAGGTCGAGCAGGTTGGGTTTTGTGCGGGCCAGCATCTCCGGTGTAACTTCGATCGCCAGGGGGAGCATCGCCAAAATGAAGGCGATACCGATGGCGATAACCACACCCAGGACTTCGGTTGACGCAGCTTTCCAAAATAACCTTGTATCTCCGCGCAACATGGCAAGGGCGATACCGAAAATAGGCATCATCAATGGGGAAACCAGCATTGCACCGATAATCACGGCCGTGCTGTTGGCTATCAGGCCGATGCTTGCAATGAGCGACGAAGTGAAAAGCATGGCATAAAAGGAAAAGCGGGGTTCAGAACCGAATTCGATATCGCCAATAACCGTTTCGATACGTTGAGGAGAGGTTTTCAACCAAATAAATCTACCAGCCATGATTACTCCATGAAAATTAGCAATGGATCAACAGAGTCATGAACGAAAAATTAGAGGAGATAACAATATTAAACCCGATGCGCCAAAGAGCATCAGTGCTATAATTTCCTTTACAACCTATTTCAATACCGCTATGGCCGCAAACAAATAATAAGATTGGATTGGCTGTCTGCCAGATCAATAGGCCTTTTTTTAAAGACGCACTTCAATAGACCAGATCTGTATATTGTCACTTCAAGGGTATCATGTTTCAAATTAGGGCACAGCAGGCACTGCGCCAAATGCTGTCAGTGATTGTCAGAATATTTTATAATTTAAAGCTTTTCAAGCAATAGAATATTGAATGGATAGGGCGACTATGAACATGATCTCCACCCTGCTGAGTATCACCACCGGTATTTATATTTGCGCTGCTCTGTATCATCTATGTTTTGCTGCACGGAAAATACATACGGGCCTCCACCTGAGTTTCGGTATGATGTGCGTCATGGCAGCCGGATACAGCCTGTCTGAACAATCGGTATACAGTTCTTCATCCATCCCGTCATTTGTGCATGCTCTGAAATGGCAGCTTTCTTTCGGAATTGTTTTCATGACCGGCGCGACTTGGTTTACCGTCTTTTTCACCAACAACTCGTCACGGCTTACGGTATGGTTGTTTGGTGTCGCGGCTATTGGTCTGCTCGCGAAAAATCTGTTCTCACCATACGGAATTATTGTTGATAAAATCCACCGTTTCGAACGCCTGAGTCTACCATGGGATGAACAGATTGCCTTCCCCAGCACTGATTTGGCAGGGTGGACGGTTATATTGTGGTTGTTTTCACTGTTGGTCTACCTATTCGTTTTATATGGCTCCCGGCGGCTGTGGTCTGCAGGGCGTCGTCGTGCAGCGATGGTACTTGCAGCAAATGTGTTGTTTTTTCTCATTGCCGGGGTGGTCGACCTCGCCATCGATCTACGAAAGCTCCGTTGGGTGTACGTCGCAGAATTCCGTTTCCTGCTCTGTATTGTCTCCATGGCCGTTTATAGCACCAGACATTTTAGTCGAAAGTCATGAGGTTGCCAATGTGGGTTGAGAAAGGAGAGATTGCATGGTCTAAACGTTTGGCAATTTCGATTGTAATGTTCGGTTTGACGGCACCCCTGCAGGCTCAGGAAGTGATCGTGCTGTCCAGCCTGGAGGAAACTATTACCTGGCTCGAGGCGGAAAACTGGTGGGGCGAAGAAAACCGTGCCCAGCGACTCACGGTGCCGCGTGCAATGATTGTGGCCATATCCGAAAACTGGCAGGAGAATGCGCCGAAGTTTCCGGTTGCCACCAAGAAGGAAATTTTTTATTGCTTCATGCTACAGGGTTTGATCCGGTGTACATGGGCAAACTCTATGAATTGGGATACCAGATGGCAATTAAAGGGTATCCTTGGGTCAACGCCCCACCGGGTTTCATCCTGGGAGAGTAGTTCGGGTTGGTTGGATCACAATCTGGAAACCTTTGATGCCTCCAACTCATCACCGGATTGGATATGGTCCTAATAACAAAGATGTTCTCAATATTTCACTACCTAAAGACAGTTGAAATATCCTAACGGCCATCAAATAGTCATGAAACTCACTATGAAGGTTCTCTTACTTTTTCAAATATTGATCCTATCAATATTTGCTCCTTTTCCAGTATATGCCTGCACCGCTTTTATGATGACAGTTGGTGAAAAGGTTTTTGTCGGCAACAATGAAGATTACAAAATTAAGTATACTCGGGTTTGGTTTGTTCCCTCTGGGAACGAGCGGTACGGAAGGGTATATTTTGGTTACGACAATTGGAGTCCTCAAGGTGGTATGAACGATCAAGGGTTATTCTTCGATTTTTTCGCGACCAAGAAGCTGAAAAAAGGACTGTTAAAGGGTATGATTAGATTTCAAGGCCCAATGATCGATACTATGATGGCGAAGTGTGCTACCGTTGAAGATGTGCTTGATATGTTCAGTAGGTACAATCTTGAGTGGATGTCAAAGGCACAGATGTTCATTGTCGATAAATCAGGTGATTCTGCAATTATCGAAGGTGAGGCAGTAATTCGAAATTGTGATAATTATCAGGTTGTAACAAATTTTCGTCTGTCAAAGATTCCTGAAGATCAAAGGCCGTGCAGATGGCCAGCATATGGCTGTTCAAGATATAAAAAGGTAGAGAAAATGCTTTTAGAAATCGACGTACCTACAGTGGCTAAATTTAAAGATATATTAAAGGCTACTCATCGAAGCTCATACAATGTTTTAACAACAACACAGTATAGTAACATATATGATTTAACACATGGACTCGTTTATCTATATTATCTTCACGATTTCGATAATGAAATCGTTTTTAACCTGAGTCAAGAATTGAAAAAAGGACGGCATTACTATGATTTACCATCATTATTTGGCAGAGAATTGACATACGATATTCAGGTTTACACCCATGCTTCACCTGCTTTTAGCATTTCCTACCCAAAACACTATAAAGTTACTAAGCCTACATTAAATGAAGTATTACTGGTAAAAAATCCAATGAGCAACACACCACAGATTGGTGTATACGTTGAAAATCAACCCAAAAACACTCAGTTGAATAATATTGGAAAGAGGTATTTATCCAAGTTAATAGAAAAATACAGTGCGCAAGTAAAATTAGTTTACAGCAAACAGACTGTGCTTAGCGATGGAACTTCGGCGAACGAAACTCTTTTTGATAGGGTTGTAAATGAGCACTGGCCTTACAAAACCTTAGTTTTATCGACATATCGAAACGACAAGCTGATTCTTGTAGCGACAACATCTTTTGCTCATCCAGAGGCGCTCAGAGGCTATCTTTACAGTCTCCGATTCGAATAAATCGCTCGTGCAGCTCCAACACATCAACGGTAGAAAGGGGTCTCTGAAAAACTGTGATAATATAATGTCCAGCGGAGTTTTGACTCATATTCCAGTTTTGTCAATTCAAGTATAGGTCGTGACAAATGAGGCATGATGTCGAGTATCGCAATCGACGGTCAGGCCGAGCAGGTCAAGCACGCCGACAATCGTCCCTTCCTTCGCCCACGGGTTTTTTCAAGGCGTTGACCACCCGGCATACCGCACATGTCCTGCTTGTGTGAGCAGCCACCGGCATCGATTTATTGTGTAAGGAACTCATCCCTCATCAGACTAATCGAACGAGAAGCGTTGAACCGTGATAGCGCTCGCATTAAGCGCGGCTTAGCCGTGGGGAGGGTTCAAACACCATCACCGGGGAGGTAAAGATGAAGATTACACAGATGATGCTATTAATAGCCTTGCTGGGTGTCTGTCTGATGCTGGGTTATCTTGCCCCGCATGCAGCGGCGATCGTATTGAAGGAAGGTGGACAGACATACCTGGTGGACCGCACCGGTGAACGCTGGGACATTACGCAAGCCGTATCGATTGGATTTGAGCCGAACCATTTTGAATTTGGTATTGGACGACATGCATTCAACCCACTGGATGATACCCATTGGCAGCCCGGTTTAAAGCAAAACGGCTCGGGAATGCGCGTTATCGGGGTTATTGGGAATGGTGACGCGCATGCCTATTCGGTCAACAAACTGCGCTACCATGAAACGGCCAACACCTTTCTTGGATCGGAAGCCATTGTCGCCGGCTACTGACCGTTGGTCGATCTGGCGGCTGTGTACAGCCGCGAAATTGACGGGAAAAAGCTCACGATCGCGCCTTCAGGATGGACCTACAAAAGGACCTTCGTGCTTTACGATGAAGAGACCGGTACACTCTGGTATCCGAAAAATGATGGATTGCTGGGGATCCAGGGTGTGTTCTTCCAAAGACGGCTGCCCAAGTTGAAATCGAATGACACGCAGTGGTCCACATGGGTGAAAAGCAATCCCTCAACCCGGTTGATGAAATAAGCCTCGATGTAAATCCTTCCCAAACTGAGCGATTCACCTTTCTCGAAGAAGGTCGATTGGTAACGATCACGGTTGGGTACCATTGATTGTTGTATTCGAAAGGTAAAACCCATTGGGTTTGCCGATCTCACCACATCTTCGGCGTTAGCTATCGTCGCGCATAGTCCACTATAGCGCGACGACATCTGCCTTGAATCTGCGGCAAGCTCGACAATCGCTCAGATTGGGTCCTTCTAAGACCAGGATCATTGGGAGTTGAATCGGCCGATCATCGGGTTTCGCTGGCACCGGTTTTCCGGGATCAAATATGTGACCACCAGCTTTGCATGGGGAATCGGCCCATCCTTCGCCAACGAGATACCACCAATCGAAATCGAATGGCATCTTACGGCCCGGCTCAGCGTTCTCTTGTTTCTGAAATTCCTCGACAAGCATCTGAGTACCGGTGTAAAGAGAAACATCACAGGCCCTACCACTCGACATCATGTTCCACTTAATAAGGAGGTACGTATGGCCGAACGCCGGCTGATTCCGGCCATGTTGGCGTTGTTGCTGGTCTTCGCTGCAATGGCGGTGCCCGTCCGCACCGATGCACAATCGACCGAGTCCGGAGAAAGGGGCCGCTCGAAGACGATGGTCCGCTTTTCCTATACGCCCATCTACCAGTTCGACACCGATCTGGACAGCGGCGGCAGTTTCGATGTCCAGCGCCATTTCCTAAGGTTCGACATCTCCCGGTTCATCAATCGACAATGGATCGTTGGCCTCGGGCTGAGCCTCGATTACGAACGCTGGAATTTTTCCGACATCGACGGCCTGGCCGGCGTCGACCTGTGGGATGAGATTTTCAGGCCGGGCATCAGCCTTCCCGTTTTCTACAGCACCGGAGGCAAGTGGCGTTTCGGGATCATTCCCTCCATCGAGTTTGCCGGTGCGTCCGGTGCCGAAGCCGGCGAATCCCTCTCATACGGAGCGGTGCTGTCAGCGGCCTACACCTTCGGACCGAATCTGACGCTGGGCCTGGGTACCGGCATATTCGAGCGCCTGGATAAATCCGAGGTCTTTCCTTTTGTGGTCATCGACTGGAAGATCAACGAACGCCTGCGGCTGACCAATCCCTTCCGGGCCGGTCCGGTGGGACCGGCCGGGCTGGAACTGGTTTACGCGCCGGATGGCGGCTGGGAAATGGGTATGGGCGGTGCCTACCGGTCTTACCGCTTCCGCCTGGACGACTCCAGCGCGGTGGCCGACGGCATCGGCGAAGTAAAATTCTGGGCGCCTTTTCTGCGCGTGGGCTGGCGGATGGGCAAGCACTATCGCTTCGACATCAATGGCGGGGCGATGGTGGGCGGCAGCATCACCATCGAAGATGAAAATGGCAACGAACTGGGGGAGACCGACTATGACACGGCGCCGTTTGTGGGGGTAACGCTAAAAGGGCAATTCTGATGAAGACAACGGCGAAATGAATGGAAAAGAACGAATCCTGACGGCGCTGGCCGTCCGGCAGCCCGACCGTGTGCCCCTGTACATTCACGGCATCAACGAGGCGCCCATCATCGGCATCGGCAGGCACCTCACCGACGGCCTGCCGGAACCCCGGCAGTTCCACGAAATGACCGATGCGGAAAAAATGAAGCTGGTGGACACCCTGTTCCTGATTCACGAGGCTTATGGCGTGGACGGGATCACGACGTTTGAGATCGGCCACGAACGGGAACTGGACGACAAGCATGTCACGGACGACTGGGGCATCATCTACCGGCGCAGCCCGCACGGGCTGCCCGTGGCCAAGGTCCACCCGCTGACAGACGCAGCTAGCCTGGACGGCTACACGGCACCGGAACCCGACCGCGCCCACCTGCTGCTGCTGGATCTGGCCAAAGACCGGTTCAAGGACAACGCGGCGCTGTTTTGGCTGATGCGGGGAGCGTTTGTAAGAAGCTGGCGGCTGATCGGCATGGAGAATTACATGCTCAAGCTCTACCAGGATCCACTGCTGATCGAGCGGGTGGCGGAGATGGCGACCCAATACAACCTCAAACAGCTGGAGATGCTGGCCGATGCCGGACTAGATGTCCTGGTGGTGGAGGACGACATCGCCAACACCAACGCCCTGCTGATCTCACCGGCGCATTTCAAGCGTTTCGTCAATCCCTACAACCGTCGGCTCGTGGAGCGGGCCCACGCGCTGGGGTTGAAGGTGGTTCGCCACAGCGACGGTAACCTGTGGGCCATTCTGGACACCTTCATCGCCACCGGATATGACGGCCTCAACCCTCTGGAGCCACAAGCCGGCATGGACCTGAAAAAGGTCAAGGATACCTGCGGTGGCCAAATCTGCCTGCTCGGCAACATCGACTGTATGCACCTGCTGCCCGAGGGAACGCCGGCACAGGTGGATGCAGCCGTCCGGCAGGCCATGGATTCAGCTGCTTCGGGCGGCGGGTACATCTTATGTTCGTCCAACTCCCTGCATCCCGGCGTCAATCCCGAAAACTGCATCGCCATGTTCCAGGCGACGAAGAAATACGGTAGTTATGAATAGCACCGCCGATCCCGGCACCCGCGCCCTGATGGCTTCTCCGCGCACTATTTTCTCATTGCTCTTCCTGCTCTACATGTTCGATTATATTGACCGGCTGGTTATCGTCTCCCTGTTTCCATTTTTAAAACAAGATTGGGGGATTACGGACACCCAGTGCGGCCTGTTGGTTTCCGCCGTTTACTGGTCGATCCTCATTTTCACCCTGCCAGTTTCGGTGCTCATCGACCGCTGGAGCCGCAAGAAAAGCATTGGCCTGATGGCCTTACTGTGGAGTGCAGCAACGCTGGCCTGCGCCTTCACACGCAACTTCAACCAGCTTTTTTCGGCCAGAATCGCCATCGGCCTGGGAGAGGCGGGATACGCCCCCGGCGGTACGGCCATGATTGCCGCCATGTTCCCCAAAGCCAGCCGGGCACGAATGCTGGGCATCTGGAATGCATCCATTCCGCTGGGCAGCGCCCTGGGAATTGTCCTGGGCGGCGTTATCGCCGAACATGTTGGCTGGCGCCACGCCTTCGGCATCGTGGCGCTGCCCGGTTTCATCGTGGCCGCATTGTTCTTTTGGGTCAGTGATTACCGCACCATTGCCCTGCTGAAGCCGCCGGACAGCCCGGGACATGCAGAGACCCGAATGGGGTGGGCTGATATCACCGGCCATCTGTTGAAAAACCAGACCCTGATTTTCAACAACCTGGCCTTTGCCGCCAATACATTCGTGACCACGGCCCTGATGACCTGGTTGCCCAGTTATTTTCAGCGGATGGAGGACCTGTCCATGAGTCGGGCCGCCACCAAGGGGGGCATGGTGATGCTGCTGGCAATCGTCGGAGCGCCCCTGGGGGGATTTCTGACGGACCGCTGGATGAAACGCCGTCAAAACGCCAGGCTTTTGTTTCCCGCCGTCTCTTCAGCGACCACCGCCGTGCTGCTGCTGGTCGCTTTTGTATGGTTCAGCGGACCGTTTCAATATGCCTTGCTGATGGGTGCGGGAATCAGCGCGGTGGCCTTCGTCCCCGGCGCCGTGGCGGTCACCCAGGATGTGGTTCACCCGGGCCTGCGGGCCATGTCGCTGAGCCTGTGCGTCATCGTTCAGCATGTTCTGGGCAGCGCATTGGGACTAGGCGGCTTCTTCCTTTAGTGTGATTTAGTATTTACCCAAGGTATAGAATAAGTCAGCCGTAAAAGCTCCCTATTATTTTACCGGCAATAAT
>JAQYWF010000242.1 GCA_030145105.1 Desulfosarcina sp.
GCCCAGCCGGCTCCGTGCCAGAGGCCACCCAGAAGCATCGTGATCATCAGGTTTCGACCGGTGAACAGGCTGCCGCCACGGTTGCCACCCAACGGAATATAGAGGTAATCTCGCAACCAGGTCGAGAGCGAGATATGCCATTTCTTCCAGAACATCGAAGGATTCGATGCAAAGTACGGCCGATCGAAATTCTCGGGCAGGCGGAATCCCAAGATCCGAGCAATTCCGATGGCCATGTCCGAGTATGCCGAAAAGTCCAGATAGATCTGGAGCGTATAGGCAAGGGCCCCCAGCCATGCGGTTTTGGTGTCTAATCCGCCAAACGGGAGACCGAATATGACGTCGGCAAAGCGGCCGCAGGTGTCGGCCAGGATCACTTTTTTACTCAACCCCCAGCAAAACCGCGAGGCGCCTGCATAAAAGTTGTCCCACGATTCCACCCTTTTTTTGATCTGGTCATGGATGTCACGGAACCGGACAATGGGACCGGCCACCAGTTGGGGAAACAGGGCCACATACATGGAAAAGTCTATTATATTTGCGATGGATCTGCACCGCCCACGGTAGACGTCGATCGTGTAGCTGAGTTTCTGGAAGGTGAAAAAAGAGATGCCCACCGGCAGGGCCACGTTTTCCCACCCGGACAGGTCGACGCCTGCCCTAACCAGGTGCTCAGCGGTCTGGTCAACCATGAAATTGGCGTACTTGAACCAGACCAGCAGCCCCAGGTTAACCACGATGGACAGGGTCAACCACAGCCGCTTCTGCCCTTCGAACCGGTCCATGAATCGGCCCATCGCATAGTCGAACAGGGTGGACCCGGCCAGAAAGAGGATGAAGTCCGGGGCACCGAAAAGATAGAAAAGATACGAGGCGATCAGCAGGGTTAGGTTGCGCAGACGGTTTTTGAACAGAACATGCTGACCGTAGTAGCAAAGAAGCACCAACGGCAGGAAGGCGAAGATAAAGAAAACGCTAGAAAAGATCATGCGATTGTTTCTATTTGTACCGCAGTAGCGAGCGCATTACCCACGGCTCGCCGCGGGTCATCGTCAATACGAAATTAAACTGGGTCTGGCTCAAACAGGTGAGATGGTGTCATCGGACCCATCAGGCGGTGGGCTGGTGCTGGCCATTGTCGATGACTTCCCGGATAGCATGGGAAAGCTTTTGTATGCCAAAGGGTTTCTGGATGAATCCGTTGCATCCTCGAGCGATGATGGCAGCGGCGTCACCCATGCTGTAGCCGCTGGCCAGCAGGACTTTGATGTCCGGTCTGATCGCGCGCAGCCGGTCAAACACCTCACCGCCGCCGATGTCCGGCATGATCAAATCCAGAATTACCAGGTCAATCTGCTTGGGGATGTCGTTGAACAGACGGACCGCATCATTACCACAGCAGGCTTTGATCACGGTGTATCCCATTTTTTCGAGCATCTTCACCCCCAAATCGAGGATAAAGGGCTCATCGTCCACCAATAAAATGGTTTCCGGACCTTTTAAGATGTCCACCGGTATGGGTGCCGGTTCTTTGTTGGTTTTCTTGGAGATGGGCAGGTAGACACTGAAGGTGGTGCCGCGGTCGGCATAGCTTTCAAAATCAACAATGCCGTCGTGGTTCTTCACGATGCCGAATACCGAAGCAAGCCCGAGGCCAGATCCACAGCCGAACTCCTTGGTGGTGAAAAAGGGATCGAAAATCCGATGGGAGATGGACGGGTCGATACCTTTGCCCGTATCTGTGACCGAGATCCGCACATAGTCGCCGTAGCTGGTTTCAAAGGGTTTGACGAACTTCTCGTCGATGGTGACGTTCTGGGTTTCCAGGTAAAGGTCGCCTTTTTCCGACATGGCCTGCCAGGCGTTGAGGTAAAGGTTGATCAGGACTTGTTCGATCTGCCCCCGATCGGCGGCAACCAGGCGAACCTTTGGTTCATAGGTCTCATGAATCCGGATGGATTTCCGGGTGCGGCCGAACAGGGCGGCTGTTTCGGAGACCACATCGTTCAGATTGACGGGCTTGACCACATATTTGCCGCCTCGGGCAAAACCCAGCAGCTGTCGGGTCAGGTTGGCGCCGCTGTCCACCAGCTGCTCGATACTGTGGATATTCTCGTTGAGTGGATGGCTGTGGTCGACAGCCAGATACATCAGGGAGATGTTCCCCTGTATTCCCATGAGCAGGTTGTTGAAGTCGTGGGCAATGCCGCCGGCCAACGTGCCGATGGACTCCATTTTCTGCGCCTGCTGGAGTTTGCTCTCGACATTTTTTTTCTCGGTAATATCGATGATGATGCTCTGGTATTCCATGGCGTTTCCCGGTTCATCGAACAGGGCGCGGTCGGTCCACTGCCGCCACAGGATACCCCCGGTTTCGGTTCGGGTGCACTGTTCAGAAATGACCATGGGTTTTTGCGGACGAAGGCGTTGCAGTCTTATTTTCATGCGTTGCCGCTCGGCGTCGGGGAAAAAAGTGAAAACATTCGTGTCCACAAGCATTTCGTCGGAGAGTTGAAAGCAATTTTTAAAGCGGATGTTGGCAAAGGTAAGATTGCCGTTGGGCAGGTACCGGCAAACCATGGCCGGCATGTCGCGGGAAACGGAACGGTATCGATCCTCACTCTCCCTTAGGGCTTTTTCCGCCCGCTTGCGTTCTTCGATTTCATTGCGAAGCTGATTGTTGGCCTGCTCCAGTGCCTCGGTGCGCGCCTGCACCCGCCTTTCGAGACGGTCGTTGGCCTTTTTCATCCCGGCTTCGGCATGTTTGCGGGCGGTGATGTCGTGGGTGACCACGACGGCATGGGTAACCTGACCGCTATCGTCCCGATAGGGATTGTAGGTTACCTGATAGCAGCGCAATTCCCGGCCGTCGAATTTGAACCAGTCTTCCGAGGTGGTCACATGGCCGGTAAAACAGTGGTCCAACTTGGGTTTGATGATCGCGTCGAACTGTGATTGTCCCCATACGCTGGCGACGCTTTTGCCGACGACATCTTCGTGCCGCTGCCCGCGGGCGAGGCAATACGCCTGGTTGACGCTTTCGTAGATATAGTTGCGGTCGATCATGGTGAGCAGTTGATCGGCCGCATTGGCGATGAACTGGGTTTTACGCCAAGACTCTTTTTCTTTCTCCAGAATCCGGAGTTTTTCCTGAAGGACCTTGTTTTCGGCTGTTGATTCGTCCATTTTGAAGCTCCGGGTCATTTCGGCCGGTGTTGCCTGAATTAGCTTACTATCGTCTTATTTACACATCATTAAACCGTAAGCAACCGCTTCGTCAATATGCGGTTGCGATTGCGTTGCGCTGTCCGGTTCAATCAAGACTTTTTTGTTGACATCCGCTGCAACAACACTATATTAGCCCACCAGCAATCTGATCGGTAGTTGAAGGTCCCACATCTGGTGTGGTCATTGCCAAATGCGGGATCTTTTTTTTATTATACCTAACATACAGACCGAGCGCAGCAACCGGTCAGACAGTGCGCTCACAAACAGAGGACATCATGGCGACACGCATCGAGAAGATCAGAAACATCGGCATCAGCGCCCATATCGATTCAGGCAAAACCACGCTCACCGAGCGAATCCTGTTTTACACCAAGCGCATTCATGCCATCCACGACGTAAAGGGTAAAGACGGGGTGGGGGCAACCATGGATTCCATGGAGCTCGAAAAGGAACGGGGGATCACCATCGCCTCCGCTGCCACCTACTGCGAGTGGAATAATCATGAAATCAATATCATCGATACGCCGGGCCATGTTGACTTTACCATCGAGGTGGAGCGCAGCCTGCGTGTGCTGGACGGCGCCATTCTGGTCCTCTGTTCGGTGGGCGGGGTTCAAAGCCAGTCGATTACCGTTGACCAGCAGATGAAGCGCTACAAGGTTCCCTGCATTGCATTCATCAATAAATGCGACCGCAGCGGTGCCAATCCGTTCCGGGTGGTGGCCCAGCTCAAGGATAAACTGGGCCACAACGCAGTGGCCATGCAAATCCCCGTGGGGCTCGAAGCAGATCATGAAGGCGTCGTGGATCTGGTGACCATGAAAGCCATCTATTTTGACGGCGATAACGGCGAAACGATCCGTGAGGAGGAGATCCCGGAATCCCTTATGGATCTGGCCATGGAGAAACGGGAGGTGCTCATCGATGCCGCTACCCTGTTTTCCGACGAGCTGACCGAGGCGGTCCTCGAAGAGACGCCCATACCGGCAGAGATGCTTATCGACGCCATGCGCAAAGGGACCCTGGAGCGAAAGATCACACCCGTATTCATGGGTTCTGCATACAAGAACAAAGCGGTTCAGCCGCTGCTGGATGCCGTCACCCAACTGCTGCCCTGTCCTGCGGATGTGTCGAACCAGGCCCTGGACCTGGACCAGGACGAGGCACAGGTGACCCTGACCTCGGATGACACCAAGCCTACCGTGGCGCTGGCCTTCAAACTGGAGGACGGCCAATATGGTCAGCTCACCTATATTCGTGTTTACCAGGGCAAACTGGCCAAGGGCGATACGGTGGTCAACGTGCGCACCGGCCGGAAGATCAAGATCGGCCGTCTGGCGCGCATGCACGCCAACCAGATGGAAGACATCGTGGGAATCTCTGCCGGGTATATCGGAGCCCTGTTCGGGGTCGACTGTGCATCGGGTGACACCTTTACCGACCGCAGCGTCAATCTGACCATGACCTCGATGTACGTGCCAGAACCGGTGATCTCCCTGGCGATTGTCCCCAAGGACAACAAGGCGGAAATCAACATGTCCAAGGCCCTCAACCGCTTTTCCAAGGAGGACCCCACCTTCCGCACCTACGTGAGCGAAGAGACCGGTGACACGATCATCTCCGGTATGGGGGAGCTCCATCTGGAAGTATACATCGAACGCATGCGCCGGGAGTACAATGCCGAAGTGACCAGCGGCGCTCCCCGGGTGGCTTACCGGGAAACCATCACCCGGCGGTCCGAGTTCAACTACACCCACAAGAAGCAGACCGGCGGTTCGGGCCAGTACGGCCGTGTGGCCGGGTATATGGAACCGGTGGACGGGGAAGAATTCACCTTTGTCAACGAAGTCACCGGCGGGTCCATTCCCACCCAGTTTATCTCGGCCTGTGAAAAGGGCTTCAGAAACTGCCTGCCCAAAGGGCCCAAAATGGAGTTTCCGGTCACCGGCGTCAAGGTGGTGATCGACGACGGCGCCTCCCATAGTGTGGACTCATCGGAGATGGCTTTCCAGGCTGCCGCCCGCGGTGCTTTTCTGGAGGGCTACATGAAAGCGGCGCCGGTGATTCACGAACCGATCATGAAGGTGGCGGTGGAGACCCCCACCGAATTCCAGGGCGGTGTCATGGGGTCTTTGAACCAGCGTCGCGGCATGATCATTGGCTCCCAGGACGAGGGGCCTATGTGCGTCATCGAATCCCAGGTGCCCCTGGCAGAGATGTTCGGGTATTCGACGGTACTTCGTTCCCTGACTCAGGGAAAGGCCCAGTTCACGATGGAATTTGCCACCTACCGGCAGGTTCCCCAGTCCATCTCGGAAGAGATTGCCAAAAAGCATCAGGAAGAGAAAAAGAACGTTGCTTGATTTAGAAGTCATCAATTTGAAAGAAAGGAACCTGGATATGCTTAAAAACGACCTGATCCTCAGAAATCCGCTGAGGCTGATGGGCCACGAAAACGAAGCCATTGTTCCTCAAGGGGGCTTCGGAGCCGTATTGGCCCGTGCCGGCGTGGGTAAAACCGCCCTGATCGTTCAGGTGGCCCTCAATACCATGCTGCAGCAGAAAAATGTACTCCACGTGAGCCTGGACGATCCCGTTGACAAGGTGAATCTGTGGTACCAGGAGGTGCTCAACAGCTTGGCCAGCCAGTACCATGTGCGGCAGATCAAGGAGTTGTGGGAATCCATTCAGATGCACCGGTTTATCATGACGTTCAAGGTCGAAGGATTCAGCGTCCCCAAACTGGAAGAACGGGTCAAGGATCTGACCGAGCAGCAGATATTCAATCCCCATATGGTGATTATCGACGGGCTGCCTTTTGACGAGAGCCTGAGATCCCCGCTGGAAGGATTGAAAACCTTTTCGGTGAACCATCGTCTTCACCTGTGGTTCACCGTTACCACCCATCGCCACCAAACGCCCGGTGCGGATGGTCTGCCGGTGCAGCTGTCCGCTGTCGGCGATCTGTTCGACGCCGCCATCGAGCTTCAGCCCGAAGGAAAAAAAATTCACATTCGCTGTTTGAAGGGCGGCCCCGAGGATTCAGAAGCCTGTGACCAGCTGCTGGATCCATCGACCATGCTTGTTCAGGAGCCCTAAATTGGTTAAGTTGGTTGAATTGGTTTGATTGGTTGAATTCGTTTGATTGGTTATTATCATTGAGAGCTTTTGGAACGAAACTCAGTTGACGGTTTTTTAACCGCAAGTCGTTAGTCGCAAGGCGGTAGGCGTAAGTCGCAAAGCGCATTACGTAAGTCGTGAGTCGTTAGTCGCTCTCCCGCTCTCCCGCCCTCACGGCTTTTAACCCGCCCTCTCGCCCTCCCGGCTTTTCAGCTACCAGCTCACCAGCTAATCTGTCCCTGGTGCCTGGGTTTTTTAACCGTAAGTCGCAAGGCGTTAGGCGCAAGGCGATGCGGAGAAAATTAGGGGGACGCCCATAAAATTATAAATAAGTTGATAACTGAATTGGTATAATTGGTCTGATTAGTTCTATTGGTTTGATGCTTTCCGTCGTGGAAAGCGTGTTAAGTTTTACGTTTTAGACAATATGGTTACCATCACCACCATTCACTATCAACCGTCAACCGTGAATCCTAATCCTCCGACCTCCGACCTCCGCCCTCAGACCTCTGACTTCCGACCTCCGTCCTCTAGCTCCCCAATCCGTTGTAGCACCGGTGGGTGAGAGTAGTTCAAGAAAACATAAAGCGGGTGCGGAGACAGATTCGAGAGGTTGTGGAGGCTGAGTTTTTTAAGGGCTTCGACCATGGGGCGGGTTTTTCCGGTGGTGGTTGCCGCAAAACGGTCTGCCGCAAACTCATGCCGGCGGGACACGCAATGCCCGAATATTCCCAGAAAAAAGTCCACCGGCGCGTAGAGCAGGCCAAAGAACACCAACCCGGCGTGAACCGACGGCTGCTTTACATAAAATGCTTCAACCAATACCGGTGTGTTGATCAACAGGGACATGAGAAATAGCAGCATGCCGGTCTGCAGGATGCCCAGCGCCATCATCTTCAGAATGTGCCGCATCTTATAGTGCCCCATTTCATGGGCCAGCACAGCCACCAATTCGTCGGTGGTGTGCCCGGCGATGAGGGTGTCGAAGAGCACGATGCGCCGATGGCGGCCGAATCCCGTAAAGAAGGCGTTTGATTTGGATGAGCGTTTTGAGCCGTCCATGACATAGATGTTATCCAGCGAGAAGTCGATGGTGCGGGCATAAGCCATGATGGCATCTTTCAGTTCACCGGCTTCCAGCGGTTCGAACCGGTTGAACAGCGGCATGATCCAGGTGGGGGCGATAAACTGGACCACGATCATGAACAGGGTGATCAACGCCCAGCACCAGGTCCATGCGCTCGATCCGGCATACTGGAAAAAAGCCAGAACCCCGGTCAGCAGCGGGATGCCAAAACCCATGGCCAGGAGCAGGGCCTTGAATCGGTCCTTTATCCAGACGGCAGGGCTGGTTTTGTTGAATCCGAAACGCTGTTCGATCACAAAGGTGGCGTAGAGGCTGAACGGTTGGTCGACCAGGCTCTTCAATCCTGCAAGCACCCCGATGAATGCCAAGCCCGTGGCCAGGTGACCCCAACCGAACGAGCGGGTCCAGGCGTCCACGAGGGCAAAGCCGCCGCCAAACC
>JAQYWF010000185.1 GCA_030145105.1 Desulfosarcina sp.
AAGTCATGTTGGCGTAGGTCTGCTCCCAGGGTTCCCCGTTCAGAACCATGGCATAGCGCATGTCCTGCTGCACCGCGGCGGCGATAGCGGTGCCGTCGATGCTGAAGCGCGGCTCCCAGATGTAGCCGAATTTGTTCTCCCAGGCCTCGCCGTCCACGGCCATGGTCCACTCACCCATTTCGGACACCAGGGCGGTGAGCCTGCCGTCCGGTGAGAAACGCAGGTGCCAGATTTTATCGAATACGGTTTCTCCCCAAGCCTCGCCATTGACGCAGACGGTGAATTCGGCCTCGTCTATGTTGACGATGGCGGCGATCGTTTCGCCATCGGGGCTGGCATAGGGCTCTTCAACCCATTGGTATTTCTTTTTCCAGGAGTCCAGAGAAACTTGTTTCTCACCGGTCTCCCAGTCCCAGCTTCGGGAATCAACCATAGTGCCTCCTCGTTGAAACGCTGGCGCGTGCAGGCTCAGGTGGTGTTGAATGTTGGATCGGGATGACCTTCCCCACTGAAAAATAACGGATCTTCCAATAACGATGGTCGGAGGAAAGGTTCCCCAGCAAGCTGTCGCTGACTGTGGACCGCTGCATAGTTTCTACCTTGCGTGGTTGTGCCGGATTAAATGAGAAACCGAGATGCTTGACGTTTTTATACTGATCCGGATTCTAAACTGCAAGTTTGTTTTTGGTCCCATGCACAAAAAAATGCTTACATCGTTTTGTTTCTTCCCATGGCTGATATCGCCGTTTCCACTGTGTCGACGCACGGGGCGACTCGCGTGATGCCCACCATGTCGAAAATGGTTTTAAAATTTTCCGAGAGCCCGACAATGAAAACCGGCGTTCCCGTTGCCCGGGTTTCCGACAACAGCCGGGTGAGCAGCGCGATGCTGGTCCCGTTTACAGCCGAAAAATTGTCGAAGCGGATGACGATTCCTTTGGCTCCTGAATCCAATGCACGATGCAAATATGCCGTGAACCGGTTTTTGTGCAGGCCGGAAAGGGTTCCGTGGATGGATACGATACCCACACCGGACGAGATCGCCACGTGGAGGGGTGCATTGTCCCGGCGGTCGTCATTAAGGCGTGCTTCCGCCCGCTTGAGAGCCGCATCAAGGGCGCTGCGGCCGATGGGCTTGTTGATAAAATCAGTGGCGTCGAGATTCAGGGCGCGGACCACATGGTCCATGTCGCCATGGCCGGTAATCACGACCACCTCAGTTTCCGGTGTCATCTTTTTGATTTGTTTGAGTACTTCGAATCCGTCCATGCCGGGCATTTTAAGGTCGGTGAATACGATGCCGGGGTGATGTTCCCGAACCAGCTGAAGGCCGGTTTCACCATTTTCAGCGGTCAGCACCGAATAGCCGTAGGCATTCAGAAACAGACGGAACATGGTCAAGGTGGCGGCTTCATCGTCAATGACCAGAACCGTTTTCGTGGCATTCATCGTAACGGTCATTCCTTGAAGGGACGTTTGGATAATAAGGATGTGTCGTTTCTGCCTGACGGCATCATGATACCTGAAACACGAACATTTGCAACGATTTCCTTGCAGGGTGAGAGGCAACCGGTCGAGGACAATCGATACGTCCTTGCTCGATCCGTCGGACAGCAATCCGGTAATTTTTTCCAATTGCTGGTCCACGCCCTGCAAGCGTCGCAGCCCTCCCTGGATGCCTCTGCCTTTTTGAAAAACCCAGCCATTGCCCTGGGAACCGAAACGGGTTTGGGTCGTATCTATGAACTGGCCAACGTTTTTCTCAAAGAAATCATCACCCGGGTACCGGTTCGAATCGTGATGGACGGGCTCGATCGGCTTTATGGCGATGCGGAGCGCCTGACGCTCATCGACAGGATCATCGGCAACCTTTCCCCGACCAGCTGCCTGGTGCTTGTATCCCGGGAGACGCCGCCGTTGAAGCTTGAACAGCTGAGGATCCACCAGGAACTCGTCGTTCTCAACAATGACGAGCTGGCGTTTACCACCGATGAAATTTTTCGTTTTTATTCAGACCTGTACGATCTGCGCTTGGCGCCGCCCCAAATGGCCAGGATCCGTGAAATTACGGATGGATGGGCCGGCGGCCTGGTGCTGGTGTGGGAGGCGTTGAGTCATCTTCCCGAGGCGCAGCGCATTGACTTTATCGACCACAAACTGCCCGTTGCCATGCATGGAGATCGACTGGCCTATTTTTCCGAAGCGGTCTTTTCCGAACTGGATGAGACGACCCGGAATTTTCTGGTCCGATCGGCCATTTTCGACACCATCGATCCGAAAATTACCGCCCGTTATATGGAAAATCAACCGGTGGGGGATGTTGAAACCATTCTCAATAGCATGGTTCGGTAAAATCTGTTCATCCATCACCTTCCTGACATAAAAACCGGTTGGGGATATCGTTACAACCAGCTGTTTCGCGATTTTCTACTCGAGAAATTCCACGGTGTCCTGGACAGGGAAGAGCAGCGGGTGCTCCTCGTCAGAGCCGCCGGCCTGTCCTGGGGCGCAGGTAATTTCGAGGAGGCCATTCGCTTTTTCCTGCAGGCGGAGTCCTTTGGAAAAGCGGTGGCCGGAATCAAGAAAATTGCCATGGGCCTGTCCGCCCAGGGACGGTTTGCCGATTTGGCCGGGTGGATCGACATCCTGCCCGATAAAATGATTCATGAGGATGCCTGGCTCTCCTTTTACAAGACCGTGGGGCGACGTATCAGCGGGGGGCGAAGGAACATCCGGGCCTTTTCAAGGGCATTCGATCGGTTCAAGGCGAAAGGCGATCAACGGGGACAATTGTTGGCGCTGGCCTATCTCATCGAAGCCGTCGTTTTCATCGGCCACCCGACCGCGTTGCTGAACCGCTGGCTCGAAGCGGCCTGGGCCATGCTCGAAAAGGTCAGCGGGAACCGTTATTATCCCTTTGCCAAGGCGGTGTTGTGGATGCAGGTGGCGTTCGGATACCTCTCCGGCGCCAGTGATCTCCAAAAAGGCCTGTCCGCTTGCCGCAACGCCATGCTGCTGGCCCACACGATCCAGGATGACACCCTCACGGTGAACACGACCATCATCCATGTCTTCGGGCTCACGTTGACCGGGGAGTTTGCTGCGGCGGAAAAAGCCCTTGCCACCATCCATCAATTGGTATCGGCCGCCTACCCCGAATACCGTGCGCTGCAAAACATCGTCCGCATGGAACTCTCACTGTCCAAAGGAGACCTGGTCCGAGCCCAGCGTTTACTTGATGCCAACCATGACGATATCGACAAGTTTGGGTTGCTTTTTCTTTACCCGATCCACGTGGACTTGTCCGGTCTGCTGAAGATACATCAACGGCACTTCGATGCGGTGGGTCGCACCGTCCGTCATCTCAACGATGTGGCCATGCTGGCTGCCAACCCTTTTTACAATGGGTTGGCCCTTCGCCTACGGGCACTGAAAGCCTATCATCAAGGGCGTTTTGAGCGGTCGCGAATGTCTGCTGGGCAGGCGATTGAGGTGATTGCCCAAAGCCTTGGAAAGAGCATTCACCTGTTTCGCTGTCGCCTGATTCTGGGTATGGTGGCCTATCACCTGAACGATCTTGCCGGCGCCCGGCATGAGCTGGAAACGGCTCGTGATTTTTTCAGTCGGGTGTCCAGCCACCTATCGCTGGCCGAGGCCCAATTGAGCCTGTCGCTGGTGGAAGCGGCCTTGGGCAATGGGGGAGCGGCGAACCGACTATTGGAATCCGCCCTCGCCGTGGCGGCATCACAAGGATATGAAGCCTTTCCCATCCTGGCTGCCCATGACATCGTGGCGGCCTGCACGCCGGCCCTTCAGACCCGCCATTCCGAGGCGGCTCGACTCGCCCGCCGCATCCTCGACCACCTGCCCCCTCAAGCCCCCGAACCGGCTGATCAAGCGGGCGCGGAGACACTGATCCCGCATCCGGCGACGACGGTCGGTTCCGATGTTACCCGTGCCAGTCTTGAAATCAGAACCCTGGGTGGGTTCGAGGTATGCCGAAATGGTGGTGCGGCCATTGCCGATGCCCATTGGGCCGGCCTTCGCCAGAAGCTGCTGCTCAAGGCCATCCTCGTCAACGGGTGCAGAGAAATTCCCAAGGATATCCTCATGGATGCCCTCTGGCCGGATAGCAGTCATGATGCGGCCCTGAAGCGCTTCAAGGTGACCCTCCACCGGCTGCGCAGGATTCTGGAGCCGGTGGTGGATCAGCGAGCCGGTTCCTCATTCATTTTTCTGAAGGACAATCGGGTCAGCTTGGATATGCGGCGCTGCCGGGTGGATGTCATCGATTTTCTGGAGGCTTGCGACGAGGTTCGGCAACTGAAGCGTGACGACGATGACGACCGGATCCTGTCAGCTTGCCGGTGGGCCGTTGAAATCTATCGGGGGGATTTTCTCCCTGAAGAACGCTATCTGAATTGGGCCGAAATGAAACGTGCCGCCCTGAAGGAACGGTATCTTGCCGTGCTCATGGAGACGGTGGGACTTTTGGAGCGAAAGGGGGATTTGGATGAAGCGATTCGGCACTGCAGTATCGTGATCCGGGCCGACCCCCTGGCCGAACAGGCTCACCAACAGCTCATGCGTTTATTCCAGCGCCAGGGACGCCGCAGCGCCGCCCTCAAGGTATATCGGGACCTGGTAAAAACCCTTGCCGCTGAGCTGGCACCTCCGGGTGAAGGCCTGAACCGACTTCATCGACAAGCTGAATTCAGGCGTTTCCGAGCCTGATCCTTTGCGAAACAAGGCAGCCCGGGAACGGATAACCGAGCATAGAAAAGGAGAACGATTATGGATGTCAACCGCAGGCAGTTTATCCAGATCACCGGCGCCGGTGCTGCCGGTCTGGCCGTCAGTGGGCTGGGTTTCGACCTGAAGCCGGTCAGGGCCCATGCCGGGATGCTGAAAACCAAGTATGCCAAGGAAACCAACACCATCTGCTGTTACTGTGCGGTGCGCTTTGTTCAAAAGGGGCCTCTTTGAAGCAGCTGGTGGAAAACGAGAACCGGCTGACCCAACCCATGTACCGGGCGCCCTATACGGACAAATGGCACGCGGTCTCCTGGGACTGGGCCCTGGGAAAAATCGCCCACCGCGTGAAAGAAACCCGCGATGCCTCCTTCACCGCCAAAAACGACAAGGGGCAGGTGGTCAACCGCACCACGGCCATCGCATCGGTGGGCAGCGCCGCCATGGATAACGAGGAGTGCTGGACCTACCAGGCCCTCATGCGAGCCCTGGGGCTGGTCTATATCGAACACCAGGCGCGCATCTGACACAGCGCCACGGTTGCGGCTCTGGCAGAGTCGTTCGGACGCGGTGCGATGACCAATCACTGGATCGACATAAAAAACAGCGACTGCATTCTGATCATGGGTAGCAATGCCGCTGAAAACCACCCCATCTCATTCAAGTATGTGGCCGAGGCCATGGAAAAGGGATCCACGCTGATCAGCGTGGATCCCCGCTTTACCCGGACCTCGGCCAAGGCGGACATATACACCGCCTTGCGTTCCGGCAGCGATATCGCCTTTCTCGGCGGGATGATCAAGTACATCCTGGACAACAAGCGCTACAGCGAGGAGTATGTGTCCTTGTACACCAATGCACCGTTCATCGTCGGTAAAAAATATGGGTTCAAGAACGGCCTTTTCTCCGGTTACGAGAAGAATTCGGAAGGCCCCGCAATGGGAAAATACGACAAGAGCCAGTGGGCCTTCGAGATGGACAAAAACGGCGTACCCAAAATGGACCGGTCGCTGAAGCACAACCGATGTGTGTTTCAGCTGCTTAAAAAACATTTTGACCGCTACGACCTGAAAACCGTCTCGGCGGTTACAGGCACCAGCGAGGCCGACCTGCAGCGGGTCTACGATGTGTACAGCAAGACCGGAGAGCGGGGCAAGGCCGGCACCATCATTGGACCCAGCACACCACCGGCACCCAGAATATCCGCACCATGGCCATCATCCAGCAGCTGCTGGGCAACATGGGGGTGGCCGGCGGTGGCGTCAACGCCCTGCGCGGCGAACCCAATGTTCAGGGGTCCACGGACCACTGCCTGCTGTGGCACATCTGGCCCGGCTGCCTTAAAACAGCCCGGGCATCCAATACCACCCTGGCGGCTTACAACGAAAAATGGACACCATCCAGCAAGGATCCGTTGTCAGCCAATTGGTGGCAAAACTACCCCAAATACAGCGTCTCCATGCTCAAATCCTTTTTCGGCGAAAAGGCTGATGTCGCCAACGAGTTCGGCTATCGATGGTTGCCCAAGGTGGATGACGGCGCTGTATACTCCTGGTTCGACATCTTTGACGCCATGTACAAGGAGACGATCAAGGGTTTTTTTGCCTGGGGCCAGAACCCGGCCTGCAGCGGCGCCAACGCCAACAAGACGCGCGAAGCTTTAGGAAAACTTGACTGGATGGTCAACGTCAACCTGTTCGACAATGAAACCGGATCGTTCTGGAAAGGCCCGGGTATGGATCCGGGCGCCATCAAAACCGAGGTCTTCATGCTCCCGGCCTGTGCATCGGTGGAGAAGGAGGGCAGCATCACCAACAGCGGCCGGTGGATGCAGTGGCGCTGCCGGGGCCCTAAGCCCCTGGGAGACAGCTTGCCGGACGGCGATATCATCCTGACCCTGGGAGAAAAGATCAAGGAGGTCTATCAGGAGGACGGCTTGTATCCAGAGCCGATTGCCAACCTGAAATGGGACTACGCCACCGACGGTACATACGACCCCCATAAGGTTGCCAAGGAGATCAACGGTTATTTCGTGAAAGATGTCACCATTAAAGGCAAAACCTATAGAAAGGGCACCCTGGTCCCCAGCTTCGCTTTCCTCCAGGCCGACGGGTCTACCTCGTCGGGCAACTGGCTTTACTGCAACAGCTACACGGAAAAAGGCAACATGGCCGCTCGTCGTGGGCAGGAGGACGCGGTGAACAACATCGGCCTTTTCCCGGAATTTGCCTGGTGCTGGCCGGTCAACCGCCGCATCATCTACAACCGGGCCTCGGTGGACGCCAAGGGCGTACCGTGGGACCGCAAGGACTGGGTCGTTTACTTCAAGGGCGAAGAGAAAGACGGCAAGTATGTCTCACGCAAATGGATAGGGGATGTACCCGACGGCGGCTGGTATCCGCTGCAGAACCCGGATGGGTCCTGGCGGGATGACGCCAAGCATCCCTTTATCATGAGAAAGCACGGCCATGCCCAGGTCTTCGGGCCGGGCCGGGCAGATGGCCCTTTCCCCGAGCATTACGAGCCCCTGGAGTGCCCGGTGGAGAAGAATTTCCTCAACCCGCAGATGGTTAATCCCACGGCGGCGGTATATGCCACCAAGGCCGATGCCCACGCCACCTGCGACCCGCGATATCCCTATGTGGGCACCACCTACCGGGTCAGCGAGCACTGGCAGACGGGGTTGATGACCCGCACCCAGAGCTGGCTGATGGAAATGCAGCCACAGATGTTCGTGGAAATCAGCGAAGAGTTGGCCGAGCTCAAGGGCATCCAAAACGGCGAACGGGTCAACCTCACCTCGGCTCGTGGCAAGGTGGCATGCAGCACCGTTGTCACCAAACGGTTCAAGCCCTTCATGATGGGCGGGCTGACGGTTCATCAGGTGGGAATTCCCTGGCACTATGGCTGGCGATGGCCGTCAACCGGCAAAGAGGATAGCGCCAACTTGCTTACGCCATCGGCCGGCGATCCCAACACCCGGATTCCGGAAACCAAGGCATTCATGGTCAACGTGGTTAAAGTGTAAAAGGAGGGAATCGGCATGAGCAACGCATTTTTTATCGACACCACCCGGTGCACCGGATGCAGGGGCTGTCAGGTGGCTTGCAAGCAGTGGCATGACCTGCCGGCCGAAAAGACCGAAAACCGGGGAACCTTGGAGAACCCGCCGGACCTCTCTTTTTCCACTTACAAGCTGGTCCGCATGCGTGAAACGGAAACCGACGGAAAGCTGAAATGGCTTTTCTTCCCGGAGCAGTGCCGCCACTGCATCGAACCGCCCTGCCTGGAAACAGCTCAGGATGAGAGCGCCATCTTCAAGGATGACAAAACCGGCGCAGTGATTTTTACCGCCAATACCAAAAACCTGTTTGCGGACGAGATCATCGAGTCCTGCCCTTACAACATCCCGCGCAAAGCGGCTGACGGTACCCTGGCCAAATGCGACATGTGCAACGGCCGCGTAACCAACGGCCTGCTGCCGGCCTGCGTCAAGACCTGCCCGACGGGCACCATGAACTTTGGTGATCGCGACCAGATGGTCTCGCTGGCCCAGCAGCGGCTGGCCCAGGTCAGTAAAAGACATAATAGTGCCCAACTGGTGGATGCGGACGATGTCAATGTGATCTATCTGGTCAGCGAGGCACCTGCCTTGTATTACGAGTTTGTCATGGCATCGGCAGGTTCCCACGGGTTGAGCCGGCACATGGCCCTGAGGAAAATGGCCAGCCCCTTTTGGCGGGCGTTGCGTCAACTGGCATAGGAGGATCGTCGGCTAACTGCCAATGGACCGGACCATGGCTCGGTTCCTGATTTTATCTCGCACGTGAAAGGAGAGGCCGCTGCGGTTGCAGCACCTCTCCTTTTTTTGCTATGTTGGCGGCAGACCTAAAGCGCAGTTGTTATATCCACAAGGTACCCAACGGAAAGGAACAAACCCATGAACAGCAATCCCCTTTGGGATGCGGCAGCAGTAGAACAAGCCGTTTCCCGGGTGGCTTCCATACGGCCTGCCTATTCGGCCATCATCGGGTTTTACGGGGCGGTTTTTGTGGCCCAGGCCCATGCTGCCGTTAAAACTGCTCCGCGAGCGATCCGGCTTGACGAAGCGCTCCTGGAAATGAAAACAAAGGAGGGTTTCTCGCTCGTCGAGCCGTCGGCATTTACGGTCGACATCCCGGCGGCTGAAAAACTGCTGGCGCAGATCTGCGAGATCGCCATACGATCCGGTGAGAAACTGGGTGCTGCCGGTGAGGCCTTGACCCGGGCCATGGGCGACGGTGTGGCCATGGATGCGTTGTTTGCCGATGTGTTGACGGAAAGAGGCCGAATCGAGGAGCTCGCCAAGACTATGGACGTATCACCTCAGATGATTTCCCTGCTGCTCTATTTGGCCGTCAAACCCAGTATCGCAGCCGGCGTCCGGCAGTTGACCGCCCGGTTGACCGGCAGTCATGAAAATCAAAGCAACTGCCCGATCTGCGGCAGTGCACCCATCATCGGAGAGCTTGATGCCGAGGGCCAGCAATGGATCCACTGCGGGTTTTGCTGGCACCGCTGGCCGGTAAAGCGGCTGGCCTGCCCGTTTTGCAGCAACCGGGACAGCCACTCACTGGAATACCTGTACAGCGAGGATGAACCGGAATACCGGGTGAACCTGTGTGGTGGGTGCCGACGATACCTGAAGGTGGCGGACACCCGCAAAATGAGTCGTGGTTTTTACCCCCCATTGGAGCAGGTGGCATCCCTTCACTTAGATATACTGGCAGCGGAGAAGGGATATTCCCATGCCGTGGCGTCAACGATATCTAACGTTGAATAAATTAACCTATCGAAAAGGTATGCCAACATTCATCACTGTTCAAACTATACAGATTACATCAAACCGAATCTTTTATTCACAAGGTGAGAATCTACCATATCGTAGATGTTGTCCTATC
>JAQYWF010000020.1 GCA_030145105.1 Desulfosarcina sp.
GGATTAAAATCCCTTTTTGGGATTTTTTTTGGAATGTAACACGTTAGTACATGACCCCGGCGCCGAATGGCGCTTCAGGGTTACACATGAGAGAAACTCCAATTTGCCCCATGTATGCAACCAGAACGGAGAGCCCCAGGGTCAGGGGGACGAACAGAAAGTGGAACATGGTGGCGGCGGCAAACTGGAGCCGGGATAACATGACAACGTCCATAAAACGTCCTCATTGAATAGATACCGGCGACCGGTCAATCAACGGCCGGTTGCCGAAAATTGGGTTCATGCCCTTAGGGTTTCCCTTTTCAGGGCGCTGGCAAGAAATAATTGCCCATCATCACAAAGGCGCACCCATCCCCGGGCCGCTGCAAAGGCTCGACATTCGATGATGCGTATCTTTCAGGGGAACGACGGTGCCGATCGACCCCCTATGCGCCCCCATCCAGGGTGCACTGGGTGAAGTCGATGGGCTTGCCGCATTTTGCGCAGGTGTGGTCCTTGTTGAACTCGTCGGAGAAAATCTCCTTGCTCTCGCCGCATTCAGGGCACTTGCAGATAAAGGATTTCAGGGTCTTGAAAGTCTGATAGCCAGGGCAATGTTGGGGTGTGGACATAGCATCCTCCTTTTTGCATTCTGAGATATTGTGGTGGTGGAGAACCATTTACATCGATGGTCAGGTTAGTTTTTCGGCAATCTCCCGTCCGTAATCCTGGGCCATTTTCAGGCCACCACCCAGGTTGGCCGACTTGAGTCGCAACGGAATGCTCACCATATTCATCTTGAAGATGTTTTTCATGGTTTCAAAAATACGGTCCGGGGCTTCGCCGCTCCATCCAAAGGCGCCGAAGGCACCGCCCACTTTGCCTTCGAGTTCGGCTTTTTCAGCCAGGAACAACAGGGTCTTCATCCCCTTAACCATCTCCCCGTGGTAAGTCGGAGAACCGAACACCACGGCATCGTACCCGTTAAGGTCTTCCTCTTTATTGATGTCGGTCAATTTGACCACATTTGCCTCATGGCCGGAGAAACGAATCCCTTCGGCGATGAGATTGCCTATCTTTTCGGTTTCGCCTGTGCGTGTGGCATACACAATCAGCGTTTTCGCCATTTCCTGCTCCCTTTCGCCTTATTTGATTCTGGGATCCTTGCCCTCGTACTGGCAGTCGGGCGTGTAACAGGTGTTGTCCAGAAAATCACATTTTTCCTTGCATGACGGACATTTCTCAGGCGGCCTATCCGCCTCGAGTTCATATCCGCAATTTCCGCATTTCCAGCTACCCATGAGGCACCTCCTTGTGGATGTTGATCGTGTGGCCTATATCCTGCGGGCACGGATCACGTGCCGTCCCTGGTGTTTAGCCAGGACCGGCCTTCGGTTCTCGGGAGACGGCAGCCAGGGGGGGCACCGTCTCCCGACTTTTATAGAGACGCAGGGTTACGCTTTCCACAACCCGTGAAGGTTGCAGTATTCCCTTGCGGAAACCGATGCCGCATCGACTTTGAACACGGCTTCAGGCGTTTTGCCCGGGTCGAGAAACTGGAAGTAGGACTTGCCGTCCGCAATCAGCTCGATCCATTGGATCCAGTGTTTTTCCTCCATGGGGTGGGGGACGTCGCCCACTTTAACCTTATACCCGCCGTCGATCTTTTCGACCACCGGCACATGCTTTTCTTTGGCCGCATCGACGGTGTTCTCGGTCATCTTCTTCATGGGCTGACCGCAGCAGACCAGTTCGCCGGCACCGCCGACGAGCACCTGAACGATGTTTCCGCAAAGGTCGCACTTATAAACCTCATATCTTTCCGCCATTGTTTTCTCCTTTTATGTCAATACAACGGTTAATCGTGGGGTGACGCCGGTTACCAGTTCTCTCCCAGAATCTCAAAATGGGCCTGAGGGTGCGCACAGGCCGGGCACATCTCGGGGGGGTGATGCCTTTAATCAATGCCAAGCGTTTTCCTCCTTTATCAATGTTTAGGGTTTATTGTGTGAATGCTGATTGGGCGTCAGCAATGTTCATCCCACCAGCCTTTGGCAATGTGCTTGAGTTTCTCCGCTTCGGCTATTTGTTTGATCTTGTAGCCCGAGTCGCGAAGCATGCCGTAAAGAATGCCGCACCCAGTGTCCTCACGGTCGTCGTCTCCATCGTCGGCCAGCTCGATCATGCGCTCGGCCAGCAAAATGACTTGTTTGAGATGATGGTCACACGGTTTCACGGGTTGAAGTTCTCCGAAGGGGTTGGGTGCCGCCGGTCGATGGAACAGGGCCGAGAGCATCACGACCATAAATATCAAGATACGTGCCAAAATTTTGGTGGTGATTAAAATGCCATTCAACTTAATGAAAATATTTAAAAAATAAGTTGTCCTGGCTCTCGGGTCGCCGATGGCGCCGGTCAGGCCGATTTTATTGGAAATCCGCGCGGCGAAGGTGACGGCTTGGATTTGTTGTCATGGTGAATGGCTTGGTTCGCCATTCAAGGTCTCATGTTTATTGTGATACATAGTTGTCTCGGAAGACAGAAAAGCGGGACGGCTAAGTGGTCGTGTTCATGAACAGGACCACCTAATCGTACATGGGTTACTGAATTGCCCGTAACGCATCCACGATCTCTTTCAGATCGGGGCGGCGATTGATATCGGATACGGTAATGAAGCGAATGATCCCGGCTTTGTCGATGATGAACAGGGCTCGCTCGGCAGTCCCGTCCGTGCGCAGCACACCAAACCGCTGCGCCGCCTCACCGTGGGGCCAGAAGTCAGAAAGGACGGGACACCAGAGTTCGCCCATCTGCCGGGTCCAGGCGAAAAGGGTGGGCAGATTATCGACGGTGATGCCCAACAGGATCGCATCATGCTGCTCGAAAACGTCTCTGACAATGTTGTAGCCCGGCCATTGATCCGAACAGACCGGCGTCCAGGCTGCAGGGACAAAAGAGATCACGACGTTGCGGGTTCCCCGGTATTGCGCCAGGGAAATCGTTTCACCCGTCAGGGACGGCAGGGAAAAGTGAGGGGCTGGATCACCGACCTTGACCTTCAACACACTGTCGACCGGCTTGAGCTGGCCGGGATCATAGATCATGGTTTGCATGGTCGTTTCCTGCGCGGCGCAAGGGCCAGGAGCGATCGCAGCCAACAGCATGGCGGCACACCCCATCACGTGCTTCAACAGCTTACAATCGTTCATCGGTTTCACCGTTGCTTTAAAAAGCCGTTCAGGCGGTTGATGAAGGTTTCCACCTTGTCCATCTGCCCGGCACCGGTCCACAGGACCTGCCCCTTGTCGTTCGGTCCGATGTCGGTGATGATGAAAAACGGGGTGCGAACCTCGCCCACGGATTTGTGGATGATAAAGTCTTCGTCGGGGAACAGGGGAAAGGCGATCTGATAGTGTTTGCGAAAATGGTCGACTTCATAGGCGGAATTGCCGACCCCGATCCCAATCATTTTTACCCGGCCACGCAAGGTTTCCGACGCTTCGATGGCTTGATACAGGCGGTTGACGGCCGGCGCCTCCCGCTGGCAGTAAGGGCAGTACATGCTGAAAATTTCGATAATGAGCAGCTGCCCGGTGATTGTCGTGGGATCGAAGCTGCCGCTTTCGGCGAGTCCCAGATAGGCACGTGCGTCAGGTTTTTCGGGCGCTTTCAGGCGAATTGCCACCAACAGTTCTCCAGCCGCCGGTGTCTTCTCCGCCGATGCCATGCCGGGCAGGACAGACATGATTAGCGCGACTGTCAACTGCAGGCAAAGGGTTTTCATCACATTACCTTTCCGTCAAGGGTTACCTTACTGGTGTTCGGCAGGGTGGTCGGGCGTATCAGGTGCGAACATGGCACATTGGTGTCTCATGCATCAGCCGAAACACCGCAAGCAGGGGAAGGTCGAGGGAAGCGCCAGAGCCATTCGGCCAAGGGTCGCTTCCCATTTTTAAAAGACGGACCACGGCACCCGGCTACTTGGTGGCGATCAGGCGGCGGCTGAGCAGGTTGATGTGGGACATCTCTTCCTTGATGATGCTGTCCAGCCGCGACTGGCCCAATTCATCCGGGACCAGGTCCTTCATCCCCAGGTAAAAAACAATCGAATCTTTTTCAGCCAAGATGGCGGCCTTCAGAATTGCCTGCAACGAGTTGGTATCGATCTCTTTTTCGAAAAAGATGCGGGTGTCGGCCAGGGCCTTGAGGTACGATGCCGCTTCGCCTCCAGGGTCAAAAACGGTCGATGTTTTCTCTGCATCGGCGAGCTTTTTTCTCATGCTTGAAAAGGTTTTTTCGTGGCTGTCTTCCATGGCTGCCAGATCCGAGAGAAACTTTTTGGCGTCAGGGTCCTTGATATCGGCGGCGGCCTTCCTGTAGAAGACGGCGCCGTTTCTTTCAATCTGTTCAGCCATTTCAAACACATCGTCCGCATTGAAGTCGTAGCTCATGGTTGGATCTGCCTTTCTTTCCCGACGTGTGGGGTGTCTCAAAATGGGTATTTACCAGAATCGCTGGCTTCCGATACATGCCCACTTCAGCGGGGTGCTGTCAACCTAAAAAAGCATCAAACGCCCGGTGGATCAGGCCTTTTCTTCATTCAGGCGGCACTCATCGTCCCACTCGGGACAGGCGCTTTTGCGTTCGGCCTCAAATTGAAGCATGCATTCCCCGCATTCCAGTTCAATGTTAGGCGCGTCTCCGTAGCGTGCCTTGATCTCTTCTTTGGACAACACCTGCGCAAAACTGCAACCGCACTGAGGACAGGGGGATTTGATGTGGTAGCGTTTATGACCCATGATTAGCCTCCCGATGATTTGAAGTTTGTGAAAAATGAGTTATCATAATAACAAAAGCAATAACAATGCCATTGGGTGAAGCTCATTTTTTTGCCTTGGCATGTTTATTGACCAATGGTGCAAGAGATCAAATCGCCGCCACTTAACCATACTTTCCAAGGAGGACAAAATGGCTCAAACCGCTTTCAAAGGATCACCCGTGCAATTGTCCGGCGATCTTCCCCAGCGGGGGACGGATGCCCCGGAATTTACCTTGACCCGCAGCGACCTGTCAGATGTATCGCTGAAGGACTATGCAGGGAAAACCGTTGTTCTCAACATTTTCCCGAGCATCGATACACCGACCTGCGCCATGTCGGTGAGAAAATTCAACGCTGAAATCGGCAACACCGACAACGCGGCGGTGTTGTGCATATCGGCCGATCTTCCCTTTGCCCATGCGCGTTTCTGTGGCGCCGAAGGGCTGGATCATGTGGTCTCCGCATCCACTTTTCGCAGCCCCGGGTTTGGTGATGCCTACGGCATGCGAATTGCCGGGGGGCCGCTGGCCGGTCTCATGGCGCGGGCGGTGGTGGTGATCGACGGGAAGGGAAAGGTGGTTTACACCCAACTGGTGGATGAGATCTCCAAGGAACCGGATTACGAAAAAGCCATGGCGTGCCTGGCCAGTGAGGAGGTCATGCAGGCATGCACGGCCAGTTTTACGGCCGAGCATTCACGGGGCATGGATGACGACGGCCCCTGCGACGACGGCCGTGCCGGCGGGTGATACCTCGTGCCCATCCATAAATGGTTATTTTGTCCGATCTCTGCGTTGCGCGAAAAATTTTATCCTCGGAATATCAACTATATGCCTCCGGTAAAATTTTTCGCACGCCTTGATCTCGACCAAAATCCCTCATTTCTGGACGGACACTACCTAACAAAGGAGCGTCGATGGCAAACGAGCGTGTGCTGATACGGTGCCGAAACTGCGGTACCCGCAACCGGATCCCCGTGGCGAGGCTGCAAGATGGTCCCCGCTGCGGAAGCTGCAAGCAGCCTTTTCCACCCATTCCCATCAACAGCCGGCCGGTGATGGTGACCGATCGCACGTTTGCCGACGAGGTGATTGCCAGCCCCCTGCCTGTGCTGCTGGATTGCTGGGCCGCCTGGTGTGCCCCGTGCGGAGCCATGGCCCCCGTTCTGGAGGACCTGGCAAGGACCTACGCCGGCCGATTGAAAATTGCCAAGCTCAACGTCGACCAGAATCCGATGACGTCCAGCCGGTACAGTGTAATGAGTCTGCCGACGCTGTTGTTTTTCAGGGATGGAAAGGTGGTTGATACGGCCGCCGGTGCCTTGCCGAGACTGGAGATCGAGCGTTTTCTCTATCGTTTTCTGAATTAGGCACTTGGAACGTAATCGTTCACGGGTTAAGCGGGTCGGGGTTCAGTCGTCCAGGGTTAGTTAGTGCCCATCCATAAATGGTTATTTTGCCCGATCTCATCGTTGCGCGAAAAATTGTATCCTCGGGATATCAACTATATGCCTCCGGTAAAATTTTTCTCACGCCTTGATCTCGACCAAAATCCCTCATTTCTGGACGGACACCATTTAAAAATTTAAGCCAGGATAATCGGATGAAAGCAAACCTAGAACGCTGAACCCTTTTGGGAGCAACCATGAAGATCGCTATTACCGGAGCATCGGGATTCGTGGGAACGGCATTGACCCGTCTGCTGCTGGACGACGGGCACGCGGTGACCGGGCTGGGAACGTCCGCCTCCCATCCACTTCAATCGGCTGGGCACTTCACATGGATCCGTGCTGACACCACCCTTGCCGGAACGTGGCAGGCGGCGGTGAGCCAGGCCGATGCCGTGGTCAATCTGGCCGGTCGCACCATTTTCAAGCGCTGGTCCCGGGCCTATAAAGCACAGATCGTCGACAGTCGCATGCTCACCACCCGTAATGTTGTCAGCGCCATGAACGGCGAGGACAAGATTCTGATCAGCACGTCGGCTGTCGGCTATTACGGCAGCCAGGGTGACCAGGCCCTCGCCGAGCATTCGACCCCGGGAACCGATTTTCTGGCGCGGTTGTCGGTGGATTGGGAAGAAGCCGCACTGGATGCAGAAAAGCAGGGTGTCCGGGTGGCCATCATGCGTTTCGGCGTGGTGCTGGGAGCGGGCGGCGGGGCCCTGGCCCAGATGCTGCCGGCCTTTCGCATGTTTGCCGGCGGCCCTTTGGGAAGCGGCAGGCAGTGGTTCTCATGGATTCACATGGCCGATCTTCTGGCCGCGATCCAATTTCTCCTCGATCGCGAAGATGCACGCGGTCCCTATAATTTCTGTGCGCCAGGAGTGGTTCGCCAAAAGGATTTCGCCCGGGCGTTGGGCGCCGCCATGGGCCGGCCGGCTGTGGTGCCCGCCCCTTCTCTGGCCCTGCGGCTGATGATGGGAGAGGTCGCCGGGGTGCTCCTGGCCAGTCAGCGGGTGCGTCCCGACCGGCTGATCGCCGATGGATTTTCCTTCCGTTTCGCGGATGTCGACAGCGCACTGGCGGACTTGGTAACCTAATTATGACTGAACAGAAGGTAACAGCAAGGGATTATCATCGGATCACCAGCTACCGTCGCCACCAGTTGACGCCCCACACCCTGGACTGGGCGCATCAGCCGATGCTGGCAAAGCGCTACCCGGGTCTGACCCGGGTGCCACTGGATCGCAGGGCGAAGCTGCCGGCGATCGATTTTATCGACCTGATGAACCGCCGTCAGGCCAATGGTTCAAGCTGCTCGGATGCACTGGACAGCCAGACGCTTTCAACGGCATTCAGGCTGACCCACGATATTACGGCCCGTGCCATGCATGCGGGCACCCCCTTTTATTATCGCAGCGTGGCCTCGGCCGGTGCACTCTACCCGTTTGAAATCTACCTGGCCGTCCATCATCTGGATGGGATGGATCCGGGGGTATACCACTATGACCTTTTCGATTTCTGCCTGACCACCTTGCGCCACGGTTCGGTGCCTGAGATCCCGCCGGTGGACCACACGGTTTCAGCCACCTTTTATATCACAGGCATTTTTTTCCGCAGCGCATGGAAATATCGCAACCGCGCTTATCGTTATGTGCTGCTGGATGCCGGCCACCTGCTGGAGAATCTGCGGCTGGCCCTGGGTGCGCTGGATCTTTGTTTTTCCATCCATCTCGATTTCGATGATGAACGGGCTTCGACCCTGCTGGGTCTGGATCCGCAGCGGGAAGTCTGCCTGGCCTGCGTGCATCTGCATGGTGGTGGCTCGGGGGCGAAAAAGCCTGGAGAGGCCAACCCTGTGGGACCCCTTTCCGCTGACATTCTCCAGGCATCCACGGTATCCGAGCAAGAGGTCGCTTATGGGGACATACTCGCCATCCATCGGGCAGGAAATGGGTTCAGCAACACCCATGCCGGGGCTCTCCCGCCGCTGCACGTGCTCGAAAACCAGCCGTCGTCATGGGTCGACCTAAACGTGCCGGATCATCCGGGATCGGCGGATTATGCCCGTGTGCTGCAGCAGCGCCGTTCCCGCCGAAATTTTGTTGTCGCACCCGCGCTCATGGACGGATTCATGGCTTTCATGGAACTGATTTCCCGCCGAATGGGGACGGCTTCGAGCATGCCCACGGCGTGCCGATCCGCCATCACCCTTGGGTTTTTGGTTGGCGTGAGGATGCCGATTCCACCCGGTTTTTATCTGTTGGATCCGGACGCGAAACGACTGGGACGCGTGTCAGACGGCAGGCTTATCGAATCCATGGCAGCAGCCTGTCTGGATCAGATGTGGCTGAAGCATGCCGCCCTGCATTTGCTGTTCATGACCGACCTGGCTGTCCTCGACCGAAATTGGGGGCCGCGGGGCTATCGATATGCCATGATCGAGGCAGGGCGCCTGGGCCAACAGGCATACCTGGCGGCCACCGCAATAGGATGGGGGGCCTGTGGGATCGGTGCCATTTACGACCGGGAAGCGGCGAACCTGCTGGAGCTGGCCGACGACGGCGTGTTGCTCTACTTGGTCGGGGCCGGTCCGGTCAAGACGCGTTGACACCTGACCGGGATGGTCTCCCTTCATACAGGGGATGGGTTGTTACGGTTGCCGGCCCCGCACGGTAAAACGGCTTTATCCGTCCATATTTCAACCGGGAGAAAAGATCATGCCCTCCGACCTCAAAATTTTCAGCGGCGGCGCCAACGTACAGCTGGCCACCCACATCTGCGAAACACTGGGCATCGGCCTCAGCCGCCTGTCGGTGTCCCGCTTTTCCAATGACAACCTTTTTGTCCAGATCCGTGAGAACGTGCGGGAAAAGGATGTATTCGTCGTCCAGTCGTTCACCGCGCCGGTGGGCGACACCATCATCGAATTGTTTATCATCCTGGATGCCTTGAGAAGTGCCTCGGCCCGGCGTATCACGGCGGTTATTCCTTATTTCTCCTACGCCCGCTCGGACAAGAAAGATGCCCCGCGGATATCCATTACCGGCCGCCTCATGGCCGACCTGATCAGGACCGCCGGCGCCGATCGGGTCCTTACCATGGATCTGCACTCGGACGCGGTGCACGGTTTTTTCAGCATTCCGGTGGACCATCTTACCGCCATTCCCTATTTCGTGGACCACTTTCGCGGCCAACTGGGCCTGGACAACGCTGTGGTGGTGGCCACAGATGCCGGCGGAGCCAATCGGGCCGGGCGGTTTGCCAAACGCATTCACCTGCCCATGGCCATCATCGATAAGCGGCGAGTGGCCGATACCGAAGTCGTTCAGGGGCTGGTGGTGGGTGACGTGAAGGGCCGCGATGCAATCATCTTTGAAGACGAGATTTCCACGGGCGGTACCCTGGCCGCGTCGGTAAAAACGCTTGCGGCTGCCGGTGTGAAAAGCATTCACGTGGGGGCTACCCACGGTGTGCTGTGCGGTCCTGCGGTAAACCGGTTGGTGGACAGTCCCATCGAATCCGTGGCCGTCACCGACACGGTGCACCTTCCCCGGGAAAAACAGGCTGAGAAGATCCACACCCTCTCTGTGGCTCCGCTATTTGCCGAAGCCATTCGGCGTATCCACACCGGCGAAAGCGTCGGCGCCCTATTTGATTAATTATTCGTTAAAGTGATTCCAATCGTTGCCGATATCCCTTGTTAAGGAGACTCAGCCATGGATATTGTCGTCATCAACAGTGCTTTCGTGAGAAACGAGGAACCGAAAAAGCGCGTGACGCGGGTTCCCGGCAAAAAATCCAAATTCGCGGAAAAGCGTCGCAACCGAACGGATCGGCGCAAAAGTGTCCGGGATGGCGTGGTGGTCAGCTTGTCCTATAAGAATGACCGGCGGACCGGACCGGACCGGAGACGGACCAAAGCCGATTGAACCATTTTAGCGGGCGTTTCGTTTATGATTGAGCGCTTGGCCTGACCGGCCGGAACACGCATGCAGCTGCCCGGCATCATTCAGCCCTGGTGGACTGCTGTGGCGAATTTTCTCATCCTGTGGTATGATTGTTCTCATTCGTTTTTCTCACCCGTTCACCCCTGACACATGAGCCATCCACATGAACCAGATGAATGCCATGATGCTGGCGCGTATCCACGATCTGAAAAAGACCGAAGCGCCGCTGGTGTCGCAGACGGTTCCCATTCCGACCCCGGGCGACCAGGAAATTCTGATCCAGGTGGGGGCCTGCGGTGTTTGCCACACCGAACTGGATGAAATCGAGGGGCGAACGCCCCCGCCGCGGTTGCCCGTGATTCCCGGACATCAGGTGGTGGGGCGGGTGCAAGAAAGCGGCACGGGGGCCGTTCGCTTTTCCACGGGGCAACGGGTGGGCGTCGCCTGGATCAACCGGACCTGCGGTTGTTGTGAATTCTGTCTGGATGACCGGGAGAACCTATGCCCCGAATTTGTCGCTACTGGGCGGGATGTCCATGGCGGCTACGCCGAGTATATGACGGTGCATGAGGCCTTTGCCTACCCGATTCCCGCTCGTTTTTCGGATGCCCAGGCGGCCCCACTGCTTTGCGCCGGAGCCATCGGGTATCGGTCCATGGCCCTTTGCAACCTGAAGGACGGGCAACGTCTCGGGCTTACCGGGTTCGGCGCTTCCGCCCACCTGGTGCTTAAAATGGTGCGACACCGGTTCCCTGACGTGCGGGTTTATGTGTTTGCCAGAAGCCCCGGAGAGCAGGCATTCGCACGCTCCATGGGGGCCGTGTGGGCCGGGCATACGAAAGACACGGCTCCGCAACCGCTGGATCGGATCATCGACACCACGCCGGCCTGGACGCCGGTGGTAGAGGCCCTGGTAAATCTCAAACCGGGTGGCCGCCTGGTCGTTAATGCCATTCGCAAGGAAGCGGCAGACCGGGACGCGCTTCTGCGGCTGGATTATTCTTCTCATCTATGGCATGAAAAGGAAATCAAAAGCGTCGCCAACGTGGCCCGGTCAGATGTTTCCCGGTTTCTGGAAATGGCCGACCGGATTCCCATCATTCCCGAGGTGGAGACATTCAGCCTCGAAGCGGCCAATCGGGCGCTCCTTGAGTTGAAAAACAGGCGGATCCGGGGTGCCAAGGTGCTCGTGATGGACCATCGGTAAGTGTCAACGTTTTTTTCATGCCGCAACCGCAAGATGTTGCTAAAGCATATTCCGGAAGCTGCCGATACCATTGTCAGTCGTCGTAATTTTGGATCCAGAGCAGACCATCAGCCCCATATATGGCCGGAGATGCCGTCGTGAGAAAATTTATCACCAACCGTGTCAAATTGATCAGCAGAATGGATCGGGATATCGGCGTCTTGATCGACAATTGCCTGGGGTTTCTCTATTCCATCGATCTGGGGCATGAGATGCGCAAAGAAACCGCCCGGATCGAATCGGCCCTGTACGATATGGTTTACCTGGGTCGAACGCCGGCCGGGTGTGAGTTCAAGGAAAACCTTTTTCGTACGCGGATAGTACCGCTCATGAAGGTCCTTGCGCCGTCCGGATACTACTTCGGTATTGACCCGGATAATAACGGACTGCTTGGATACTGGCGGCAGCCCGATGTCGACGGCGACGACAGTCAATCGATACCGGTCGAGTCCCGCCCTTCCGGCTGAAGAAGTTTCCGGCCCACGGCAAATTCCTTGACACGACGTTTTGCTCCATTGTACCTCTATCTTAGGCCAGTTGCAGCAAATCTCTTTTTTCACCGTCATTGGTTACCACCAGAGAATGAACGTCAAGAGGTTCTCTTCGTGTTCGCCCTGCGGTTTCTGCTTATATTAACGGCGACCGTTTTCCTGTGGCATCCCATCGCGCCCCTGGGAAAAAGCAGTGCCACTGTGCGTGACCCTGTCTGGTCCGGCAAGTTTTATCCGGCCGACCGGGAGGACTTGGTCCGTTTGATTGGCCGCCTCACCGACGCGGCCGAACGGAATTCGAACGCCGCGCACCGTCCACGCACCCGTCTGCGCGCCCTGATGATGCCCCACGCCGGATACGCCTATTCCGGTACCACTGCTGCCCATGCCGCCGTGGCTATTGCCCGTGACCGGTTCGGCCGGGTGGTTCTGTTGGGTCCCGATCACCGGGTGGGATTTCGCAATGCATCGATCACCGGGGCCTCATACTGGCGAACCCCTTTGGGCACGGTTCCTGTCGGTGATTTCAGCCCCATGCTGAGGGCCCAGCCGGAACGCTTCGCGACGATTGCGGCTTCAGATCGGCAAGAGCACAGCCTGGAGGTGATGCTTCCTTTTTTACAGTCCCGCCTGTCCCGATTTGAATTGATTCCTGTGGTGCTGGGGCCCTGCGATGCCGATAAAATGGGCCGAGCGATTGCGACCCTGCTCAAGACGCCGCAGACCCTGCTGGTGGTAAGCGCCGACCTGTCTCATTACCTGCCCTATGAGGACGCCGTCAAAAGGGATCGGGAGACGCTGGACCGAATCCTTTCACTGGATCCCCGGTGGCAGCAGGATCAGGACAATCGCACCTGCGGCCGCTATCCGGTGGGGGTGCTGCTGGAACTGGCCCGGAAACGCCATTGGCAGCCGGTACTGCTGCATTACAGCAACAGTGGCGATACCGCCGGTGACAGGGACGCCGTGGTGGGATATGGCGCCGTTGCCTTTTACGGAGATGAACCTATGCAAGACCGATCCGACAACCGTCTACCGCTGTCTTCTGAGCAGGGGGCCGCCCTGGTTGCCCTTGCCCGGCAGACCCTGGTCCGCCATTTCGGTGAAATGACAGCATCGGCCGATTCTCAACGACTGGAGACGCTCCTTTCGGATCAAGCGCTTCAGGCTCGCTGCGGCACCTTCGTCACCTTGAAAATCGACAACCAACTGCGGGGATGCATCGGCAGTCTGTCGGCCACCGCTCCCATTGTTGAGGGGGTGTGCGACAATGCACTGAATGCGGCCCTTCGCGATCCGCGGTTTTCCCCCTTGGGCAAAAAGGAGCTGGAAACCGTGCATATCGAGGTGAGCGTGCTTTCCGAACCGGTCGCGCTGGCCTACACGGATGCCGATGATCTGCTGGCCAGGTTGAGGCCCGGTATCGATGGGGTGATCATCAAAAGAGGTTTTGCCAGTGCCACTTTTTTACCCCAGGTGTGGGATCAACTGCCCCAGCCGGAACCGTTCCTCTCCCACCTGTGCATGAAAGCGGGCTTGTCTGCCGATCAATGGCGGAAAGGGGATCTGGAGGTGCAGGTCTATCAGGTTCAATATTTTGAAGAGGCCCGATGACGGCGGTGTCCGCAGGGTGGTGGTCGCCACGGGCATTGCCTCTGTGGCCGTTCAACTGGTATGTGTCCGTGAATATTTGGCTCAATTTCATGGCAATGAGATTGTCATTGCGCTGATCTTTTTCTTTTGGTTGGTTTTCGGCGGTATCGGCACCGTGGCGGCCAAGGGGTTTCGGACCTGGGTACTGCAGCCATCGCCAACCATCCTGGCTTTTCTCTCCTGCCTGCTGGTCATTTTTTCTGTGTGTCAGGTGGTTGCCGTTCGCTGGCTGCGGGACCTGGTCTTCATTCATGGCACGTCAGTGGGGTTTTATCCCACCTTGGGTTATGTTGCCGTCACTCTTTTTCCCTATGCGCTGCTGGTGGGTTTCGTGCTGCCCTACAGCCTGTCGGTGGCCCGATACCGGTTGGCCCGATATCCTGGCAACTGGATTTATATGGCCGACAACGCAGGAGATGTGGCCGGTGCAGCGATTTTTTCTTTTGCCCTGGTTCATTGGCTGACCCCGTTCCAGGTCCTGCTGGTGGTCCACCTGCCGCTGCTGGCTTCCCTCCTCCTGCTGGAATCGGCCATTTCCCGCCGAAGCGCAGCCGCCGGCGTCCTAGCGGTGGCGGCCCTGGTAACCGGTGCCGTGTTTGAAGATAGGCTGCTGCCCACCCGGGAAGGTCGTCGGATTCACTATGCGGAGAGTCGTTACGGCCGCATTGAGGTTATCGAATCGGCAGGCGCGGTCTCCATTTTTAGTGACGGCGTGCCGAGCCATTTCTCCCAGGATCCGGCCCTGGCGGAGGAGATCGTTCATATTCCGCTTTCCCAGGTAGACCGCCCCCGGCGCCTGCTGCTGGTTTCCGCCGTCGGTGGCATGATGGCAGAGGTGGCAAAATACCACCCCGACAGGGTGGATTATGTGGAACTCGACCCATTGGCGGCCCAACTGCAGCTTCGTTTTGACCTGTTGACACCCATACGCGGACTGACCGTCATCGCCCAGGATGCACGTGCATACCTTTCTCATACATCGACGCGTTACGACGCCATCCTGGTCAACCTGCCGGAGCCGGAAACCTATCAGATCAATCGGTTCTATACGGCCGGGTTCTTCGAGCTGGCAAAAAACCATCTTGCACCGGGTGGTGTGTTCAGTTTCGGCATCGAGGGGGTGGCCAACTACATCTCAGAGATTCGGCAACAGAAGCTGTCATCGCTGGCCAACACGGCCAGAAGCTATTTTAGCCATGTCATGCTCATGCCGGGGCAGCGGCTGCTGTTTGTCTGCCGTGACCGGCCGATACAGACCGACATACCCGTGCTTCTGGAACAAAAGGGAATCGACACCCGCCATATCCGCCGCTATTTTGCCGGCGACCTGACCGGCCATCGGATTCGTCAACTCAACGACGCCGTGGATCCCCGCGTCGGGGGAAACCTGGATCTGTCTCCCCGGTTAATGCGGCTGGCGTTCGTAGGATGGTTAGCGCGCCACGGCGAGTCACCGCGTTGGTTCGCTCTGGCATTGTCGGTTGCGGCGGTGGCATACCTGACTCGGATTACCCGTCCTCAGTGGGTGCTGCTGACTACCGGCTGTGTCAACATCGGTGCCGAAATGGTGACCATCTTTACCTTTCAGACGCTTTATGGTTATGTTTACCTTCAAATCGGGGTGCTGGTGACCGTGTTCCTGGCCGGATTGCTGCCAGGCGCCTGGGCAGGCGGGCGGTTTGTCGGCAACCGGCGGCGGGCGCTGATGACCGGCGATCTGCTGTTGTGCCTGTTATTGGTGCTGTTTGCCCTGATCCTGGTCGTCGCCCGGCAGGGAATGCCGGGCATGGTTTTATACGGTTTCGGCCTGGCCGTCTCCTTTTGCTGCGGATTCCAGTTCCCCCTTGCCCTCATGGTGTCAGGGGATAGCGCCACCGCCGCTGCGCAAAGTTTTTCAGCGGACCTGGTGGGTGCGGCCATCGGCGTCCTGCTGGTGAGTCTGGTGTTGATTCCTTTTTTTGGGATCCTGTGGGCGACGCTTTTCCTGGCCGGTATTAAATTCATCAGCTTTTTTGTTGCGGGAGCGATCCATGAGACGCCTTAGCCGGCGACAATTCATACTGGCCACCGCGGCCAGCCTGTGCAGCACGGCCACCGGCCATGCCCGCTGGTCTTTCTTCGGATCCGCCGACGGTTTGCCATCGGACATCCAGGGCACCATTTTTCAAAATGATGCCCCCGCGTCCTTGTGGAAATGGTCCAAGGCCGCCTATCACTTCAGCCGGCTGGGCCAAGGCGCTGTTTTGTGCACCTTATGCCCCAACCACTGCCGGCTCTCTCCGGGAGACCGCAGTGTCTGCCGCAGCCGGGTGAACTTGGACGGCACCCTTTACAGCCTGGCATACGGGAATGCCTGCTCGGCCAACGTGGACCCGGTCGAGAAAAAGCCCCTGTTCCATTTCCTGCCAACCACCCGCGCCTTTTCCATTGCGGCCGCCGGATGCAACTTCCGCTGCCTCAACTGCCAGAACTGGGAAATTTCTCAGGTTCGCCCCGAAGATGTGCATCACCTCGATCTGTTTCCCGAGGCGGTGGTAAAAGCCGCCGTGAGAAGCGGGTGTCAATCCATCGCTTACACTTACAGCGAACCGACTACGTTTTATGAATACATGATCGACACGGCACGTATCGCCAGGTCCAGGGGCCTGCACAATATATGGGTGTCGAACGGCTATATCAATCAAAAGCCCTTGATCGCCTTATGCCGGGAGCTGGATGGGGCTAACGTGAACCTTAAATCCATCAGTGATGACGTCTATCGGCAGCTGAATGGCGGGCGGTTGAAACCGGTGCTGGACACGTTTGTAACCCTGCACCGGCAGGGCGTCCATTTTGAGATGACCCACCTGGTGGTTCCCGGCTACGGGGACAACGATGAGATGGTCCAACGCATGTGTGGCTGGATACTGGAACATCTGGGACCCAATTATCCCCTCCATTTTCTGCGCTTTTTTCCCCGTTACCAGCTTGACCGTCTGGCCCCCACACCGGTGGCTACCCTGATTCGGTTCAGGGAGCTGGCCATGGCCGAAGGGATCCGATATGTGTATCTGGGCAACGTGCCGGGCCACGCGGGCAATCACACCTTCTGCCACCGCTGCAAACGGCTGCTTGTGGAGCGGCAGGGCTACCACATACCCACCTTTCATATCACGAAAGGGAGCTGCCAGTTCTGCCATACGCCCATCCCCGGCGTGTGGCCGGCAGATGGTGCGTGATCGGTAGGCCGGATCAGTGTAATCGTTCTGAGGTGTGGTTACGGATGAATTGATTGATCAGTTCGGTCTGACGCATGGTGAGGGCCTCGAAGCACACACCGCGACGGGCCTGGCCCGCTTCGGGGAGGGGGAAGCCGGGGACGTCGCTGCCGGCGGGAATATCGGAAACGCCATGGCAGCGGATGCCGCTGACGAAAATTTTACCGTCGGGCGTCATAATGGCAAGCTGGTCAGATGGATGGTCCGGCACCGATTCCATCTCATGGCTGAAAGCCAGTCCGGATACGCCGATGTCCACCAGGCTGAACCGCTCGTAAGGGTGGGTGCGGGAGATCACGAAGGTGCCTGCAGGGGCACCAAATCGCGGGTGTCTGCGACGCTCCGTTGATACTGGCATCAGTACGTTGCGGATGGTTTCGGCCAGTTGCTGCATGCCCACAGGCTTCATGATCAAGGATTGGATACCCAACGATTGTGCGTTCTCCTGACTGATCTGCTCGTTGAACCCGGTGCATAGAATAATGGGAAAGTCATCGCGCACGGCCTTCACCGCTTTGGCCAGGCCGGTACCCGTCATCCCGGGCATGGTCATATCCGTGATCAGCAGGTCGTAGAGTTGGGGGCAGTTTAGAAACGCCTTGAGTGCATCGGTACTGTCGGTATATGGGCTGACCGTGTACCCCAGCTGCTCGAGCACTTGTCGCATCATGTCCACGAGCATCTCTTCATCATCCACGATCAGGATATGCTCATGGCCGCCCGTCAGGTGCCGCTGATTGAAAATAGCGGGTTCCGCGTCAATGATCGCGTCCACCCTCGGCAGGTAGAGGTGAAATTCGGTGAACCGGCCCGTTCCGCTGAAGGCCCTTATGGCGCCGCCGTAGCCCTTGATGATGCCATGAACGACCGAGAGTCCCATGCCGGTGCCTTTTCCGGTTTCCTTCGTAGTAAAATAAGGGTCGAAAATCCGATTGATGATGTCCTTGTCGATACCGTGGCCGGTGTCGGCGACCACCAGCCTGGCGTAGCGGCCCGGGACAATGTCTGTTTCGGCGGCGGCGGTGCTATTCAGCGTCACCGGATCCAGCCGGATGGTCAGCACGCCGCCGTCGGGCTCCATGGCATGGGCGGCATTGGTGCACAGGTTGAGCATGATTTGGTGAATCTGGGTGGCGTCGGCGATGGTGATGCATTCGGTTGTGCAGATATCGCGTTCGATGGAGATGTTGGTGGGCAGGGAGGCCCGCATCAGCTTGAGTGACTCCGTGATGACACTGTTGAGACGAAGCGGCTTACGGCCGGATTCTTCCTTGCGGCTGAAGCTGAGCAACTGCTGAATCATTTCCCGGGCCCTCAGGCTGGCTGTGAGTATCCGTTCCAGGTTCAGGTGGGCGGGGTGTTTGCTGGACATGTCGGCCAGGGCCAGTTCCGCATTGCCTAATATGATGCTCAGCACGTTGTTGAAGTCGTGAGCGATGCCGCCGGCCAGGGTGCCGATGGCTTCCATTTTCTGGGACTGACGCAGTTGGTTTTCCAGTTGCCGTTTCTCGGCCAGGACGCACACGTTATCTTTTTTCATCTGCCGCTGTCTCAGCACGTTCTCCACCCGGATGATCAGTTCGTCGGGTTCGAAGGGCTTTCTCAGATAATCACTTGCCCCCATACGGATGGCCTTGATGGCCGAATCGACAGAGGCCTCTCCGGTGACAATGATGAAGGCGGCGTCGCAGTACTCCCGGTCAACGGCGTCGAGCAATTCAAAGCCGGACATCTCCGGCATCATGACATCCAGGATGACCAGCTCGGGGGACTCGGCATGGATGAGGGTCAGGGCATGGCGGGAGCTGTTGGTGAATTGAACCTGGTAGTTGCCGTTGTCTAAGACCGCCTTGATGCTCGCGGTCATCAATGGCTCATCGTCGCAGATCAATATTCGCGGGCGGTTCTCCATGAAGCGCTCCTAAGTAGCTCAGTCCATTTCAGTTCTGTTTTCCGATTCATTGTCGCGGGTGGGTAGTTCGATGTGAAAACAGGTCCCTCCGCCCGGGGCGCTTTCGCACTGTAGAGAGCCCTTGAGGTAAGTCACCGCCTCATGGACGATGGACAGCCCCAGTCCGTGATGACCCGTTTTCGAAGTCACATTAACCTTAAATAGGTCATTTTTGATTGCTTCGTCAAGACCCGGGCCGTCGTCACAGACGCTGATTTTGATATGGCCCGTTTTTTCTGTGTTGCCGACTGGTCGAAAGGCGCCTTCCAGCATACGGCTGATTACCTGAATGGTTCCGCCATCAGGCATTGCTTCTATCGCATTTTTCAACAGGTTAATCAATGCCTGCTTCAGCCGATCCCGATCCGATGCGATGGTGGGAATGTCTGCATCCAGATCCTGGCTCAGGCGGATGCCCGAATTGCCGGGCAGGCTTTCACGGAACAACCCCAGTATGTCGGTGATCGTTGCATTCACGTCAACGGTTTCAAGGTGTATGGGAATGCGTTCTGATGGTGATGTCAGGGATTTTATCAGTCCGGACACACGGTTGATCTCCTCATCGATAATGCGGAGCTCATCCGTGGCCGATGATTGGTCATTGGTGCGCAGGGCCAGGACCTTGAGATAGTTTTTGATGATGCTCAACGGGTTGTTGATTTCATGAACGATTTTACGTGTTTCTGAGATGGCCGATGCAGCGCGATCCGCCGCCCGGCGGTCTCTTTGATCGCAGCGTTGCCGTTCTCGTTCCAGCGCTCCGGCCACGGCAACGACAATGGCCTTCAACAGGGTTGTCTGCTTCTCGACCCACGGCCAATCGCCGTCATCGACGCCCAGGAGCAACATCGCCCCGCCGTCGCCGCTGTCCGGTCGAATCGGCATGCAGACGATGCCATCTTTTTGCATGTACGCCATGAGTTGTTGGTCGATGATCGTCAGTTTTCTTCTTTGGGCGGCTGAAAATGAATTCACCGATTCACCACTGAAATGGCTGATGGCTGGCAGGCAGTCCGACGCGCGCAGGGGAATGCGCAGCCGATCGATGTGGCGCGGCAAGATGTTCCCGGCGGCGAAACGTCCGATTAAGAGATTGGTGTTGGGATCATGGTCAACCATGATCAGGGCGTCGATACCCAAAAAGACGCAGAGACTTTGCCGCAATACCCGCATGATCGCGCTGCGGCCGGTCGCCGTCAGCAAATCTTGATAAACGCTGGACAGGACGGTGCTGGTTTTGATCGCTTGGCTCAGTGGAATGGTGATCGTATCGGTGGTCAAGCTTTTTACCGGCGAATCAGGAATGCCGCCGAGTTCGTTTGCCACCATCAGGGCCTGCTTCTGAGCTGCCCGTGAAAGGCGGTTCAGCTGCTGGGTGTCCAGGTTCATTAGGCCGGCAACCGTCTGATAGGCCTCGGATGACGGATGCGGCTCGACGGCCAATCGGTTGGCCGACCACACCATCTGGACCAGTGGCAGGGCGTTGACAACTGCCGGTGCGGTGGCCGTGTGGTACTCGGCCGCATCTGCAGCAAACCATGCATCGGTGTAGCGGTGGATCAACTGTGCCCCGATTCGGCCATGGTCTGAGCCGGCAACCTGTTCTTCTGCTTTGAGCAATGGGCGCGCCTGAGCAGGGTCGGTCAGCATTGGGGCGCATGCCGCCGGTGTTCGGGCGAATAGGGCCAGTTTGCCGATGTCGTGAAGCAGGCCGGCGGTATAGGCCTCCTCAACGGGGTGATAGCGGCGTTCCAGAGCCAGCATTTGGGTCAGCATGGCTGTGGTTAGGCAATGCCGCCACAACCATCCAAGGGCCAAGCCCTGTCGATGGTGGATGCCGTTTAACGCCTGATTGGCCAGCGCCTGGGTCGTGATGGCATCGATACCGGCCATCCCGATACGGCTGACCACGTCGTCGATGCCGGGGGGATCCGCCGCCTGCGCATTCGAACCCATGGATCGGTCGAGGCGTATGGCCATGAAGCACAACGCCGGATCCATCCTGATGAGCCGGGATAGGTCGGGAAGGGCTATGGATGGATCATGACGGACGTGGATGAGGCGTTCTAACAGATATGGAAAAACAGTAAGTTGCAACCTGCCAGTGAATTCTGAAGCAATGCGCACAGTGACTGCCCGTCCCATTGAAATATCTCATCTGCTCAGGAATAAGTATCTAATTTTTCAAAACTCTCTGTTGATAGAGCAATGAAGGTGCCAACGAAAGAAAACCGCCGGTTTTTTTAGGTCGAATGAAATATAAATAAATTTTATCAATAGGTTACTAACTTGTGTGTCGTCCATCCGGCATTTTTTCGTCCCTTAAGCGCAGGGGATTTCATCAGAAGCGTTATGGTGCGCACTTCACAACCATCCATTTAACTATGTAATAGTTTACATAATCGGCACAGCCCGGCACGCCACCTGGCCCATCCAGGTTCAGTATCCTCAGCATGCGCCAGGTTGAGGCTGTTTTTTTATTGCACCAAGGGGCAGGTTATCCGATACGGTCACAATCGTGTGGGCTGGAATGGGTGCGTGGACGCCAGGTGCGTCGGGTGCGGAAGGTGAAAAAAAAGAATCGGCCACATATGCGGCGGGAAGGTGAAACGCGGGGCATTCAATCGGTCTTTTCGTTCACCAGGTCGAAGATGGCGCCCTTCAATTTCAGGGAAAAGGCCTCCGGCACCTGACGGCGTTCGAGGTGCTTGCATAACGCCACCGTTTGTTTCAACGTCTTTAGGCAGACCTGGCAGGGTTTGCACGCCTCGATATGTGTTTCAATTTCTTTGCAGGTGGGTGCGTCCAGTTCCCTGTCGATATATTCAGAAAGCCGTTCGAATAGCGCCAGGCAGTTTTCATGGGGATGATGCGGGTCAGTCTGTTTCATGGTAAGATTTCAATGCTTTTCTGAGAAAAAGCCTCGCCCGATGCAGGCGTACCTTGATATTGGTGGGGGTCAGGTCCAGTATCTCGGCCGTTTCCTGAGTGGTGAACCCTTCAACGTCCCGTAAAACAACTACCAGCCGGTACTTTTCCGGAAGGTCCAGCAGTGCTTGTCGGATGACCCCGGCCAGTTCCCCGTCAAGCACCTGATCCAGAGGCTGGGACGCCCAGCGAGGCAGGTCCGCGGATACGGCCGACTCGTCTGCCGGAAGAAATTCTTCTAGGGAGAGCTCTCTGTCGGGTGCATACTTGGATCGGCGTTTTTTTTTCAGGCAGGCGCTGGTGGCGACCCGGTACAGCCAGTTCCTGAATTTGGTTTCATATCGAAACCCCTCGAGATACTTAAAGACATTCAAAAAGGTGTCTTGCACCATGTCTTCGGCGTCACTGGGGGTGTCGCACATTCTCAGGCCAAAGTTGTAGAGGCTTTTTTCGTAACGATGGACCAATTCATAAAAGAGGTCCTGACGACCGCTGTTGATCGCCCGGACCAGTTCGGTATCCTTATCGCCGTTTTTCGTTTTTTCCGACGGGTTCGGCATTGGTTTTCTTGTCTGTCACCTGACAGGCACCACGCATTCACGTAGAGATACCCAGTTTCGGCAGAATATAGGCCTGAAGAAGGATCCAGACGCCCACCACCGCCAGTAAGATCAATATTTCCTTCATCTTTTCCCCTTTCATATGTGTTCGTATGGGTGATGTCCATTGGTTTTTTAATCACGGCACTAATGAGACGAGGGGGGGGATTCGGTTACAGTGCTCATCCATCAATGGCACCTTGTGGTTCCACTTTGACGCTATGGGCGGGTTCCCTGGTGGCGGTGAAACGGGTCGGTGGGGGGGGTCAGTGCCTGGCCTTGATACTTCCGGCGTCGATGCCATATTTTTTGATTTTATAGTGGATGGCCCGCCGGCTGATACCCAGCACCTCGGCGGCATCTTTTTGAACCCCACCGGTCTGTTCCAGGGCTCGGAGGATGGTGTGCTTTTCGCTCTCTTCCAGGGAGAGGCAATCGTCACCGGTTTGATTTTCGGCGCAGGTTTCCGTTACGCCTGCCACATGAAAATCCTCCGGCCGAAGTACGTGGTCCCGGCACATGACGATGCCCCCTTCAATGGCGTTTTTCAATTCCCGAACATTGCCGGGCCAGGAGTAATCACAAAGCCAGTCCATTGTTTCTTCAAGGACGCGAACCATTTCCACACCGTGTTGGCTGCAATACTGTCGGGTGAAGTGGTCGACCAACAGCGGGATATCTGCCTTTCGCTCCCGTAGCGGGGGAATGGTCAAGGTCACCACCCTGAGGCGGAAAAACAGGTCTTCCCGGAACCGACCGGTTTTGATGGCTTCACCCAGGTCGGCATTGGTGGCGGCGATGATCCGGCAATCCACGGGGGTTCCCTTGAGCCCGCCGATTCGCCTGATGGTTCGGTCTTCGATAAACCGGAGCAACCGGATTTGCATCTCGTGGGAGATGTTGCCAATTTCGTCAAGGAACAGCGTCCCGGTATCCGCCGTTTCGATGAGTCCCTTCTTGTCGTTTACGGCATGGGTGAATGACCCCTTGACGTGGCCAAAGAGTTCACTTTCCAGAAGACCGGCCGGTGTGGCTCCGCAATCGACCACGACAAACGGTTTCTTCCGGCGATGGCCCAACTGGTGAATCCGGTTGGCGATGCGCTCTTTCCCCACCCCGCTTTCCCCGAGAATCAGGACATTGACGCTGCTTCGGGCCACCTTTTTTACCAGACCATGCAGGTTTTTCATGGCAGGACTTTTTACCTGGTCGTCGGTGTCTGCGTCTGGATCGACGGCCTGGACCGGGTCCGCGTCCTGGCATTCCAAGAGCATCAGCTGGATTTTTTCAGTCAGGGCTTTACCGTCGAAAGGCTTTTCGACGTAGTCCACAGCACCGGATTTGACAGCTTTCACCGCATCGGGAACGTTGGCATAGGCGGTCAGAAAGATAACCGGGAGGCCCGGTTGTATCTGAATGATCTCCGTCAACAGCGCCATGCCATCCATTTCGGGCATTTTTACATCGGACACCACCAGGTCGATTCGGCGGGTCTTGAGGATCTGAAGCGCCTTGCGCCCGCCATCCGCCTTATAAACGGTGAGCCCGCAGCTGGACAGCCGGGCATCCAGTACCTCCAGTACATTTCGGTCGTCATCCACAACAAGGACCGATTGTGGGGGGGGGGTATTTTTCATTGTTTCATTCGCCGGGGGCTGACATTTCCGTTTTTTTCTTCTGGATATTCTGGTCAATGGCTTCCAGCGCCTTGATTTTTTCCTTGAGTGAGCGGTTTTCGGCGGCGACTGTGTCCAACTGGCGCTGCAATTCAACTGCCTGCGCCGCTTTTTTTTTCAGGGCGGCTTGATCGATTTGAGACGGTTGGTCGCTCTGTGGCTGGTTGTCCTGGGGCCGGTCGGCAGGCACTGCGGTCCTGTCGGAAGTCTGTGCCGCAGGCGGATGGATCTTGATCACCCGAATAGTGCTTTTAGGTGTCATGCGAACGATCAGTGGATCGAGCAGGTCCATATCCCAGGCATCATCATTTTTAGGTGCGGATTTACCGAAATCATGCCACAGGCCAATGGCGGCGGTATATTCTGCAGGGGTATCCGCTATCATCAGGCGGCAGCAAATTTCCCCCAGCCACGCCTTTCGGGCCAGTTTTTCATGGGTTTTTGCCGTCGAAAGCGTCCTGAACAGCTCCACCGCCTGTTCGTAATCACCGTCCTTATAGACCGACAGCGCATTTTCAAAGGACGCATAGTCCGACGTGTACCGCTTTCGGTTCATCCTGTCGTCAAAATCCCGTAAAGCGGACGCGCAGCCCGCAAGCAGTCCAGTGACGATGATCAGGGTGATCATCAGGCGATACGATTGGTTCCATACACTTGTCATGAGGTTCCTAATTCTTCTTCAACCACTGTATCAACATAATAGCGCTTTCAATTTAATCCCCATTGCACGACAATTCAAGAAAATTCAACGATTGCCGCTCACACCGCCAAGCCGGCATCATCGCTCGGGTGCGCAGGGCAGGGTGAATCCGAAGGTGCTTCCCTTGCCCACCTGGCTGCTGACCCACACGGTGCCATGGTGGGATTCGACGATGTTTTTGACAATGCTGAGTCCCAAGCCGACGCCCTCCAGTCGCTCGCGCTCCCGCTGACCCCGATAGTATTTGTTGAATAAAAATGCTTGATCCTCTTCCAGAATACCGGGGCCGTTGTCTTTGACGAAAAAGGAGAGCAGGTTTTTTGACTGGTGTTGACGGACACCGACAGTGATACGGGTGTCGGTGTCGGAAAATTTTACGGCGTTGGACAGATAGTTCAACATGGCCTGTTGGAGTTGTTGGTGGTCGCCGACGATTGGAGGCAATTGGGAGGGAACCTCAAGATGCAGATCGATGCTTTTTGCCTCGACGGCCAGTTTGATGCTGTTGGCACATCCGGAGATGAAGGTGTGGGGATCAATAGGCTCCAATTGCATGTTCAGCAGGCCAGGCTCCAGCCGGGATGCCTGCATCAGATGGCTCAGCAGGTCGCTGATGCGGCTGATTTCCGCGCTGGCGATTCCCAGAAATTTCTCCTGCCGGCTGTTGATGGGACCCATTACTTCTTCCCGGATCATGTTGACCGACTCGCGGATGGATGTCAATGGCGTTCGGATCTCGTGGCTGAGCATGGAGATGAAATCGGACCGCATGCGTTCCTCTTTGCGCAAACGGTTGGACATTTCGTTGAAGGCATTGGCCAGTTCACCAAATTCATCCTGGCTGCGGACCTTGAGGGGGGTGCTGAGACGATCTGAGGAGATATCCCGGATGCCATCCATCAGTTCCCGCAATGGGCGGATCATGGAATAAGCCAGGTAGCAAATGCCCAAAAACCCAACCAAGCTGGAAACCGCCAGGCCGATGAGCCCGTTTTTGGCGGAAAGCCGTCCCTTGCGATCCACTTCCCGTGTGGCCTGTTCGATTTCAAGCTCATTTTTCAGCCGTTCGTCGGAAATTATACTGATCCAGCTGTTGACGATCGCTTCGGGGATCCAGAAGGTATTTACGGCTTCAGGGTCTTTAACCTTTCCGCTGAGATAGGTGTAAACCTCCGCTGCGTTGGGATAGGTGTCGTAATCATGACTGATGTCCCGCCACACATCGGAAATGTCATGGCCAAGGTCGGTCAGCCGGACCACCTGATCCAGGTTTTCTTCAAAAGCCCGCTGCGCTTCATTGAAGAAGACCAAGTAGTCTGCTTTTTTGAGCAGCAGGTACTTCTGTTTATTTTCTTCCATGCTCAGCAGGGTTTCCATCATCTTTTTCGTCCCTGAGGCAAGGGCATAATTTTTCGCCACGATGGATCCAGACAGTCTGACCACCTGCTGGACATTGATGTATAGGACCAGGATCGTGCCATAAAAAATAGCGATGATGACGAGAAACCAGACCAGCAGTTTCCCGGTGATTCCAAATCTCAGGTTCATTGGCGGAGTTGCTTTCCAATAAAGTGTGGACCATCTCTTGTGATGTCTGTTGTAACCGTTAACACAACTCGCCGAGGCAAATCAAACACCGACGGGCGATCAAAAAAAGCGTAACCACGTGCGCAAAAATCGTAACCGAAAGCGGCCGCTGTGATGTACGGGTCGAATAAACGACCGGTGGGCGGATGCCGATAATCATGGCACGGCCATTGCTCTGACAAGGCACGGCCATTGCTCTGACAAGGCACCATGGCTGAACGCAAACCCATCCTTGCGTACAGTTCTCAAACGAAAGGGAGGTTGATGATGACGATGAAAAGAAACGCTCGCCTTGCAAAGGCCATTCAGGGAGAGCATCGGATCTTATTTGAGCAGCGCCGGTTCTCCTATGCCGGCTTCATTCCAGAGCGACGATCAGGCAAGGACCGAAGGGTTGCTGTTACCCTGGTCTACTCCAGTGACCCTCCTGCCGTGGTGTCTGATCGGAATTGATCCTTGACGGCAGTCCTTAAGGCAGAGTGGGTCTTCTGCCGACTGGGCAGTGATGGCTTTCACTTATTGCGTTAGGGGGGGCAGGCATCTGGCCACGATAAATTCGGTGATCGCTTGGATGTCGGCCGTCGCGAACTGTGGAACCGTCACGTCGAGGGGTGTGTCGGACACCATGGCCATCAAGGTGTCGTCTTCCAGACAGGCGGGATACTGATGTCGTTCCGACCTGAAAATCTCAATTTTTGGAGCCCGGTCGCTTTTAAATCCTTCCGTGATCAGCAAGTCCATATCTTCGAAATATGGGACCAAATCGTCCAGACATTCACTGGGTACATCCTTGATCATGGCGATCTGGCCGGGAGAAGCCAGCATCACCATATCGGCGCCCGCCTGTCTGTGGCGATAGCTGTCTTTCCCTTTCCGATCCATATCGAATCCGCGATGGGCATGCTTGACAATGCCGATGCGATAGCCCCGGCGTTTCAACTCGGGGATCAGTCGTTCGATGAGCGTGGTTTTGCCGGATTCCGACTTGCCCACGATGGAGATAA